>DAIRSS010000076.1:0-4811 GCA_036804285.1 Ilumatobacteraceae bacterium
CGTGGGCGGCGGCGTCCGCCAGCTCCTCGGGCTCGAGGGGGTGCATGCGCACGTCCACGGCCAGCCACACGGTGTAGCTCGTCGGGAAGCCCCCGACGCCGACGAGGATCGCGACGGATCCGACGATGGCGATCAACGGCCACGTCGGCACGTCGGGATAGGTGACGATCACACCGATGCCCATCGTTGCGAGCACGGCACCGCCCGTCATGATGATGTTCATCGCTGCTGCGCCGAGTTGGAATCCGACGAGATCGCGCTCCCACTTGAAGCCACACGTCTTGCAACGTTCCGCGCGCGCGAACCACCCGGTGAAGAATGCTCCCCTGCCGCCACAGTGCGCACAGCGACGAAGCAATCCGCGCACGAGCATCGTCGGCAAGCCGACTGACTTCGGTTGGCTCACGCCGTGAGGTCGTCCACGAACGAGGCGAACACCTCGGCGTAACGCATCGCGTCACGCTCTTCGTGCATGACGGAGATCAGCCACTGCTCATCGAGACCCGGTGGCAACAAGATGCCGCGGTTGATGCCGTGGATCCACTGGGCGAAGGCGAGGTCGAAGTCCGTCGCCTTGTAGTCGCGATAGTTGCGGATCGGCTCTTCCGCCCACGTGACGCAACCCTTCGCACCGAACTGCACGGTGTGCGCGGGCAGTCCTGCGCCATCGATGATCGAGTCCAGCTCGGCGATCAATGCAGCGTTGCGCGCGATCGTGGCTTGCGTCTCTTCGTGCGTGCAGATCTCTGCGAGCACCGCACGCGCGGCCGCCATGCACAACGGGTTGCCGTTGTAGGTGCCGAGGTGCACGACGCGGCCCTCGGTGATTTCGTCCATGTATTGCTGTTTGCCACCGAAGGCGCCGAGCGGCAATCCGCCACCGATCGACTTGGCGAGTGCAACGAGGTCCGGCTGCACGCCGACGAATCCGCTTGCACCACCCCAGCCCGCGGTGATGCCCGTCTTCACCTCGTCGAACACGAGCAACGTGCCGTACTTGGTGGTGAGCTCGCGAACCTTCTGCAAATATCCCGGCTGCGGCAGACAGATGCCGATGTTTTCCATCGCGGGCTCGACGATGAACGCGGCGATCTCACCGGTGGCAAGCACACGCTCGAGTGCGACGACGTCGTTGTAGGGCACGACGACCGTGTCGGCGACGACGCCAGGCGTGATTCCCGCGGATGCCGGTACTGAGTTCGGTGCATCGGCCGGACCAGCGAGGTGCAGCGCGGGCTTCATGCTGACCATCACTTCGTCGTGGTGACCGTGGTACCCACCCTCGACCTTGCAGATCTTGTGGCGACCGGTTGCGGCACGCGCGACGCGCAGGGCGTCCATCGTGGCCTCGGTGCCCGAATTGGTGAAGCGCCACATCGGCAACTGGTATCGAGCGGCCAACATCTCGGCGACCTCGGCGTTGGACTCGCACGGGTTGACGAAGAGCGTCCCTTGCGCGATCTGGGCATCGAGTGCGCGCAGGACCGCCGGGTGGCGATGACCGACGAACAGGGCTCCGAAGCCCATGTCGTAGTCGGTGTAGGTATTGCCATCCACGTCGACCATGTTCGGGCCGTCGGCGGAGGCGATCACGATCGGGTATGGGTCGTAGGCCTGGAAGCTGGACGGAACTCCGAGTGGCAGGACCTTGCGAGCCCGAGCGTTCGCTTTCTGCGAACCCGCGGTCCGCTCGGCGTAGGTGGCCAACTCTCGTTTCGTGATGTCTTTGGCCCGGTCAGCCAAAGTTGAACGCAGCGTGGAATCCATCGCTGACATGGTTATCAACTCCAATAATTACGTCGCCTTCAGCCTACACTGAGGCCCACGTGGTGGGCGTAGCTCAGTTGGCTAGAGCGCCAGGTTGTGGTCCTGGAGGTCGGGGGTTCGAGACCCCTCGTCCACCCCATATCGCACATGGGGGGAACGAAAGTTCCCCCCATTTTTTCTGCGCTTGGTGAATCTCCTAAGATTTGCCGCGTCAGTACGGCGCCCCTCTAGCTCAGTTGGTTAGAGCAACGGACTCTTAATCCGCAGGTCCTCGGTTCGAATCCGAGGGGGGGCACCAACCACCGTGGTGGTACCCCCTCAGGGACCGCTTCGGCTTCAGGGAATGATCGTGATGCCGGTCGGGATGAGCACCTTGCTCAGGCCGTGAATGACACCGTTGGTCGCCATCACATCGGCCACCGTCACCTGTGCGCCATCGACGCGGACCCCGTTCTTCACGACGACGCTGATCATCGTGTTGTCGAGGGTCTGATACGACATGGTGCGCAAGGCGCGTGCCTTCACCGAACCCGACACGACGTGGTGCAAGAGGATCCGTCGCAATGCCGCCAGGTTGTCGGGTCGCTGCAGCGCGGCCACCGTCTCCTTGGGCAAGGCGTTGAATGCGGCGTTGCGGGGAGCAAACACCGTGTACGGACCGCTCTGTGCGAGCGTGACGTCGAGACCGGACAGCTTGAGCAACGACGTGAACGTCGAGTACCCGCGGAGTGCGTCTGCAATGACGGGGATCGTGGCCGGCGTCTCCACTCGGCGCCAGACACTGCGAGCTCCCTCTGGAGAGCACACGAACTTGCCGTTGTTGGCTCGCTGTGAGGCTCCAGGGTTGTCGCAGCGTTGACCGCCGAGAGAATCTGCATGGGCTACTGATGGTGCCGCAATCGCTAAAGCGATGGCGAATGGGAGTGTGTGTAGTGGTTTCATGCGCACAGCATGCCGACGACATCTCTGGGTCGACGCACGGATCTGCGCGATCGGTATTCCTCGTCATCAACTCGTGACACTCGTACCGACTCGACGTCACGAGAGACGAACCCGAAAACGCGAGAAGGGCCGTGCGCCATCGCACACGGCCCTCCCGTCGGTTTGCCGCTTACTTGTGCTTGATGGGCACGTGACGCGTGTCCGCATCCTTCCCGTTCAGCGGCACCCGAACCTCGAGGATCCCGTCCTCGTACTCCGCGCTCACGTCCTTGTCGGTCGCGTTGCGCGGGAGCGTGATGATCCTCGTGAATGAGCCGTAGAAGAACTCGCTGCGATGCTGCTTGCGCTTGGACTCGTGCTTGTGCTGGTGGCGACGAATGTCGAGGCGCAGCAAGGACTTCTCCAGGGTGAGGTCGATGTCGGTCTCCGGATCGATGCCGGGGGCCTCCGCGCGGATCACGTAGGCGCCGTCTTCCTCATACTCCTCCACGCGGATGTTCGTGGTGGTGGCGAGGTCATCCCACATCGATGGCCAGGCGAACGGTCGGTCGCGAACCCACGTGGGCAAGCTCCAGTCGAGCGGTGCGAGTTGTGCAAGTGCCATGTGATTCTCCTTCGTGTCGATTGATCAACGAAGCACGACGATAAACATCGACGACGTCGACATCAACAGATGAGTGTCACTTTGCGTGAGGGACATTTGTTCCACACGCGAACGCAAGTACACCTGTTTGTACCGATGTCACGTGAACGATGCGTCACTCACTTCGAACGTACATACGTTGTTGCTCACACGACTCGTCAACAACGAAAACAGGAGGAATGCACATGGTTTCCATCGGACTCTGTGAACCACAAGAAATGGTGCGCGAAGCACTCGTCAAAGCAATGGCACCAATGAAGGGAGTGAAAGTGCTCGTCTCCGAACGCGACGGCAACTCCTTCATCCAGGCCGTCGAACGCGAAAAGCCGGAGGTGTTGATCATCGACGTCGCCCACCCAATGGGCGCTGGTCTCGAGATTGCGCGGCGAGCCAAGGCCGTCCACCAGCACGCCAAGGTCGTCGCACTCGTGGACGACGAAACCGACGCGGCACTCGTCGACGGCTTCGAAGCTGGCGCCAGTGCGGTCGTGAGCAAGAACCGACCGGTCAGGGAACTGCACAAGATCGTCCTCGATGCCGCAGCCAACGTTCCGCTCCTCACGTCTGCCGTCGTCGGCAGCGCCAAGAAGCGCCTCACCGAGAGTGGTTACGTGTGGGTCGACCAGCTCGATGAGACCGATCGCAAGATGCTCGAGCTGCTCACCCGCGGCTACACCGACCGCAAGATCTCGAATGAGGTGTGCTTGTCGTTGCAGACGGTGCGTAACCGCATCTCACGCTTGTTGAAGAAGCTCAAGTTGAGCAATCGCACCCAGCTTGCACTGCACGCCTCCAAGCTCAATCTTCAGCCCAGCCTGCAGTCGACGCTCGAGTACTCGAAGTAGGCCACGACCGATTCCACCCACCCCCGATCCACAACGTCAACGCAGTCCACTGCACAAAGGAGATTCCCCATGGTTCTTGCATCAACGACACGACCGACGAGACCGGGCGGGATCCCCGCCATCGCAGAGGGGCTGAGTTACGTCGGTGGCGGACTCGGCATCGTCGGCCTCGTCTTGTTCTCCCTGCGCTCGTGGGAGGACTTCGACCCCGTCGCTCGACTCCTCATCTCCGCGATCGCCGCGGTGCTCCTCGGTCTCGGCGGGTTCATCCTCTCCGATGACGACCGGGGCGCAATGGCCCGACTCCGTGGCTTCCTCTGGCTCGTGGCGACCGCCTCAGCCGGAGTGAGTGCGGTGTCGTACTGCGACGAATGGATGCCGGATGCGAGCGATGCCCGACGAGTGCTCATCGTCGCAGGAGTCGTGGCGGCGATCAGCGCGGCCTTCTGGTGGTCGCGCAACGGCATGATCCAACAAGCAACCGCGATCGGTGGTGCGCTCGTGGCGATTGGTGCCGGCTCCGATGACTTGTGGGGCAAAGGAACCGCCGGACTCGTGGTGTGGTTGGTGGCGGGAACACTCCTCGTCTTTGCCGTCTCGTACGACGTCCCCTC
>DAIRSS010000077.1:0-4761 GCA_036804285.1 Ilumatobacteraceae bacterium
TTCGGGGCCCGAGTTGGAGGAACTACGACTCAATGGAAGAAATGACAGGACTGGTTACCAGTAACCCGGACCTCGTATACAACTCACTCTCGTTCGCCACGGCGACCTTGGGAATTGCGTTTGTGTACTTCTTGGTCTCGCGTAATCGCATTGCCCCCGCCTACCGCAGCGCGGTGACGATGTCGGCAATGATCTGCGGTATCGCCGCGTATCACTACTGGCGCATGTTCACGAACTTTGCAGAAGGCACCTGGAACGAGGGCTACCGCTACGCGGACTGGCTGCTCACCGTGCCCCTGCTCGTCGCTGAACTCGTCGTGGTATCGGGCGTGTCGAAGGCCGTCGCCAAGAAGGTGACGCCACGACTCGTGGTCGGAGCATTGCTCATGATCGCAACCGGTTACCCGGGCGAAGTTGCAGCCCACGGCTCGACCGAGCGCACCGTGTGGGGAGCCATCTCTGGCGCCTTCATGCTGTACGTGCTGTACGAGTTGTTCGCAGGCGAAGTCGGCAAGGCCCTGAAGAGCCAGGCTGGCGAGGTCGGCAAGAAGTTGAACAACGTTCGCTACTTGCTCCTCTTCACCTGGGGCATCTACCCGATCTTCTACATCCTCGGCGATGAGAAGAGCTGGTTGGCCAAGCAGATCGGACTCAGCGTCGAAGAGGCAGCCACCGTCATTCAGGTCGGCTACTCCGCATCGGACGTTCTCGCGAAGGCCGCTTACGGTCTCGTGATCATGTCGATCGCGCTCTCCCGCAGCGAGTCTGAGGGTTACCGCGCCGCCTAGTGCGAAACGCGTTTCGGAAAAGCCCCGGGGAAACCCGGGGCTTTTTCATTTCTCGGCTACGGCACGTCGCAGGAAATCGAGCGCACTGATCACGCTCAGTTGACGCATCTGGTCCCGCACACCGGGCAACTGGAGCGTGCGCGACTGCGTCGAGCCGTCGGGCAACGCGAGCCCGACACACAACGTTCCGGGCTTCACACCGTCCTGATCAGCCGGTCCTGCAACGCCGGTGAGCGCAAGGCCGACGTCGGAGCCCAAGACTCGTCGGGCACCGGTCGCCATCTCGACGGCGACCGACTCGCTCACCACTGGCCCTGGAGTGACCCCGAGGACGTCGAACTTGACCTCGCTTGCATACGACACGATCGACCCGCGCAACACGTCGCTCGAGCCTGCAACGTTGGTCAGGCGTCCGGCAACGAGCCCGCCCGTGACCGACTCGGCGAGTCCGAGTGTGAGCCCACGTGAACGGAGGAGATCCAACACGACCGATTCCATGGTGTCGGCATCGACACCGAAGACCACGTCGCCGACCACCTCACGGACTCTGCGGTCCCAGATGTCGAGCAACTCCTGCACCGCAGCGGTCGAATCGGCCTTGGCCGTCAATCGCACCTTGATCCCCTCCCAGCCGCTTGCGAGGAACGCAAGTGTCGGGTTTCCGACGCGGTCGAGTTCGCCGATGAGGTCGTGCAGGCGCTCGTTCAACCCGCTCTCACTCTCGCCCCACGTGCGCAGGGTTCGACTCGCGATCACCGACTGTGAACCGCTGCGCGCGAGCAGGTCGGGCAGGATTGCACGCTCGAACATCTCGTACAACTCGAAGGGAACTCCGGGTACTGCATAGATCACCTTGTCGCCGACGGGGCACACGAGTCCGGGAGCGGTGCCACGGCGCTGCGGGATCACCGACGCCCCCTTGGGAACCATCGCCTGGCGCATGTTGATCTCGGGCATGCGGCGATTGCGGGAGGCGAACATCTCGGCGATCACCATCCCGACCTCGTCGTCGAATTCGAGCGTCGTGCCCATCACTTCGGCGATCGCCTCGCGGGTGATGTCGTCGTGCGTCGGTCCAAGGCCACCGCAGATGACGAGCGCATCGGCGTCGGCGAGAGCCTGACGGATCGCCTTGACCATGCGTGGCAGATTGTCGCCGACCTTCACCTGCACGCAGGAGTCGATTCCCGCCATCGCCATCTGCTCGCCCAACCATGCCGAGTTGGTGTCGACGATCTGGCCGAGCAAGAGTTCGGTGCCGACGGCCACGACGTCGCAGCGCACGTCAGCCGACCTTGTTGGTCACCGCACGAATGCCGTACTGCACACCCGACAGGATCGTGAGGCCGACGGCGATCCAGAGCGACACCTTCCAGGTGATCGGCGCATCGGTCGCCGTCCACGGCAACACCGCGAAACCGACCGCAACCTGCTGGCTGAGTGTCTTGATCTTGGCGGTACGACTCGCGGGCATGCTCACACCCTTGGCTCCGGCGAACACGCGATACAGGCTGATGGCGATCTCTCGGGCCGCGATGATGCCCACGAACCACGCGAAGAGCCCGCTGAACATCCCGCGCTCGACGAGCACGAACATCGAGCCGAGCACCGCAACCTTGTCGGCGAGCGGATCGAGGAACGCCCCACTCTTGGTCGTGCCGTGCTTGCGTGCGAGTTGACCGTCCACGACGTCGCTCACACAGAGCACGAACCACAGACCGGTCGCCGCCCATGAGCCTCCCGCGTAATCCGGGATGATCGCAAAGAACAGCGGCGACACGAGCAGTCGACTGACGGTGACCGCGTTCGCCCAGGTACGGATGGCGTTCGAGTTAGTCGCCATCGTGGAGATCCATCTGTGCACCCACCGCGACGAGATCGGGGCCGAGCGCATCGGCGATTTCGACGTCCACGATCATGGCGACCTCCAGCGTAGGGCTCACGTGAATGACACCATCAATCGACGGGGCTTCGCGCGAACTGCGGGCGATCCCGCGTTCGTCGACGAGGACCGAGAGCGTCTCGCCGATCAACTCGTCCCGCTTGGAAGCGGTGATCGAGTCCTGGAGTTCGCGCAACTCTGCGATTCGCTCGTGCATCAACGACTCGGGAACAGCCCCATCGAGATCGGCCGCATACGTTCCCTCTTCGCGGGAATAGGTGAAGAAGCCACACCAGTCGAGCTGGGCTTCCTCGACGAAGCGCACGAGCTGGTCGTGGTCATCCTCGGTCTCACCCGGGTAGCCAACGATGAAGTTGCTACGGAACGCCGCCTGGGGCTCGCGCGCGCGAATGTCGGCGATCCGTCGCAGGAAACGCTCCCCGTCACCCCACCTGCGCATGCGGCGCAGGTGCTCCTTGGACACGTGCTGGAGCGAGAGATCGAAGTACGCGACGTTGGTCGCCAGGATCGCCTCGATCAGCGCATCGGAGAGATCACTCGGATAGAGGTACAACAAGCGCGTGCGCTCGACGCGCGCGGCGACCTCATTGACGAGACGCACGATCGAACCTGCTCCGAGTTCACCGGGGCGGTCCTTGCCATAGCTCGCAAGATCCTGGGCGACGAGCACGACTTCCTTCACCTCGAGCTGTTCGACTTCCTCCACGATGGAGGCGATGTCGCGGCTGCGTTGTGGTCCACGGAAGGATGGGATCGCGCAGAACCCGCACGTGCGGTCGCACCCCTCGGCGATCTTCACGTATGCCCACGGGTGGACCGACTTCGGTCGCGGCAAGTTGAGCAGGTCGAAGCTCGGCACGTCGGCGGAGCTCACCGTGAGCGGCTTTCTCCCCAACTGCACCGGTACGCCAAACCCGGCGACCTGGTCGACTTCAGGCAACGCCTCGGAGAGCTCGGCCCCGTAACGCTCGGCCATGCATCCCGTGACGACGAGGCGGGAACCCTCTTTGCGACCCTCGGCAAGTGCGAGCACCGTGTCGATCGACTCGCGGCGCGCCTCCTCGATGAAAGCACACGTATTGACGACGACGAGGTCAGCCGAGGTTGGGTCGTCGGTGGCGACGAGACCGTCTGCCAGCAGGGTTCCGATGATCTTGTCGGAGTCGACGTCGTTCTTCGGACAGCCCAACGTTTCGACATAGAACCGCTGGGTCACGCCAGAAATCCTACCGTTGCATCACGCCGTGATCGGCGCAACGGTGCTCAGTTGAAGTTGAGGCGCAGTCCCCCGTGACGCCACGGCATCGACACGAGCCGACCCGTGCCGGACAACGTGAGGTATGCAGTCGACATGTCGGATCCACCGAAGCACACGTTCGTCGTCAGTGGATCACCCGTCAAGATCTGTTCGATGATCTCGCCGCTCGGCGAAATGACGGTGACGCCCGCGGCCTGCAAACCCAGCGTGGCCACACACACGTTGCCCGCACCGTCGACGGCGAGCGAATCGAGCAGCTGCAAGCCGGGCAAGCCACACAGACAATTGGCAGGATCGAGCGAGGAATAGCCCTCGAGCACTCCCGGCGAGGCGATCTTGGCCTGGTGCACGCGACCGGTGAACGTCTCGGCCCAATACAACATCGAACCGTCGGGCGACAGACCGATGCCATTCGGCGCCTCACTCGGAAAGATCACCTCGGTGATCGACGAGCCATCGATCTTTGCGTAGTAGATACCGGTGAGGTCCGCACTGCGACCGTGACGAATGCCGTGGTCGGTGAACCACATGCCGCCCGCGGTGTCGAAGACGATGTCGTTCGGCCCGCGCAACGGATTGCCGTTGCACTCCGTGTAGAGGTCACGCAACTCGCCCGTCGCAGGATCGAGTCGTTGGATACGACCACCGATGTAGTTCTCGGGCGAAAACGGACCGGGGAACGTGAGTCCGAGAAAGTCGACCTCGGTGAACGACCCACCGTTGTTGCAGATGTACAGCGCGCCATCGGGACCATACGCAATGCCGTTCGGGCCACCTGGCACCTCGGCGAGCGTGGACGTCGATCCGTCGGG
>DAIRSS010000078.1:0-4740 GCA_036804285.1 Ilumatobacteraceae bacterium
CTCGTCAGCCAGTACGGGGACGACGCAAAGTTCTTGGCGGGTGGGCACAGCCTGATCCCGCTCATGAAGTTGCGCCTCGCCCAGCCGGGAGTGCTCGTCGACATCGGTCGCCTGAACGACCTGTCCTACATCACCGACAAGGGTGACTACATCGCGATCGGCGCATTGACCCGTCACATGCGGATCGAGAATTGTGAACTGCTGAAGAAGGAAGTTCCACTCCTCGCGCACGCCGCAAGCCACGTCGGAGACGCCCAGGTTCGCCACCGCGGAACGATCGGCGGCTCGATCGCGCACGCCGATTCGGCGAGCGACCTCCCCGCCACCACGCTCGCCCTCGGCGCGACCTACGTCGCCCACGGGCCGAAGGGTGAGCGCCTGATTGCGGCCAAGGACTTCTACAAGGGCTTCCTCGAAAGCGCGCTCGCGCCAGACGAGATGCTCACGGAGATCCGCGTGCCGAAGCTGAACATGACGGGTTGGAGCTTCCAGAAGTTCAACCGTCGTGCCCAGGACTGGGCGATCGTCGGTGTTGCCGCGTGGAAGAGCAAGAGTGACTCTGGCGTTGCCCTCGTCAACATGGGCTCGACGCCGATCCTCGCCACGAGCGTGAGCGCAGCCGTGAACAAGGGTGCCTCTGCTGCGGACGCCGCCGAGTTGGCGGCCAACGAGGCAGAGCCACAGAGCGACCTGAACGCAAGCAGTGAGTATCGAGTGCACTTGGCTAAGGTTCTCGTTCGTCGAGCCCTTGAACAAGCCACGTCGTAACCAACCACGCATCCTCGCGATCCTCTCGCGCTCCCCGCGACGCACCCGCGTCGTGTTCGTCGCGCTCTATCTCGTCATCTTCATCTGGTCCGCGAACCGCTTCGGCGTTCCCGTCGACCGCATCGCCGTCACCGCGTGGATCCTCGCCGCGTTCATCTTCGCCAACGTCGGTCGCCCATGGCGCGCGCAACGCGACATGCTGCGCGACTGGTCGATCTTTGCGGGGATGCTGTTCGCCTATGAGTACTCGCGCGGACTCGCCGACCAGCTCGGACGGCCCGTTGCCTTCACACTGCTGCGCGACATCGACCGAGCGATCTTCTTCGGTGTCGACCCCAACGTGTGGATGCAACAGAAGCTGAACATCTCGAACACGCTCGCGTGGTACGAGTACCCACTCGCAGTGACGTACATGACGCACTTCATCTTCCCGCCGGGTGTCGCAGTCGTGCTGTGGTGGGTGTCGCGCACGCAGTGGGTGCGCTACGTGCGACGACTGACGATTCTGTTCTTCCTCTCCGTGATCACCTACGTCATGCTCCCCGCGGCACCGCCGTGGATGGCGGCGCGTGATGGCTATCTCGAACCGGTGCAGCGAATCACCGCACGAGGCTGGTCGAAGATGGGTCTGCACACGGTGTCGAAGATCTTCGATCGCGGGGCCGCGATCTCCAATCCAGTCGCCGCACTCCCCTCGCTCCACGCGGCGTGCGCGCTCCTCGTCGTGGCGTTCTTCTGGAAGCAGATGCCACGCATCCTGCGGCCTGTCTCACTCGTGTTGCCCGCGGCGATGGCGCTGTGCCTCGTGTACTTCGGCGAGCACTGGGTGATCGACATCGTCCTTGGTTGGCTGTACGTCGGTGCGGCCTTCTGGCTCGCCTCGCGCTATGAAAACCGACGCCTGTTGCGTCGGAGTTGACTCAGAACTCGATCTGTGCAGCCGCTCGCGTGGCGATGTACGGCTTGAAGTACTTCGCCCGGATCTCGTTGTGCAGCGCGCTCTCGTCATACTCGCGCCATCCGGCGACGTCATCGAACGTGGCAACGATCAGATAGTCGGCGTTGGTCGGCGCGGACACGCCGAGATCGGGTCCGCAGCGATAGTCACGCACACTCGGGATCTGGGTGACCATGTCGTGCAATACCTTCGTCACCGTCTCGTGATAGTTCGGTGGAACGTCGTCGTTCCACGTCAGGGCGACCACGTGCTGGAGCATCAGATCAGCCCCGTGTATGCACCGCCGTCGACCTGCAGGTTGACACCCGTGACGAACTTTGCGGCATCTCCGCACAGGAACGCCACGACCTTGCCGAAGTCCATCGGATCTCCGATGACCCCCGCTGGCACACCCTCGATAGCGCCGTCTAATGACTCTCCGTAAATCTGGCGGATGCGATCGGTGGCGTGCGAGCCGGGCTGGACGGTGTTCACCGTGACGCCGTCCTTTGCCACCTCGCGCGAGACGGTCTTCAAGAACGACGTGAGTCCCGAACGTGCCGAGTTCGACAAGATGAGTGTCGCGATCGGCTGACGCACCGAGCTGGACGTGATCGCCACGACCCTGCCCCAACCGCGCGACTGCATCGCAGGAATCACGTCCTTGCACATCGCGACGGTTGCAAGCATGCTGCGCTCGAGTGCGGGCTGATAGTCCTCGATGTCGACCGAAGCGAACGTGCCGGGCTTCGGTCCGCCACCATTGGCGACGAGGATGTCGATGTGCCCGAGGGCCGCAGTCGCCTTGGCAACGAATTCGCGCGCTCCTTCGATGGTCGACACGTCACACACGATGCCGATGCATCCCTTGCCGATTTCGGCGACGGCGCGATCAAGTTTCGCTTGGTCACGACCACAGATCGCCACCTTCGCGCCCTCATCCGCGAGGGCCTTTGCACTGCCAAAGCCAAGACCTGCCGAGCCCGCGGCAACTGCGGCCGTTCTGCCTGAAATTCCGAGATCCACGACAGGAACGATAGTTGCGGGTGCACTACCCTGAAGAGCGTTAGGTGGTGAGAAACCCCATGAGTGGGGACCGTGCAAACGAGCGTTTCCTGGACGCAATCGCAGACGCTGAGCCGTATGCGTATTGGATGGACGACGCCGACGAACCAGACGCCAATGCGATGCTCGTGCATCCCGAGACGTGCGATCTGTGCATCATCGGCGGCGGATACACGGGCCTGTGGACCGCGATCCTCGCCAAGGAGCGCGACCCGTCTCGTGACATCGTGCTGATCGACGCCCACGAGGCCGGTTCGGCAGCGAGTGGACGCAATGGCGGGTTCATGGACTCGAGCCTCACGCACGGCATCGCGAACGCTCAAGAACGCTTTCCCGATGAGGTCGGCCTGCTCGAAGACCTCGGTCTCGAGAACATGAACGAGATCGAGTCGGCAATCCGGCGATACGACATCGACTGCGACTTCGAACGCAACGGCGTGATCGAGATCGCGAGCACGCGACACAACGACAACTACCTCGAGGAATTGCTCGAGGACTACGAGCAGTTGCGCGAACTCGGCCACAAGGTCGAGTGGCTGGACGAGCACGCCGTGAAGCGCGAGGTGAACTCACCGATCTTCACGGGCGGAATGTGGTGCAAGGACACCGCCGCCCTCGTCGACCCCGCTCGCCTCGCGTGGGGTCTCAAGCGCGCAGCCGAGAGCCTCGGCGTGCGCATCTACGAAGACACGAAAGCCGTCGACCTTGAGCACTCGGGAAGCGGCATCACGGTGACGACCCCGCTGTCGTCGATTCGTGCACGGAGGGTCGCGCTCGCCACGAATGCGTTCAAGCCGCTGCTCCGTCGCATGCACAACTACATCGCTCCGGTCTACGACTATTGCCTCACCACGGAACCACTCACGGCATCACAACTGGATTCGCTCGGTTGGAAGAATCGACAGGGTCTGTCCGACATCTCCAATCAGTTCCACTACTACCGCCTGACCGCCGACAATCGCATCCTGTGGGGCGGCTACGACGCGGTGTACTTCTTCGGCGGCAAGATGAACACCGAGCTCGAGTCGCGACCCGAGACGTGGGCGAAGTTGTCGCGTCACTTCTTCGAGACGTTCCCCCAGCTCGAGGGTGTGCGCTTCTCACACGCGTGGGGCGGCGCGATCGACACGTGCAGCCGCTACAGCGTGTTCTGGGGAACCGCGATGCGCGACAAGGTCGCCTACGCAATCGGCTACACCGGACTCGGTGTGGCGAGTACCCGGTTCGGCGCCCAGGTGATGCTCGATCTCTTGGACGGTCGCTCCACGCAGGCCACGCGCACGAAGTTCGTCCGCTCGAAGCCAATTCCCTTCCCACCCGAACCGTTCCGCTTCGTGGGCATCCAGGCCACGCGTTGGGCACTCAATCGCGAGGACAAGACGGGCAAGCGCAACCTGTGGTTGCGCACGATGGACCGACTGGGACTCGGTTTCGACTCCTAAGACCACTGGGCGTAGCCTTCAGGCAATGGCCGTCGCACCACTGACAACCGTTGCCGACGTCCGAACGGCCCTCGCGGCCAACGACTACCTCGCCGACGACGGACTCGCCACCGCGGTCTTTCTTGCGCTCAGCCTGAAGCGTCCACTCTTGCTGGAGGGAGAAGCTGGAGTCGGCAAGACCGAACTGGCCAAGGTCATCGCCACGATGACCGGCGGTGAACTGATTCGTCTGCAGTGCTACGAAGGAATCGACGCCGCCCAGGCCGTCTACGACTGGGACTACTCGCGCCAGCTCCTCCACCTGCGCGCAGCCGAAGCCACGGGTGAGTCGCGAACCAAGGACACCGCAGCGCTCGAAAGCGAGCTGTACAACGAGCGATTCCTGATCAAGCGCGCGCTCCTGCGTGCTCTCGATGCACGCACGACCGCGCCGGTGCTCCTCATCGACGAGATCGACCGCGCAGACGACGAGTTCGAGGCGTATCTCCTCGAGGTCCTCTCCGACTTCCAGATCACGATTCCCGAACT
>DAIRSS010000079.1:0-4719 GCA_036804285.1 Ilumatobacteraceae bacterium
TGCCAGAAGTTGCGCATGCCGCGCTCTGGACCGAGGTACGGGTTGCCGTCTGGTGCGTAGGGGATCGGTCCGTTGACGACCTTGGCGATGCCGACGTCGCCGATCACCGGAACGCGCTCACCTGCATCGAGGATCTGCTTCTCGAGTCGCTCGATGTCGGCTGGCCACAACATGTTGGCGAACTGGTCGGGGATGCCGTCCAGCCACATCGCCGTCGACTGCCACTCGTATGGTCCGAGGATGAACGCCGAGCGTTCCTGACGCAGGTAGTAGCTCGTGTCGGGATCGCGAAGGAGTGGCAGCTTGTGCTCGCCGCGTGCTTCGAGTTCCGGGATCTCCTCGGTGATCAGGTACTGGTGCGACATCGTCATGATCGGCAGGTGGCGACCGATGAGCGCCATCACTTCGCCTGCGCGATAACCGGCCGCGTTGAGCACGATCTCGCACTCGATCTCGGCCTTGTCGGTCGTCACCGTCCACTCGTGGTTGGCGTGCTGCT
The DNA here is from genome assembly GCA_036804285.1 of Ilumatobacteraceae bacterium. Lineage (GTDB taxonomy): Bacteria > Actinomycetota > Acidimicrobiia > Acidimicrobiales > Ilumatobacteraceae > UBA3006. The sequence goes on from DAIRSS010000079.1 coordinate 500, forward strand.
TGAGTGCGGTGACGCGCTCGTTGCGTCGCACGCGCGAGCCCATCTTGCGCGCGGCTGCGGCCATCGCCGCGGTGATCTGCGACGGGTCGATGTCACCGTCGAGTGGATCCCACAGTGCGCCGACGAGATCGTGCGTCTCGAGGAGCGGATAGCGGTCCTTCAATTCCTTGGGTGTCAGCACGTCGTATTCCATGCCGTTCGCGCGTGCCATCGACGTCACGTGCTTGAACTCGGCCATGCGCTCGTTCGAGTGCGCGAGGCGAACCGAACCGGTGACGTGGTAGTTGATCGGGTTTTCCGTGTCCTTGGCGAGTTCGCGATACAGCTCGGCCGAGTACTTCTGGACCTTCATGATGCTCCAGCTACCCGAGTACGTCGGCACGTTGCCGGCCGCATGCCAGGTGGAACCAGAGGAGAGCTCGTCGCGCTCGAGGAGCAGCACGTCCGTGCAGCCCATCTTGGCCAGGTGATAGAGGGCGCTCACGCCCGCGATGCCGCCACCAATGATCACGATTCGTGCGCGCTCGGCCATGACTTCCCCCGCTGTCTCAGCGACGCAGTCGTCGCTGGGTTGGAATTTTTGAGTGTGTGACATACTAAATCCCTGCTGAAAACGTGCCAAACCTGGGAAGAGGAAAACCATGGCCAACCTGCCAAGTAGCGCTCGCGTCGTCATCGTGGGCGGTGGGATCGTGGGTTGCAGCGTGGCCTACCACCTCGCCAAGCGCGGGGTGACCGATGTCGTCCTCCTCGAGCGCAAGCAGCTGACGTCGGGCACCACCTGGCACGCCGCGGGTCTCGTCGGACAGCTTCGCGCCACGAACAACCTCACCCGACTCGCGCAGTACACGACGAATCTGTTCGCAACCCTCGAGCAGGAGACGGGGCAGGCGACCGGATTCCAGCAGCGCGGCTCCGTATCGATCGCGCCGAACGAAGAGCGCTTCGAGGAACTGAAGCGCGGAGCCTCCACGGCGCGCGTGTTCGGACTCGAGGTCAACATCATCACTCCGCAGGACGTGAAGGATCTCGTCCCGCTCGCGAGAGTCGATGACCTCGTCGGTGGCGTGCACCTGCCGAATGACGGTGTGGTCAACCCGATTGACGTCACACAAGCACTGGCCAAAGGTGCGCGCTCGGCAGGCGTGAAGATTTTCGAAAACGTCAAGGTCGAGCGCATCCTCACGAAAGACGGTCGCGCGACGGGTGTGCAGACGGAGTTCGGAACGATCACTGCAGACGCGGTCGTCAACGCAGCAGGAATGTGGGCGCGTGAACTCGGCGACCAAGTCGGTGCGACGGTGCCACTGCACGCGGCCGAGCACTTCTACATCGTCACCGAAGGTGTCGAGGGCATCTCGCCGTCAATGCCGGTGCTGCGCGACCCCGAGGGCTGCGGTTACTTCAAGGAAGATGCCGGCAAGTTGCTCGTTGGTTGGTTCGAGCCCGTTGCCAAGCCGTGGGGGATGAAGGGCATCTCGGAAGAGTTCTCCTTCACGTCGTTGCCGGAAGACTTCGAACACATCGCACCGCTCGTCGAGAACGCGACGCACCGAATGCCGATCCTTGCCGAAACCGGCATTCGACTGTTCTTCAACGGACCCGAGTCGTTCACTCCAGACGATCGCTACCTGCTCGGCGAGCAGCCCGAAGTGAAGGGTCTGTACGTTGCCGCGGGCTTCAACTCGATCGGCATCCAATCGAGTGGTGGTGCCGGCAAGGTGCTCGCCGACTGGATCGTGGACGGCCGACCACCGATGGACTTGTGGGACGTCGACGTGCGCCGCGTGATGCCGTTCCAGCGCAATCGTTCGTACTTGCACGACCGCACGGTGGAATCGCTCGGCTTGTTGTACGCAATGCACTGGCCGTTCCGTCAGCCAGAGACCGCTCGTGGCGTGCGTCGTTCGCCATTCCACGATCGGCTCGCCGCCCGCGGCGCGTGCTTCGGTGAAGTTGCTGGCTGGGAGCGCACCAACTGGTTCGCACCCGAGGGCAAGAAGGCCGAATACGAGTACACCTATGGTCGCCAGAACTGGTTCGAGTACTCCGCGGCCGAGCATCGCGCCACTCGTGAGGGCGTGACGATGTTCGACCAGTCGTCGTTCGGCAAGTTCATGCTCGAGGGGCCGGATGCCGAGCGCATCATCAACCAGGTCTCGGCGAACGACATGTCGGTGGCCAACGGCAAGATCGTCTACACCCAGTGGTTGAACGAGCGGGGTGGCATCGAAGCCGACCTCACCGTGCTGCGGGTCGCGAGCGACAAGTACCTCGTCGTCACGGCTGCCGCCACGCAGGTGCGTGACTACATGTGGCTGAAGGATCACATCGGCGAAAACGATCGTGCAGTGTTGACCGACGTCTCGTCAGGACACGCGGTGCTGTCGATCATGGGACCGAAGTCGCGCGACCTCTTGCAGTCGCTCACGTGGAACGATTTGTCCAACGAGGCATTCCCGTTCGGCACGTCGCAAACGATCGACCTTGGTTATGCACGCGTGCGTGCGAACCGCATCACCTTCGTCGGTGAACTCGGTTGGGAGCTCTACATCCCGACGGAGTTCGCCACGGGTGTGTTCGACGTGATCGTCGAGGCGGGCAAGAAGTTCGGTCTCAAGCACGCCGGTTATCACGCACTCAATTCACTGCGCATGGAGAAGGGTTACCGCCACTGGGGTCACGACGTGTCCCCAGACGACACGCCGATCGAAGCCGGACTGGGCTTCGTCGTCGCCTTCGACAAGCCGGGCGGGTTCATCGGGCGCGAGGCACTGCTCGAGCAGAAGAAGAACGGCGTGAAGAAGCGACTCGTGCAGTTCGCACTCACCGACTCGAGCAAGTTGCTGTATCACAACGAGCCGATCTATCGAAACGGTGAGATCGTCGGTCACATCACGTCGGGGATGTACGGACACGCGATCGACAAGTCGATCGGTATGGGCTACGTCGAGAACCACCACGGGCTCGTCGACAAGGCGTTCGTGGATTCCGGCACCTACGAAATCGAGGTGGCGGGCGAGCGGGTCGGGGCCACGGCCCAACTCCAGCCGTTCTACGACCCGAAATCCGAGCGCGTCAAGGCATAAGCCCGGCGTCGCACCTACAGTTACAGCCGACAGGAACCAATCCCGAGGGGGATCAATGAGCTCAGAACAGCAGAATGCACGTCGTGGAGGCCGCGCCGCCCGCAATGCGTTGCGCGCCGCACCGTTGTCGGACGACATCAAGCCAGTTCGCCCGGGAATGCCGAGCGGTCGCTACAAGGTGCTCACCGATGCCGAAGTGCTGAAGATTCACGAAGCGGCGCTCAACGTTCTCGAAAACATCGGCCTTGCCGATCCGATCCAGTCCACACTGGACTACTTGCTCCCCAAGGGTTGCAAGCTCGACTCGAACGGGCGTCTGTTGTTCCCGCGTTCGTTGATCGAAGACACGATCGCGATGGCCGGTCGCAATTTCCCGCTGTATGCCCAGGACCCGAAGTACGACATGGAGCCTTGGGGCACCAACACCTACTTCGGCACTGCCGGTGCGGCCGTGTACATCGCCGATCCAGAGACCGGCGATTACCGCGAGTCGACCGCCCAGGATGCATACGACATTGCTCGCCTCGTCGACCGCATGGAGCACTTGCACTTCTACCAGCGCGCAGTCGTTCCGCGCGACATTCCCGAAGCAGCAGCGATGGACATCAACACGTGCTACCTGAGCGTGAGTGGAACCACCAAGCACGTCGGCACCTCGTGGGTGCATCCCGACCATCTCGTCGCATCATTGAAGATGTTGCATGAGATCGCTGGTGGCGAGGACAAGTGGCGCGCACGACCCTTCGTGTCGCAGTCGAATTGCTTCGTCGTGCCACCGCTCAAGTTCGCAAGCGATGCGTGCAAGTGTCTCGAGGTTGCAGTGCTCGCAGGCATGCCCGTGCTGCTCCTCTCGGCTGGTCAGGCTGGTGCAACCGCACCTGCGGCAATCGCCGGTGCGCTCGTCCAGCAGGTCGCAGAATGCCTCGCCGGACTCGCATACGTGAATGCGATCATCCCTGGCGCTCCTGCAATCTTCGGTCTGTGGTGCTTCGTGTCCGACCTGCGCTCCGGTGCAATGTCGGGTGGCAGCCCCGAGCAGGTGCTCCTGTCGGCGGCAAGCGCGCAGATGGCGCACTTCTACAACCTGACCGGCGGAACGTCGTCGGGCATCAGCGACGCGAAGTTCCCCGA
>DAIRSS010000080.1:0-4612 GCA_036804285.1 Ilumatobacteraceae bacterium
GCCCGCGCCCGAGGTGTCGAAACAGACGAGTCCATCGCCTGAATCCCACACGGCACAGTGGCTGAAGCTCTCGACGACGGCGAGGCCGTCGGCGAGTTCGCTCAGCTCGTTGGTGACGCGGTTGACCGGCTGATCGACGACACCGGAGTCGAGAACGCGGTTGGAAAGTTCGATGGGATGCATGTTGCAACCCTAGGGCTTGGGACTTGGTTCCTTGGCAAGCCCGAGTACGCGTTCGCCAAGGATGTTGCGCATTACGTTCGAGGTTCCACCCATGATCGTGTACGCGGGGGCGTAGGCGAGTCCCTGAGTGACGTCGTTCCATAGTGTCGCTTCTGGTCCGAGCACGCGTGAGACGAATTGAGCCACGCGCCATTCGAGTTCGGTGCAGAAACACTTGGTTGCTGCGGAGAATCCTGCGGGGGCTTGTTTCAGTACCTCGCGGATGACGAGGATGCGGCCGATTCGATATTCGGACTCGATCGCGGCGATCTCTTGTCGGATGCGGCGATCGTTCGTGTTGGCGCGCACGCGGGCAAGTTCGAAGAGCGCGCGGTTCGACACCAGGCGGTCGATTCCACCTCGCTCGTGTTCGAGTTGGCGCATCGTCTGTTTGAATGCCGCGCCTTCCGCACCGACGAGGTTCTCCTTCGGCACGCGCACGTCGGTGTAGAACACCTCGCAGAAGTGCCGGTTCGTCGTCATGTCGGTGATCGGGCGGACCTCGATTCCCGGAGTGTCCATCGGCACGATGATCTCGCTGATGCCCGCGTGTGGTGGTCCGTCACTGGAGGTTCGACAGATGAGGTAGCAGTAGTCGGCGACCTCACCGAAGCTCGTCCAGATCTTCTGGCCGTTGATCACCCAGTGGTTGCCGTCGAGTCGGGCAGAGGTCTTCAAGCTCGCGAGGTCGCTTCCGGCATTCGGCTCACTCATGCCGATGCACCAGGTGCTTTCACCCGTGAGCATGTCGGGGAGATACCGCTCCTGTTGTTCCTTCGTGCCGTACGAGATGAGCGCCGGGCCCATCTGTCGATCGGCGAACCACGAGGCGGCGAGTGGTGCGCCCGCAGCAATGAGTTCCTCGGCGATGATCAGTCGGTCGAGCGGGTTGCGACCGCCACCACCGAACTCGACGGGCCACGTCAGTCCAATCCAGCCGAGTTCACCGAGCTCGCGGCTGAACTCCTTGGAGTAGCCGTTCATCCAGGCGTCGTTGAAGCGGCCGTATCGAGCGACCGCGTCACGGGCCACGACCTTCGCCTTGTCGCGCAGTGCGAGTTGCTCGGCGCTCCAGGCGAAATCCATGCCGAAACACTACGACTGGGCCCCTCGCTCAGCCCATCTGGGCGCGCGAATCTGGGGTAATGTGTACAAGTCAGATACAAGTTCGCCCCACCCCCAGGAGTGCCATGACCACGAAGATCAAAGTTGCCAATCCGATCGTCGAACTCGACGGCGACGAAATGACCCGCATCATGTGGCAGTTCATCAAGGATCGCCTGATCCTTCCGTATCTCGACGTCAACCTCGAGTACTACGACCTCGGCATCGAGTACCGCGACGCAACGAACGACCAGGTGACGATCGATGCGGCGAACGCGATCTTGAAGCACGGCGTCGGCGTGAAGTGCGCGACGATCACCCCGGACGAGGCGCGCGTGAAGGAATTCAATCTCAAGCAGATGTGGAAGTCGCCGAACGGCACGATCCGCAACATCTTGGACGGCGTCGTGTTCCGCGAGCCGATCATCTGCAAGAACGTGCCGAAGCTGGTGCCGCACTGGACGAAGCCGATCGTCATCGGTCGTCACGCCCACGGCGACCAGTACAAGGCGACGGACTTCAAGGTGCCGGGACCTGGCACGGTGACGATGACGTACGTGCCCAAGGACGGCAGTGCGCCGATCGAGATGAAGGTCGCCGACTTCAAGGGTTCGGGCGTCGTGATGGGGATGTACAACTTCGACGAGTCCATCCGCAATTTCGCTCGTGCGACGATGAACTACTCGCTGCAGCGCAACTATCCGTTGTTCCTCTCGACGAAGAACACGATCTTGAAGGCCTACGACGGTCGCTTCAAGGACCTCTTCGAGGAAGTGTTCCAGACCGAGTTCAAGGCCAAGTTCGATCAAGCTGGACTCACCTACGAGCACCGCCTCATCGACGACATGGTCGCCTGCATGTTGCGCTGGGAAGGCGGATACGTCTGGGCGTGCAAGAACTACGACGGTGACGTGCAGAGCGACACGGTCGCCCAGGGTTATGGCTCACTCGGTCTCATGACGTCGGTGTTGACCACCCCCGATGGTCGCGTGATGGAATCCGAGGCCGCGCACGGCACGGTGACCCGTCACTACCGCGACCACCAGGCCGGCAAGAAGACCTCGACGAATCCGATCGCCTCGATCTTCGCCTGGACGCGAGGACTCGAGCACCGCGGCAAGCTCGACAACACCCCCGAGGTGATCAACTTCGCTCGCACCGTCGAGAAGGTGTGCGTGGAGGCGGTCGAAGGTGGCGAGATGACCAAGGACCTCTCCCTGCTCATCGGCGGCGAGTCCGCCCCGTGGCAGACGACGGAGCAGTTCCTCGAGACCCTCGATCGTCGCCTGCAAATCGCGATGGGTAAGTAGGCACTCGCGATGCGCGCGGTCGTGCTGCGCAGTCATGGTGGACCCGAGGTCCTCGGGATCGAAGAGGTTCGCGCGCCAGAGATTGGCCCGGAGGAGATCTTGGTCAAGGTCGCCGCAACTGCGGTCAACCGTGCAGACGTCTTGCATCGCATGGGGCTGTACCCGGATCCGTTCCCTGGCGCACTCGACATCCCGGGAATGGAGTACTCGGGAACGGTCGAAGCCTGTGGCGATCGCGTGCGCAGTTGGCGCGTCGGTGACCAGGTGATGGGGATCGTGAGCGGCGGAAGTTACGCCGAGTACGTCGCCGTGCACGAACGCCAGGCGATGCGGGTGCCGAAGGGCATTGCTCTCGCAGACGCAGCCGCGATTCCCGAAGTGTTCCTGACGGCATGGGACGCACTCGTCGTGCAGGGTGGTCTCACCAGTGGCCGATGGGCGCTCGTGCATGCTGCAGCGTCTGGCGTGGGCACTGCTGCCGTCCAGATCGTGCGCTCGATTGGTGCCCGAGTGGTCGCCACCTGTTCGACCAAGAAGGTCGATGCGGTTCGCGCGCTCGGCGCCGACGTCGTCGTCGACTACACGAGCGAGGACTTCGTGCAGGCGGTCGCCACGGCAACTGGTGGACGCGGAGTGGACGTGATCCTGGACGTCATCGGCGGCGACTATCTCGACCGCAACGTCGCGTCGATCGCCCTCAAGGGTCGCATCGTGCAGGTCGGCGTGATGGGTGGTGGCAAGGTCGAATTCAACCTCGGTGCGCTGATGCCCAAGCGGGCGAGCCTGACGGGCACGGTGTTGCGCGCTCGACCACTCGAGGAAAAGATCGCGCTTGCTCAGCGCTTCTCGGCAGAGATGCTGCCGTTGTTCGACTCCGGGCAGATGAAGCCGGTCATCGACCGACGGCATTCACTCGATCAGATCGCAGACGCGCATCGGCACATGGAAGCCAACGCGAACGTCGGCAAGATCCTGATCGACGTCGCGAACTAGCGCTTCGTGATCGCTACGTAGGGTCGCTCGTCGACCCCGGTGTACCACTGGCGTGGGCGGCTGATCTTTTGTTCCTTGTCCTTCAGCAGCTCTGACATGTGGGCGAGCCAGCCGACGGTGCGGGGAATGGCGAACAGCACGGTGAACATCTCGACGGGGAATCCGAGCGCCTGGTAGATGAGGCCCGAGTAGAAGTCGACGTTCGGGTACAGCTTGCGGCTGATGAAGTACTCGTCGTTGAGTGCGGCCTTCTCGAGTTCGAGGGCGATGTCGAGGAGTGGATTCTTGCCCGTCACTTCGAACACCTCGTATGCGGTCTTCTTGATGATCGTGGCGCGCGGGTCGAAGTTCTTGTACACGCGGTGACCGAAGCCCATCAGCTTGGCGTCGCCGTCCTTGACCTTCTTGATGAACGCCGGCACGTTGTTCACGGAGCCGATCTCAGTGAGCATGCGCACGACGGCTTCGTTGGCACCACCGTGCAGCGGGCCGTAGAGGGCGGCAGCGGCTGCTGCGACGCTCGAGTATGGGTCGGCGTTCGCGCTCGCCACGACACGCATCGTCGTGGTGCCACAGTTCTGCTCGTGATCGGCGTGCAGGATGAAGAGCACGTCCATCGCGCGGGCGAGGGTGGGGTCGACGCGGTAGTCGTCGCCGATGCGATACATCATGTTGAGGAAGTTCTGCGAGTAGTTCATCGAGTTGTTCGGCAACACGAACGGCAGACCCTTGGAGAAGCGGTACGTCATCGCGGCAATCGTCGGCACCTTGGCCACGAGTCGGAGGACCTGCTTGTTGAATGCGTCTTCGTCGAAGATCCGCTTGGCGGAGTTGTAGAACGTGCCGAGTGCAGCCACGGCGGAGATGAACATGCCCATCGGGTGGGCGTCGTAGTGGAAGCCGTCCACGAAGCGCTTGCGCATGTTCTCGTGGATCATCGTGTGGTGGGTGACGTCGAAGGTCCACTTGTCGAGCTCGGCCGT
>DAIRSS010000081.1:0-4605 GCA_036804285.1 Ilumatobacteraceae bacterium
TTGAGGTTCTCGACGAACTGGGCGAGGAGTTTGTCGCTCACGTCCGCGAGTGCGCCGCGACCGAATTGTGCAACCTTGCCAGAAATCGAGAGGTCGGTGTTGACCACGCAGCGCGTCGAGGTCGCATCGACGGCCGTCAGCTCGGCGGTGATCATCGCTGAGGCGTTGCCCTTGCCCGTCGTGTCACGTCCCTCACCCTTCAACGTCGCGGTGTGCGCGGCGTCGTCACGGCTCACGAAACTTGCCTGACCCTTGAACTGGGCAAGGATCGGCCCGACCTTCACTTTGACCTGACCGCGGTAGGTCTCACCTTCGACCTCGGTGAGCTGCGCTCCGGGCAGGCACGGGGCGATGCGTTCGAGGTCGGTGAGCACGCGCCATGCCTCGTCGACCGGGACGTTGACCGTGAATTCGTGATGGAGATCCATTAGCGGTTCCTCTTTCTTGACGCGAGACATTCCTCGACGAGAGCAATGTCGTCACGCGTGTCCACATCGAGTGCCGACCCCGAACAGGCTACTTCTTCGACAAGTTCGGGGTGAGAGTGAAAGAGCCCACGAGCTCCTTCATCTCCCGTTCGCGGAAGGTTCGGCCACAGCGCCGCGTGGAGCCGAACGGGGTTGCCACGTCGCGAGCCATACGTCGCCACCGCGATCGGGGAGTGTGAGGCAGCGACGGCACGCCATGCCTCGGGAGTTACACACGGCTGGTCGGCGAGACCGATGACTGCACTTTCCGCACCGTCGCACGCAGTGAGTCCGACCTGCAGTGACGTCGCCATCCCGGCATCCCACTCGGGGTTGTGCACGAAGAGCGGGTCGCCGAAGAGGGCGATCGAGTCCTGGGCACGTGGGCTGAGATCGGGTGGGAGACCGATCGAGGTCGACCCGGTCACGACGACCAATTTCCCCACCTGCGACTCGAGTGCCGCCTCGAGGGCCCAGTGGGCCACTGGACGACCGCAGACGACGGTCGTCAGCTTGTGCTCGCCGCCCCCAAAACGCCTTCCAGCGCCCCCGGCAAGCAGGATGAGGCGGGTGGGGGAATTCACCCCTGCATCTTGCCCGAGTTTCGGGTGATCCCCACGAAACCCTTGTGTTTTCAGGGCTTCCCGAGATCCCCAAATATTACGATTTGATGAACTACACTGTTACACACCTGACATATTGTTCCCGCAGCGCGACCTTGACCCCCCGAGGTCGCCCCGGCAGAAACGGTCACCCCCATGAACCTTGGTTCTCGCTACATCCATACCTCCCGTCGAGTCGCAGTCCTCGTGGCCGTGTGCCTCGTCGGCGTCGGACTCTTTTCCCAGCCGGCGCACGCGACGCCGATGCCGTCAGGTCAAGAGGCGCGAATCGTGGCCGAGGCGACCATCGCACTCGAGGCGATCGATCGCTACGCCGACCGACGTGATGTGGATGCCTACGACCTCTATCAGCTCTATGCCGATCGATTGGCTGCGCGAGTTGCGGCGTTCCTCGAGGTGGACCATCGTGAACTTCGTGCGGTGTGGCGACAAGCCTCCGTCGCTCGTCAGCGCGCGGTGATGGCAGGTCTCACCCAACTCGGTGTCCCGTATGAGATGAACGCAGAGCGACCGGGGATCGGACTCGACTGTTCCGGTCTCACGCGATTCGCCTGGAAGTCGAGCGGTGTGTCGTTGCCCCGTGGATCGTCGCTGCAATACGACGTGTCGTCGCGAGTGAGTGAGTCAGAAGCACAACCAGGAGACCTCGTGTGGCGACCGGGTCACGTGGCGCTCTATCTCGGCATCGAAGGCGCGATCATTCAGGCACCGCGCACCGGACGAAGCGTCGAGTTGCACCTGATGGAGGACCGCATCTGGTCCTGGTCGCGGATCGCCAATCCGCTTATCTAGTTACTTGTGAATCGGCCCGGTGCCGTCACGCAGTGACGGTGCGAGTCGACCCGTACGGCGAGCGATGATCTCCCCACAAATCGAGATCGCGGTCTCCTCGGGAGTGCGTGCGCCGAGGTCGAGTCCGATCGGTGACATCAAGCGTGCGAGATCGCCAGCTTCGGTCACGCCGACCTCGGCGAGTCGCTCGAGTCGCTTGGCGTGCGTCTTGCGGCTGCCCATCACGCCGATGTAGCCGACGGCGGTGCGCAGGGCCCCCTGGACGGCGGGAACGTCGAATTTCGGGTCGTGCGTGAGGATGCACACCGCATCGCGTGGCCCGAGTTGGTGTCCGCGTTCGTCGAACAGTGGTCCAGGCCACGACACGAGCACCTCATCTGCCATCGGGAAGCGACGTCGCGTGGCGAACACTTCGCGTGCGTCGCATACGACGACGTGGTAGCCGAGCACCTTCGCCACCTTGGCGAGCGCGGCAGTGAAGTCCACTGCGCCGAAGATCCACATCGTCGGTGGAGGTGAGTAGACGTCGACGAACACCCGCACCGTCGGCGTATCGGCGAGATCCTCGGGCGTCGTTTGGCCTTGCGGTCCATAGTGCCGCACGCTCGTTCGACCGGCTTCGATCTCACCCTGAGCGTCACGCACGACCACGCGGTCGAGTTCGGGGTCGCCGAGCGAGCCAAGCGGCTCGGCCCCTGACGACAAGAGCAGCATCGCGCCGACGTGTGGGCCATCGATCACCGTGATGAGCGCAGTCGGCACGTTGCGACGAACGCGCTCGGAGAACTGTGCGTAGAGGTCCATCTCAGAAGGTGAGCGGCTGGAGGAAGAGATGGATGATGCCGCCGCACGTGAGCCCCACGGCAAACGCTTCGTCGTCGGAGTAGCCGAAGGTGACGAGGCGCGGGGAGTTGTCGCCATTCAACATTGCAAGTGCTTCTGCGACGACGGCGCCTTCGACGCAACCTCCGCTGACCGATCCGATGACGTCGCCGTCTTCGTTGACCGCCATCGCGGCACCGGGGTCGCGGGGGCCGCTGCCCTCGATGTCGACGACGCGCGCGAGGGCGATCCGCTTGCCCTGGGCCTTCCAGCCGTCGAGTTCGTCGAGCAAGTCACGCATGAGTTGTAGTCAATCGGCGGAAATGACGTCTGCGAGACGTTCGAGGGCGGCAAGTGAGTGTCCCTCGACGAAGTCGTCCACATAGGGCAGTGCTGCGGCCATGCCGCGGGCGAGGGGTGCGTACCCGGGTGTGACCTTGAGTGGGTTGACCCAGATCGTGCGAAAGGCGACGCGCGAGAGTCGCGACATCTGTTCGGCGAGGACGCTCGGGTCTCCTCGATCCCAGCCATCGCTCACGATGACGACGATCGATCCGCGTGCCATTCCGCGCACGCCCCACGTGTCGTTGAACGTGCGCAGGCTCTCGCCGAGGCGAGTGCCGCCGCTCCAGTCGGGAACCTGTGATGATGCTCGCGTGAGGGCTCGATCGGGATCGCGCTCCGCGAGATCCTTGGTGAGACGCGTGAGTCGAGTGCCGAAGGCGAACGCTTCGACACGCTGGCGGCCGACGAGTGCGGCGTGCATGAAGCGCAGCATCGCTCGCGAGTACGGCTCCATCGATCCGGAGATGTCGAGCAGCACCACCAGCCGGCGCTGGCGATCACTGCGACGACGTCTGCGCAGGTGCAGGGGCTCGCCCGAGGTCGCGAGTGCCTCACGGACCGTTGCCCGCATGTCGTGCCGTGTGCCACGACGAGGCGTGGCAACCAGACGCAACGACGAACGGCGCGGACCCATCACGCGCAGGCGATTCATGAGGTGTGTCGACTCGGCAAGCTCGTCAGGGGTGTAGGCCGAGAAGTCCTTGTCGCGCAGTGTCTCGACGGCAGAGAACCGTAGGTGTATCGATTCGCCGTCTTTGTCCAATGCGCCAGGCTCGCCGTCGATGTCTTCGTCGTCGACGAGCAGCGTGACGCTCGTGGTCGACGTGTCATCTTCTGGCGAACCAGTGGCCGCACGCTGTTCCCAGAACACGGCGAAGGCGCGATCGAAGAGTGGTTGATCTTCGGGTCTGCGAATCAGGGTCGCGCGCGCGGCCCAATAGACGGCGTCGCGGTCGGTGATCGACGTGAGACCGAGTGCGGAGATGAAGGTGAGGACCGAGTCGAGTGGCACGCTCAGCCCCGCACCCCGCAGCACGCGAGCGAACGACACCGCCATGTGCTCGGCAGACGAGCGTTGGGTGAGCGTCATCGGATGCGTCAGCCGGACAGCAAGCCCTTGTCGAAGGCCTGCTTGATCAAGTGTCCGATCCCGTGCTCGGTGACCTTGTCATGATCCTCGCGGTACTTGAGGACGGTGCCGAGCGTGGCCGCCACGACGCTGTCATCGAGTTCGCGCACGCCGAGTCGGGCGAGCGCGGTCGCCCAGTCGATCGTTTCGGCGACGCCAGGGGGCTTGTAGAGGTTCATCTGGCGCAGGCTGCCGACTGCTGCTGCGACTTGTTTGGCGAGTGCTTCGGATACCTGTGGCACGCGCATGCGCACGATGGCGACCTCGCGTTCGAAGGACGGATGCTGCACCCAGTGATAGAGGCAGCGACGCTTGAGCGCGTCGTGTACGTCACGCGTGCGGTTCGACGTGAGCACGACGATCGGTGGAGTGGCCGCCTTGTACGTGCCAAGTTCGGGAATCGTGATCTGGAAGTCGGAGAGGACCT
>DAIRSS010000082.1:0-4563 GCA_036804285.1 Ilumatobacteraceae bacterium
GAGCGCGTGCTTCCCGAAGGTTGGGTGGACCATGCTCGACGCCAGCATGTCGTCGATCCCGACTCGGATCTCGGGTATGGCTCGCACTGGTGGACGTTGCCAGAAGAGCCTGACGCTCTCGTTGCGTCCGGCTACGAGGGCCAGCACATCATCGTGTGTCCGTCGCGTGACCTCGTCGTCGTGCGACTCGGCAAGACGAATGCGGAGTTGCGCCCGAACGTCCTCGCCTCGTTGCGCCGACTGATTGCGGCGTTTCCCGCTACTGGTGTGCGGGCGTAGCGGGCGCTCTCGATTCACTCACGGAGAACCCAATCAAGGCGCCAATGACGAGTGCCGCGCCGACGAAGCGTCCCAGCGACATCGACTCGCTGAGGAAGATGACGGCGACGATGATGCCGAGCACTGGTTCAATCGTCGTGATCACCGAGTAGGTGGCCGCCTCGAGCCTGGTGAGACCTGCGACCGAGAAGAGGAACGGTGCGGTCGTGCCGAAGACCGCGAGCACCACGATGAGCCCCCAAGTCCGAGTGTCTGTGGGGAAGACCGGCTCGAGTGGTGTGATCGGGAAGAGACAGACGATCCAGTAGCCAATGACCGTCCCGATCGTGAGCACGGTGACGTTGGTGAGCAGTCCGATGCCCCTGCTCGCCTTGTCGAGACTGATGATGTAGAAGGAAAAGAGGAACGACGACACCATGACGAGGGCGATGGCCGAGCCGGACCCTCCGGAGAGTTGGCCCGCGGTGATCGCAATGCCGGCAAGCGTGAAGGGAAGTGCGATGAACACGTTGCGCCGCGGTCGCTTCTTGAGCACCGCCCACGAGACGGCCACGACGAAGAGCGGATAGATGTACCAGAGCACGATGGCGAGACTCGTGTCGATTTCGTCGATGGCGATGAAGTAGGTGAGGGAGACCGCGGTGATTCCGACTGCACCGATGATGAGCAAGATGGCGGTCCGTTGTGGCGACGGCCAGGACTCATTGCGCCCGAAGGTGAGCCTCGCGAGGACGAGGAAGAGCCCAGCGATGGAGAAACGAACCGTCATCACGCCGAGGGCGTTTGCGCCCGCGTCGTAGGAGGACTTGGCGAGTGCGGGAACGATCGAAAATCCGAGGCACGCCATGAAGGTGAATGCCGTCCCGAGGAGGCGACGGTTCTGGGGCACGACAGAAGAAACTAGTTGCTGAGCGCCTTCGCGTCAGGGTCTACGAGGCGACAGCAGCCTTGATCGCCCGCGCACCGTCGAGAAGCGCTTGAGCACCAGACTCGTCGAGGACCGAATATGCAGGGAGCACGATTTCATCCGTGAGATCCTCGGCAGCCTTCATCCGACGAGCCACGTCATCCCCGAGCGGTGGTGCGTCCTCGGGGGTCCATCCGAACATGGCGACGTCGTTCGGTCGCTTGGAGAAGTGCGCCTGTTTGGTGGTGAGTCCACTTGCGCGCACGGCGAGAAGGTGTGCGCTGCCGCGGAACTCGCGCAGGATGGCAACGAGTTGCATCGCACGACCGGGGAGGTCGCTCGCCATCGGCTCTGCTTTGAACGCGGCGTAGAGGGCGAGACCGTCTCGCTCAGCAGCATTGTTGACTGCGTCTGCAGCTGCGACGAACGCGTCGAGATTGGCGACACCCGACAACTTCTGGCGCCCGAGGTGGGCACAGCATTCCCAGTGGGCACGACCGATCTCACGAGCGGGCTTGATCGCCGTCGCTGATTCCCATGCGCGGCGAATCACCTCGGGGTTGAAGTAGCCGAAGGCTGCGGTGACGACGTCGGCGTCACAGTCGCCGAGGACGCCACCTCGACCCGCGAAGTAGAACATCGGTCCCTTCAGCCCGAGTTCTGCGCCCTTGGCCTGGGTATCGGGTGTGAAGTAGTAGGCCCAGCCGGTGTCGTTGAACAGCGGGCAGACCTGGGAAACGAGTTCGCGTGGCGTCATGGTCGTACCTTAGCCCTGGGTGATGGGCCGAGAGAAAGGGGCTACTCGGCGATCGTGCGCAGGACGCGCATCGTGGCATTCAACGACTCACGACGCCACAGTGACACGACGTCTCCCGTGGTTCGTGTGCGACTGAAGCGTGCCGACAGCGGAGAAAACGCGGTGATCTGGCGGCGGGCGAGCGAAGCATTGTCGAGCCCGCGTCGTGCGCGAAGAACGAATTTGGCGAGCAGGTCGACGCGCGCATCGCGCGGATGGTCGACGACGCTTCCCAGCCAGGCGGTGTTTGCTTTAGAGCCGGCGGCAGTTGCGCGGTAGACGGTGCGATCACGACCTTGCTTGCCAGGTTCGGTGCGCACGGCGCGAATCAGCCCTTGCTCGGCGAGCGTTGCGAGGGAGCGATAGACGAGTGGTCTCGTCAGGGTGATCACCTGGGCGAGTTGGTCGTCGGTCGACAGCGTCTTTGCGATGGCGAATCCGTGTTGGGGTTCCTCGACGACGAGTGCGAGGACCACGTGGTCGGCCAAGGAGTCGTTTAGTCGCATTGTGACTATAGTAATGCCATGTTCGGCCGGGGCGCTCGACTCGTCATGGCGATCTCACTGCTGGTTGGTCCGTGGTTCGTTGGCGCGAATGAGGTGAAGGCAAGCTCGGGCGTAACGGGAACGATCACGGTGTCGGCTGCTGCATCTTTGCGCGAGTCGTTCACGGAAATCGGGAAGGCCTTTCGTGCGGCACACCCGAAGGCTCGGGTGAGGTTCAACTTCGGGTCGTCGTCGGCACTGGTGAGTCAGGTGCTTTCTGGGGCTCCAGCCGATGTAGTCGCGTTCGCCGATCCTGCGACCATGGACAGACTCGTTACGGCGGGGGTGGTGCAATCGGCGCCGAAGGTGTTTGCTCGCAACTCGATGGCGATTGCGGTCAAGCGGGGGAACCCGCTCAACGTTGCATCCATCGCCGATCTGTCGCGCGTGGGAGTAGTGGCCATGTGCATCCACACGGCGCCGTGTGGGTCGTATGCCAAGACGGTCCTTTCGCGCGCAGGAGTGGTGATCCCTGAATCGTCCGTCACACGAGGAGTGGACGCGACGGCAACACTCGCTCAGGTGGTCACTGGCGATGCGCAGGCCGCACTCGTCTATTCCACCGACGTCCGTTCGGCGGGCACGTCGGTCCGCGCAATTGCGATTCCGCGATCGTTCAACGTGACGGCGACGTATCCGATCGCACAGGTCAGGGACTCGAAGCAGTCGGTCCCTGCACGAGCATTCGTCGACTTCGTGCTCTCCAGTGCCGGACAATCCGTTCTCGGTAAGTACGGATTTGGTCGACCGTGATGACACGTCGCTCCATCGATCGCAGTCCTCGGGGCTTTCGTGTCGCCGCAGTCGTCGGCGTTGGCGTGATCGCGCTTCCACTCATCGGCTTGCTTGCCCGTGTCGAGTGGTCGCGCTTCATCTCGTTGTTGGGGGAACCGACCGTGCGCGCGGCTCTGTGGCTGTCGATCCTCACGTCCGTGGTGGCGACGATCGTTGCGACGGTGTGCGGGCTTCCGCTCGCATGGGCACTTGCGCGCGGCTCGTGGCGAGGTCGAAGCGTGGTGCGGTCCATCGTCCTCGTGCCACTCGTCATCCCGCCGGTCGTCGGAGGTGTGGCGTTGTTGTCGGCGTTTGGTCGCACCAACGGGCTCGTGGGTGAGTCGTTGTATTCGATCTTCGGTGTGCAGTTCACGTTCTCCGCGTTGGGGGTCGTGGTGGCGCAAAGTTTTGTTGCACTGCCGTTCCTCACCTTGTCGCTCGAGGGGGCGTTTGCCTCGCTCGGGAACCAGTCGCTCGACTTCGCCGCGACGTCTGGTGCAGGGCCGTGGAGGCGGTTGTTTCTGGTGGTCATTCCACACGTTCGTCCCGCACTCGTCGGGGGCATCGCGGTGGCGTGGGCGAGGGCGCTCGGGGAGTTCGGAGCGACCGTGACCTTCGCGGGGAACATCGAGGGTCGCACGCAGACGGTTCCGCTTGCGGTGTATTCATTGCTCGAGACCAATGCTCCTGCGGCCTATGCGCTCAGTGCGCTCTTGCTCTTCGTGTGTGTGGCGGTGCTCGTGGCGTTGCGTGGTCGGTGGCTCGGGGGGATTCGGCCGTGATCACGATCGATGGCGTCATCGGTCATGGCGCGCCACTTCGTCGCGTCTCGGAATCCTTCGCCAATGAAGTGATCGGACTGCGTGGACCCAATGGCTCGGGGAAGACGACGTTGCTGCGCACGTTGTCGGGGCTCGTGCCCCTCGTGGAAGGAACCGTGTCGATCGACGGTCGTGTCGTCGACGGTGGCGAGACGTTCGTGCATCCCGAAAACCGCCTCGTGCGCTACGTCAGCGGTGATCCCTTCCCGGGTGGCTCACTCGAGAACTTTCTCGCGTTCCCGCTGCGGTGCGCAGGAATCGGGCGCGTCCAGCGGGCCCAAGCCGTTGCGCACGTGGTTGAGCGGTTCGGACTCGAGGACCTGACGTCGTTGCCGATTCGCGAGATGTCCCAGGGGCAACTCGCTCGTGCGACGATTGCGAGGGCGTGCATCGGGTCCCCTCGAGCGATCCTCCTGGACGAGCCATTCGGCGTGCTGGATG
>DAIRSS010000083.1:0-4481 GCA_036804285.1 Ilumatobacteraceae bacterium
GCGCGGATCGCTTTGCCGGTG
This sequence comes from Ilumatobacteraceae bacterium, assembly GCA_036804285.1. Taxonomy (GTDB): domain Bacteria; phylum Actinomycetota; class Acidimicrobiia; order Acidimicrobiales; family Ilumatobacteraceae; genus UBA3006. Next base: position 22 of record DAIRSS010000083.1, read on the forward strand.
CGTGAACGCTGAAGGAACATCGCGACGGCAACCAACACGATGAGTGAGATGATCGCAGTCGTCAGGTCGCGCATCGTGATCGATATCGGTCCGAACTTCTTGGCAACCTGCAAGCTGAAGTCATCCAGTGGTCGCGTCCTTCCGCCGAACTGATACAGGAAGAAGTTGCGCAACATGATGGAAAGTCCGACCGACACGACGAGCTGCGAGATCAGGCCAATACCCCTCTTCCGCAGACGACCAAAGATCAGCTCGTTGAATAAGTAGCCGAAGACTCCTCCGAGTACGACCACGAGCGGCGCTCCGAGCAAGAGGGGAATTCCGATGATGACGTTCAACCAGAACGCCATCAGTCCGCCGAAGGTGACCATTTCCCCGTGTGCGAAGTTCGTCAGTCCGGTCGTGCCGAAGATCAGGGACAAACCAACCGAGCAGATGGCGATGATCAGACCAAGACGAATTCCGTCGACGGATCTCTGGAGAATCTTGTCAAATAACGAAACTGAACTCGTCGAACCTGCACCTGTGAAGAAGCGAACGAGTTTGTCGTTCGTCGTGAACGCATCTTTCTCGATGATCGTCGAGAACTTCTCCTCGTTGATGAGGGACACGCCCTCCGGCAACGAGGCGACATCGAGTGTGATCACGTAGTAGTCCTTGGCCGGGACCGGCAACGATATGGTCCCGTCACTACCCGTTTCTCCCCGCACGACCTCAGTTCCGGCTTTATCCGTCACGACGATGACCACGCCCGCCACTGGGTTGCGCGTCGTAGAAGATCCGGACACGACCTGGTCTTGAACCGAGGCGGTGATGGTGAACTCGGACTCTGCTGCTCTCGCGGACCCGTTCGAGAGACCGAACAGGCACACAGCTCCGATGACGGCGAGGAGTAACCGCATCAATCCATCTCGACGGCCCCCCATAAGTACGCCCAATCTAGTACTCAGCGCTTCGAGGGGGCAGATTGCTCGATCAGTTGCGCGACCAGATTGGTCACGGTGACGGTGACGAGGACCGAACCGGCGATGTGGAGCGCCACAAGCGCAGCCGGAATGCCCGCAAAGTACTGCACGTAGCCCACGAACCCTTGTGCAAGAAAGGCCCCGATAACCAGCGACACCGAGCCGTAGAGAGCCTTGGCACCATGTCGACGGGCCACGACCGCGATCACCAGGATGACCGCCAGTGCTGTCCACACCGCCGCCCCGTGAACCCGGACCACGTCACGAATAGCGAAGCCCAAACGGATTGCATTTTCGTCTCCTGCGTGAGGACCGCTCCCCGTGACGACGGTTCCTGTTACCACAGCGACGGCGGTCGCTACACCGAACAGGAGCCCATATCTCTTCGAATTCCAGTCATGTGCCTGCGGTGTTGTCTGCTCGCCCGACAGTCGCACGAGAAGCGTCGCCAGGACGACCAACACTGCCGAAACGAGGAAGTGGACCATGTTTGACCACGGGTTCAAGCCAGTCCACACGACGTAGGCCCCGATGACCACCTGGACGAGGACGCCGACGACGAGTGAGGCAGCGAGAGCCCGGGCGTAGCGAGGTACCGGCTGCACCAGGAACGACGCCAGAACGGCCACGACTACGGATGCGGCCACAACTCCAGTCAGGAGTCGATTGATCTGCTCGATGGCGGCATGCCAGGACGACACGTCCACGAAGCGGTCCGCATTGCATTCGGGCCAATCCGAGCAACCCAGACCACTCCCCGTCAGACGCACCCACGAACCCGTGAGCACGATCCCGATGAGGGCCCCCTGGGCGAAGCGAGCACAGCGTCGGAACGCTCTGGGTGAAAGCGATCGGGCCACCGCAACAGGGTAGGTCCTCGCCCGAAACGGCCACCGTCAGGGGCTGAATCTGCCCGAAATGACCCCGATGACCACTCAGGGTGGGCATCTGCACATTTTCGGTGAGAAATCTCTCAAGTTGGCCTCCCAGTTGCCGAAACCCATTGCGGATCTCACACCACGCAAGGGAGCACAACATGAAGGCAACATCGATTCGCAAGGCACTGGTTCTCACGAGTGCCGTTCTTGGCCTGTCCGTCACCATGACCGCCGTCCTGTCCCTCGAGGGGGCCTCGAGCGCCATGGCAGCCCCGGTCGTCCAGCTTTCCCAGCGAGGTGACTCTGGTCCAGAGGTTGTTCGCCTGCAGCAGGCAATCGTTGCACGTGGCTTCACCCTCGTCGGTGGTGTGACGGGAGAGTTCAACGGTCAGACCGTTGCCGCTCTTCGCTCGCTGCAGAAGGTTGCTGGCTTCCGGGCAACGGGTTCGCTCGACGAGCGCACCGCCAAGTTCTTGGGTCTCGTCGATGTCGCGCCGATCGCCGCCAATGCTCTCCCGTCAGTCGGGATGTCAGGTGATGCCGTGTGGTCGCTTCAGCAGGCGCTGATCAATTCGGGTACACAGGTCAAGGGTGGCGCCGATGGCAAGTTCGGTCTCGCAACGACCATCGCGCTTGGGAAGTTTCAGGCTGCACGTGGTCTGAAGGTGTCAAAGACGCTCGATGAGCCGACCGCTATCGCACTCGGTCTGCTTCCTGCTCCGGCACCTTCGAAGCCAGCCACGCCATCAAAGACCGTTGCGGCAGCACCGGTGCAGACACAAACCGCTGCAACTCCTGCCGCTGTCACCCCTGCGACGATCACCATCGACACCCTTCCGGTTCGTGGACAGAAGTCTGAAGCCGTTCGCCTCGTGCAGACGACCTTGGTCAACGCTGGCGTCGAGGTCAAGGGTGGAGCTGACGGAGTGTTCGGAGTCGCGACGACGATCGCCATCACGAAGTTCCAAGAAGCCCGTGGACTCAACCAGACCGGCGTCCTCGACATCAACACTGCTGCCGCTCTCGGTCTGATCCCATCGCCCGCGGAACTCGGTCTGCCAACGCTCACCGTCTTCCCGATGCAGGGACGTTGCAGCTTCTCCGACACGTGGGGTCAGGCTCGCTCTGGCGGTCGCTCGCATGAGGGAACGGACATCATCGGACCCAAGGGTCTCGCACTCTATGCAGTCGTCGACGGAACCATCACCAAGACGTACACGGGTGCTGCGAACGGTGGAAACGCGTTGCGACTCACCGCAGCCGACGGAACCTACTTCTACTACGCCCACCTCGATGCCTTTGCTCCAGGAATCGCAGCTGGAGTTCCCGTTCGCGCGGGACAACTGATCGGCTTCAACGGCGCCAGCGGCAACGCCGGCACCCCGCACCTGCACTTCGAAGTGCACCCGCGAGGCGGCGCTGCAGTGAACCCCTACCCAATTCTCAAGGCCGTCGACGCTTGCTCAGTGACCGAGGTGCTCCCCCAGTAACTGACAGTGCCGAAGAGGTAGCCCGAGTGGTGACGATGTGAGAACCATCACCGCTCGGGCTATCTCACTTTCTAGCGAGTGCGAGACGAATGATCGATGTGCTCGAGATCACTCAAGTTCTCGAGGCTGAAGGTGTAACCATCGCCAAGTCGGATCGCTCGGATCGTCGTGATGCTTGCGTGGCCGATGATGAAGCGCTCCCACTCCCACGGTGTTGCAGACAGCCCGAGCAAATGGCACACGAGAACACTGTTCGTCCCCGCGTGTGCGACGAAGGCGATCTTCTCGCCCGGCTCTTCGATGTGCCAGAGCGGCAACTCGCCTTCGATCCGGTGGATCCCACGATTTGCAAGAAACTCGGTCGCACCAGCATGGATTCGAGCGACGAAGTCGCGAACTGGCTCTCCCCCTTCGAGTCCATGCCAACGGTCCGCAGCATTGCGTTTCAGCTCTTCGCGATAGGCCTTGATGGTCACCTCTGACGGTGCACCATGCCACGCAGGCTCCCTGATCTCCTCAAGGAAAGGCTCGATCACTTCGGGTCGAGACTGCTTCGCGAGCAGCGGTGCCGCAGTCTGTCTCGTTCTGAGGAGGGGTGAAACGTAGACGTGGTCGAGGTGTTCTCCCGCGAGTCGTTCCCCCAGACGCTCGGCTTGATCGAATCCACGCTTCGTCAGTGGCGGGTTGACGATGCTCAATCCATCCTTCACCCACTCTGGTTCTGCGTGACGAATGAGCAAAAATTCCATTCCGACAGACTAATCAGTGACGTCACGCCACCGTGTCAACGTTGGAATGTCATCCGACACATTTCGCGATCGCCTCGATCACGAACGCGTCGTACTCCGCCTCGGTGAGAGGCGTCGATCTTTCGGCGGCATCAACCAGAGCCGAACCCAAGCAAGACGCGGCTGCATCGTCAATCTCTTCACCGATCTGATTGGCGACGTAATAGCCGTAGGCCCGCAAAGCGCTCTCTTCCGTATCGAAATCAGGGGAAGACTCCACGAATGCATCTGGATTCAACTGCCCGACCGGCGACGGCAAGGTCGTCGCGCCCGCGTTGTCGAGAGCCGGCAACGCCTTCAGCTCCGTCTTGCACTCGGTTGAGAAGAAGTCACGAAGGG
>DAIRSS010000084.1:0-4348 GCA_036804285.1 Ilumatobacteraceae bacterium
GTCGGCACCGCATCAATCGGAGCCAGCTTCTCATCGAGCAGGTGTTGCAGGGTGTCACCCGTGATGCTGTCGAACACCACGCTCGGACCTTCTGCGCCGATGGGAGTCGCGCTATCGCGGAGCCGTTGCCATGTGGTAGCGAAGCCATCCACATCGAGCCGCTGGTGCAGGTCGCACAGGTCTTTGACCGGGGTGCCGTCCAACTGTACATCGCGGATGACTCGCGCCTTGGGGATGTCCTTGGCGACAGCGGCAACCAACGTAGCCCCGCCCTCGTCGGGCTCCTGCCAGACGAACACCTCACGCCCGGACAGGAGCGGGGTATATTCGGTGCGCCACTGCGAGGCACCGGGCAGGCCGACGACACACAGGCCGTGTTGCCATCCCGCGTGGCAATCGCTCTCGCCCTCGACGATGAGGACGGGCGCGCCGGGGTGCTGGGCCAGTACATCCTGCCCGTACAGCGGGGCGCCCTCGCCATCGCGGTCCCAGAATGTCCCCTTCTGGGTGCGAATCTTGGTGCGGATGACTGCCCCGTCCGCGTCCCGATAGGGGATAGCGACGATGGCATCGCCAAACTTTCCAACCCGCTCCTCAACCCCAGCCGCCTGTAACGTGGCGCGTGACAGCCCCTTTCGTTCGGCGTATTCCGCCAGTGTCAGGCCGCGCGCCGTCACCTCGGGCAGGCTCACGCCCAGCGCTTCGCCCAGCGTATCGAAATGCTCGGTGAACCCACACGCCGAGCATCCCCACTGGTGGTCGCCCAGCCACGCGCTGGCGGTGCCGTCGCTATGCCTCGGGCATTGGAATGCTAGCGTCTTGCCCGTCTTCTTCGTTCCCTTCCGGCGCATGAGGGCCTGCGCCAGCACACCACGTCGGTCCATCGTATGCATTATCGCTCGTCTCTCCCCTGAAGATTCGATTCCAGTTCGCCGTCCAGTCCGCCTCTGAAACGGATGACGGTCGTCGTCCACTACCCTTCCCGTTAGACATTGGGAAAACTCTGCATTGGCTCGAGATGGTCAGGCAACACCCACTCGACCTCGTGTTCTTGCAAGGTGACGGCCGCCTGCCAGCCCATCAGGTCGACCGTGGCATACTCCACATGCGTAAAGACGTAGAACATCGGACACTTCCCCGGTCGCGGGTCCACCTTCCACCGATACCCCCGACTCGACTTCACGTCGATATCGTAGGTCCCAACTTTCGCATCATACGACCCATTGCGCAAGTGGATGGACAGGTCGGGCCACACATTCGCATATTTCGCAAAGGCCAGCTCGCCATAAATCCCGACCAGCTCAGTAGTCATCGGGTCTTGCGGTCCAGCCTTCAGGTTGGTGATATTCGCCGTGCGGTTGACCGCCTGCCGCAAGCTAGCGATGACGTTTGCCACCGCTATCTCGCCCGGGGAAAGCTGTATCTGCGCGCTCATTCCTCGCAACTCCATACGCGCGTCTGCCGCTTGATGGGGGGGATGGCTCCCGGCGGCGCGGTAAAGCTACGCTCGTTCACCAGCACCATATCCTGCGGCACACAGGTGAAGCCGCCATCTTCCAGCGCGACAATCCAGTGATGCTTGTGCTGGGCCGGCTCCAGCGAATAGCCGTCCTTGACGTGGTCGAGTAGGAACCACAGCGTGCCGACATCGCGGATATGCTTGTGGTCCTCGGTCAACACCCGGCAATCCAGCCCCGAGAGGAACGCAGGTTCGTGTGCTTCCAGCGACCAGCCATACGCATCCCATTGCTGGGCCTCGAAGTACCGGATGAGGTGCGTGGCCTCGGCCTTGTGCCGGAGGCAATGGAGTGGGAGGTCCACCACCATCGCGCCGGACTCCAGTAGGATGTGGCACCCGAACATCCGGCCCGGCGTGGCACTCATCCCCCACCACACGGCGGGAATCGTCTTGTCCTTCGCGCCATCCCGATGCACCGCCGCCTCGATGACGTGGACATAGCGGTGCCGGGGGAGGTCGATGTTATGCGCCATAGCGCATCTCCTGATGACGGGCCAGCTGCACCTTGGCCCAATGCTCGGGGAAGAACCGCGAGATGACGCGGTTCCCGTAGTACTGCGTGGTCATATCTATCGGCACGGGCTGGATGCGGCTGGCGACTCGCTCCTGCCACGTCGGCTCGGCCAACTTGGATTCAATCTCGTCAATCGGCATCGTTCAGCCTCACGGGTTGGGCGCGGTTCCAGCCATCCTCGGGGTCTTCGTCCATCCACTCATCTTGTGGCAACTGCTCGGACACAACTCGCAATCCCATGCAACTCGTGCAGACGACCACATCGTTGTCATCGCCGTATCGCTCGCCGCGACCATCGCAGCGCAGGCACGGCACTTGTCGCGTCGTTCTCATGTATGCTGCTCCTCTAGTAAGCGGTCGAATTCAAGGACATCCTGACCAGACCGCGCCCACTCCTCACGGGTCCGGCCATGCACCATCGCCACATCGTACACCTTCCAAAACTCATCAGCGAAGAAGCGCGGGATAGACTTGACATACTGCGGCTCGGTCTTGTTCAGCGCACAATGGGTGGCGTACCGCTGGGTCGCCCGGACGACCGAGTTTGGGGAGGTCCCCTCGCGCAGGACTGCGACGATGGCCTTGCGCGCCGCCAGAAATGGGTGCGGTTCCGGGCGCTTAGGGTACGCCTTCCACACCGCGTCAATCACCTCCGCTTCCTGCGCCGTATAATCGTTCTTTGGGGGCGTTCTCTTGGGTCGTTTGGGTGTCACCCATGACACCCCTCCCCTGTCACCCGTGACACCCCCGGGTGTCACCGATGACACCCCCTCCGGGCGCTGAAGAATCACCTCGTATAGGTTCGTCCGACCCGTCCTCGGGATGACCCGAAGATACCCATGCTCCTCCAAGGTGCTAATCGCGCGGTGCACCGTGCTCTCCGAGACGCCAGACTCGCGTGCCAGCGTGGCGATGCTCGTCCAAACGTTTCCCCCGTTGGCGTCGGTGTGCAATCCCACCGCGCAGAGGACCCGGACGTGCGAGGCGTCAAGGGCGGGGTCCCCGACCGCCCGGGCCGGAATGATGGAGAGGTTAGGCATCCTCGTCCTCCTTGGTCAAACGCTGCCATTCCTCCTCGGTGATGCCGGTCATAAAAAACTCCCGGTCGGAGGCGCTCAGGGTAGGGAAGGCGTCCTGCACGAACTTTCCACCCTTCCACGCGAGCAACTGGTCCTCGGTGATGTCGAGGTCCCGGCTTGTCGTGATGCCGCTGATGATGCTGGTCCGTGTAATCTTCATAGCTCCTCTGAGAAAGACGGTTACGAACGATGTCTGCTATGACTGCCCTGATTCCCACCGGGCGGACGCCGCTGGATGCCCATGCGCTTGAGCAAGTCATGCACCGCCTGATGGGTACATCCAATCGCCTTGGCCACCGCCCGTAAAGACAGGCCCTGCTCATACAACGTCTGCACTTGCGCGCGTCGCTCATGATTCTTCGGTCGCATCTTGCATAGGGTGAGGGGTATCGTTCCACTGCGGGCACCATCGCGCCACTTCGCAGTACTCCTCGCACCGGCGGTACTGCCCGGGGCGATGCTCCAGCAACATCCCGTCCGGCACATCGGCCGGCTTGGTATCCAGCACCCGCAGTGCCCGCTTGCCGCCCGGCTTGAGGATGGCCCACTTGTCTCCCGTGTACCACCGCTCCTCGTCCGTGCAGTGCGGGGCCGCCCCAGCTTGCGCGGCCTGATGCAACCAGATACGCTCGCTGATGTAGTCGGCCGTCTCCTCCAAGGACCAGACGGGAACCGGAATCACCTTCACGCTCTGCTGCGGATAGTCCGGATTCCGCTTGGCCTCGGAGCGTCGGAAGTCGCGGAAGATGGCGACAATCTCCAGCGTGTCCACCTGCAGTCCGTTCTGTGCCGCCAGCCAACGCAACACGTTCAGCTGGCGTGTCCAGCTGTCGTCGCCCTTGGCCTTGTAGGTCGTGGTCACCTTGTAGTCACTCAGCGTCCGCGACCCCAAGTGCAGGCGGTCGAACTGTCCCGACAGCTTCCAACCATCCACCTCCGCAAACAGGCGTTGTTCAACCAGCGTGTCCGTGCCTGCCCGTTCAAGGATGTGGTGGACGGCCTGCCCCAGCAGGGACCAGATGCGCTCGGATACATCTTCCTCCACCGCATCTCGGTGCTGGAGCCACAGCGCGCGGCGCTGCGGGGCATCAATGAGTTTCGTGACGCTGATGTCCCCGCCACCGGTGTACGGGTCGTTCTGCACGGCGGCGACGAGCGCCTCCGGAAGGCCGTGTTTGTTCGTGATGGTCGGACTCATTTCCCCTCCCGCTCCCGCATCTGCCGGAGCATCTGACG
>DAIRSS010000085.1:0-2488 GCA_036804285.1 Ilumatobacteraceae bacterium
ACCGACCGATCGTCCGTGACCCGAGGCCGCCTGGTCGCAGTTGCGATCGTTGGCGTAGTCATTGCGGGCGCGACGACGTTTCTCTTGGTCGGTCGAGACACCACAGATCTCGCCGTTCCCCAACTCATCGACGAAACGGCGACCTCAGGTGTCGACCATGTGTACGACGGTGAGTTTCCGTTCTTCGTCGGCGGCGGCGTGGCGACCTTCGACTGCAACGACGACGGAATGCCAGAACTGTATTTCGCAGGTGGTGTCAACGACGCCGCGCTGTATGTGAACGAAAGTCCGATTGGCGGGACCCTTCGCTTCTCGAGGAAGGAGTCTCCTGCAACCGACCTCACGGCGGTCACCGGCGCATATCCCCTCGACGTCGACAGCGATGATCAACTTGACCTCGTCGTCCTGCGGCGCGGAAGCAAGCACGTCTTGCGTGGACTCGGAGGCTGTGAATTCGAGGACGCAACGGAACGACTCGGCATCGAGTCTGGCGACGACTGGACCGTGGCGTTCTCTGCGACGTGGGAGCAGGGAACATCGCTGCCGACGCTCGCCTTCGGCAACTATCTCGTCCCTGACACCTACGACTGCGCGCCGAACGAAGTGTGGAGACCGACTACCACTGGCTACTCGACGCCGATCCAACTTCCCGCACACTGCACGTTGTCGGTGTTGTTTTCCGACTGGAACGACGACGGTCATTCAGATCTGCGCGTGAGCAACGATCGCAACTACGACCGCTACGCAGAGGAACAGCTCTGGCGATTCAGACCAGGTGAGGCGCCAAGCGAATACGGCGAATCGGATGGCTGGCGCAAGGTCGTCATCTGGGGCATGGGGATCGCGAGCTACGACCTGACCGGTGATGGTCGACCCGAGGTGTATCTCACCAGCCAGGCCGACAACAAGTTGCAGACGCTCGAAGACGGTGCGAGTGGCCCGTCGTACCGCGACATCGCACTCGAGCGCGGAGTCACTGCACAGCGACCCTACGCAGGCGGCGACATCCTCCCCTCCACCGCATGGCACCCCGAATTCGATGACGTCAACAACGATGGATTCATCGATCTCTTCGTCGCAAAAGGCAACGTCGATGCCCAGATCGACTACGCCAAGAACGACCCCAACAACCTCCTCCTCGGACGAAACGATGGCTCATTCGTCGAACGGGGTGAACAGGCAGGTATCAACAGTGACGCTCGATCGCGCGGCGCAGCGCTCGTCGATCTCAACCTCGATGGCCTCCTCGACTTGGTGGTCGTCAATCGGCGAGTCTCCGTCGAAGTCCGTCGCAACGTCGGGACGGGAACGGTCGACTCGCCCACCCGACTTGGACACTGGCTCGCCCTCACACTCTCCCAACCTGCACCCAACACTCACGCCATCGGGGCAAAGGTTGACGTGCGTATCGGCGACCGCACCATGCGCCGCGAGGTCACCGTCGGTGGTGGTCATGCAAGCGGGGACGCCTCATGGCTTCACTTCGGTCTCGGCACCGCACAGACCGCCGAGGTTCGAGTGACGTTCCCGGGTGAACCACCGGGTGCGTGGACGACCGTCGATGCCGACAGCTTCTACACCATCACTCGTGGCGCAGATTCTCCAATGAGATGGACTCCCGGCGACTAACGCCCAGGGGAAATTCGGTCAGTTCGCTCCACCGGGTCGCTGACCCATGATGATCATCGCGAGAACCTCGTCCTTGGTCACCTTCGACTTGTCCACGGTGGCGACGAGTCGACCTTGCATCATGACGCTGATGCGATCGGCGAGATCGAACACGTCGTGGATGTCGTGGCTGATGAGGAAGATGCCGATCCCCTCCGACTTCAACTGCTCGATGAGCTCGCGCACCTGGGCAGTCTCGGCCGGTCCGAGCGCCGCAGTGGGCTCGTCCATGATCAAGATCTTGGCGTTGAAGTGCACGGCTCGGGCGATCGCGACCGACTGACGCTGACCACCCGACAACGACTTCACCGGTGTGCTCAGGTTCTTGAACCTCGGGTTCAATCGCTTCAAGACGTCACGCGTTGCCGACGCCATCGCTGAATCATCGAGCGCGCCGGTGCGGGTCCGCAGCTCGCGACCGAGGAACAGGTTTCCCGCTGCATCGATGTTTTCCGCAAGCGCGAGCTTCTGATAGATCACTTCGATGCCCTGCGCGCGTGCATCGCGCGGTGTGGCAATCGTGACCGGCTCACCGTTGACGAGGATCTGGCCTGAGTCCGCGGGATGCGCACCAGCGAGCGTGTGCATCAGCGTCGACTTTCCTGCGCCGTTGCCGCCGACGAGTGCGACCACTTCACCCGGATTGAGTGTGAGGGTCACGCCGTCCACGGCGTGCAAGCCGCCGAAGGACACGCGAATGTCGCGGAGTTCGACGAGTGGAACCTTGGTGTCGCTCACGCTGTCCTCACTTTCCGTGTCTCCATCGCGATCATTGCCTTCCCGTCTGGATGATTATTGCGGCAACGACGAGACCAACGGC
>DAIRSS010000085.1:2588-4307 GCA_036804285.1 Ilumatobacteraceae bacterium
AGTTCGTTCTGGACACCGAGATTGGTGACCGCGGAGTTAAGACGCGCGGTCTGGATCGCTGCGCTCACGGCGCACAGGACTCCCATCAACACGAACGTGCCCATCACCGTGCGACGAGTATTGATACCACCGAGCTCCGCCGCCTCGGGATTGCCACCGATGGCATACACGTAGCGACCGAAGCGACGGCGACGTGAGAGATAGACCATGCCGATGGTGATGGCGATCAAGATGACCACCGGATAGGCGACGCCCGTCGGCGCACCGGTGATCGGCGACTCGTAGCCGACTGCGATCAATGCGATACCAAGGATGATGACGGCGCATCCGATCACGGCCAAGCTGATGTCGATGGAGAGCGGGCGAACCGCAAGGTCGTACTTTCGCCGACGCTTGCGATTGAAGTAGATGGAGGCAATCGCACCAGCGCATCCGAGGATGCCGAGCGCCCAACTGCGCCATTCGCCGAGCGAACCCTTCGGCCCGCCACCGATGAGCTGGAAGGTGCCGTCGAGGGGTGAGAGCGTCTGGCCCTGTTCACCCATGCGGAAGATGAGTCCACGCCAGACTAGGAATCCGCCGAGCGTGACGATGAAGGCGGGCACGCCGCCGTAGGCGACGATCGAACCTTGCACCGCGCCGATGGCCGCACCGAGCGCGATGCCGACGATGAGCGCAACGATCCAGATGTACCAGTGCTCGAAACCGAAGGCGTCGGGGATCCAACGGGTCTGCACCATTGCCATGACGTAACCAAGGAAGCCAAGGAGCGAGCCGACCGAGAGGTCGATGTTGCGGGAGACGATGATGAGCACCATGCCCGTTGCCATGACGGCGATGGACGCACTCTGCACCGAGAGGTTCCACAAGTTGCGCGAGGTGAGGAAGTCTCCACCTGACAGGAAGTGGAATCCGGTCCAGATGATCACGAGCGCAACGACCATTCCCGCAAAACGGGTGTCGATCTCGGTCGAGGCGATGAACGAGCGTGCGCGATCGACCACTCCAGTACTTGGCACGTGTTGTTCTCTCGTCTGGGTCTCGCTCACGTCAAGTGCTCCGTGTGAAGAAATGAACTGTGGTTCTAATGAGAACGTGCCCCCCACCCCGAAGGGCGGGGGGCACGTTGCGTCTCAACGGTGACGACTGCCGATTACGGGCAGGCAGGCACCGAACCAGGGGTCACACCCTGGCAGAGGGTTGCGGAGTCGGTCCAACCGGCGTCGAGGACATCATTCAGGTTGGCCTGAGTGATGGGCTTCGGCGTCAAGAAGGTCGACGAGATGGACACGCCACCAGGTGTGGTGAACGGTGCTGCACCCGAGAGAGCTGCTGCGTCTGGGTTGGCACAGAGAGCCATCGCGGCTTCTCCAGCTGCCTTGCCCAACTCGCGAGCATCCTTCCACACGGTCAAGGTCTGGGTTCCCAGCGCGACGCGGTTCAAGGCTGCCTGCTCGGCATCCTGACCCGACACGGGGACCTTTCCTGCGAGACCCTGTGCCTCGAGGGCTGCGATCACGCCACCGGCCATGCCGTCGTTCTGCGCGAGAACGGCGTCAATCTTGTTGCCTTCGGCGGTGAGTACCTGCTCCATCGTCGCCTGGGCATTTGCTGGGTCCCAGTTGTCGGTGTAGGTCTCGCTCACGATGGTGATGTCACCAGCAGCAACTGCAGCGCCGATGACTTCCTCGAATCCTGCACGCAGGAAGTCGGAGTTCG
>DAIRSS010000086.1:0-4274 GCA_036804285.1 Ilumatobacteraceae bacterium
ACGCCATCTGGGGTGAGTGACACCCGGCCTTCGAGGGTCTTGACTTCCTTGGGTACACCGACGGTGCGAATCCCACGGGCTCCGTTGCCTGTGTTCATACCCCCTTGTCTAGCCCAAGAGGGCACGGGTTAGTGTTGAGCCATGAAATCGTTCAACAACTACATCAATGGCAAGGTCGTTCCCGCGCGTGATGGACGCACGACTCCGGTCGTGGACCCCGCAACGGGCAAGCAATACGCGACGGCAGCGCTGTCGGGCCAGGCCGACATTGATGACGCGATGGCCGCCGCAGCGAGCGCCTTCGAGGACTGGAAGAACTCGACCCCGTCGCAGCGCCAGAAGGCGATCAACGACGTCGCCGATGCGATGGAAGCGCGGATGAGCGACCTCATCGAGACCGAGATCGAAAACACCGGCAAGCCACGCGCGATCACGTATTCCGAAGAAGTTCCACCGATGATGGACCAGATCCGCTTCTTCGCGGGTGCGGCGCGCATGCTCGAAGGTAAGAGCGCGGGAGAGTACGTCCCGAACTTCACCTCCTACATCCGTCGCGAGCCGATCGGTGTGTGCGCGCAGGTCGCACCGTGGAACTACCCGTTGATGATGGGCGTGTGGAAGTTCATCCCCGCGATCGCCGCTGGCAACACCACCGTGTTGAAGCCGAGCGACACGACGCCGGCATCGACCGCACTGCTCGCCGAGATCGCCGGTGCAGTGTTGCCGCCAGGCGTGCTGAACGTCGTCCTCGGTGATCGCGACACCGGTCGCGCGATGGTCGCGCACGACACGCCGGGCATGGTCTCGGTGACCGGCTCCGTGCGCGCAGGCATGGAGGTCGCAGCAGAAGCATCGAAGACGCTGAAGCGCGTACACCTGGAACTCGGTGGCAAGGCACCGGTGATCGTGTTCGACGACGCCGACATCGAGCTCGCCGTCCAGACGATTGCAATGACGGGGTACTTCAACGCTGGCCAGGACTGCACGGCCGCCACGCGCGTGATCGCCGGCCCGAAGGTCTACGGCGACTTCGTCGATGCGCTCGCCGAAGAGGCACGCAAGACCAAGACCGGCATGCCGAACGAAGACGTGCTCTACGGACCACTCAACAACGAAGGTCACCTCGGCAAGGTGAGTGGCTTCCTCGACCGCGTGCCCAAGCACGCCAAGGTCGTGGCCGGCGGTTCGCGCATCGGCTCGAACGGCTTCTTCTTCGAGCCGACGGTCGTCGCCGACTTGAAGCAGCAAGACGAGATGATCCAGAACGAGATCTTCGGTCCGGTCATCACCGTGCAGAAGTTCTCCGACGAGGCCGAGGCCCTCAAGTGGGCGAACGGCGTCGAGTACGCGCTCGCATCTTCGGTGTGGACGCGAGACCTCGGTCGGGCGATGCGCATGACGAAGAACCTCGACTTCGGTTGCGTGTGGGTCAACACCCACATCCCGATGGTCGCCGAGATGCCGCACGGCGGGTACAAGAAGTCCGGCTACGGCAAGGACCTCTCCGCGTATGCCCTCGACGACTACACCCGCATCAAGCACGTCATGGTCAACCTGAATAGCTAGGGATCGTTAGAGTCGTCTCTGATGGGGGATCAGGTGAGCCAAGAGCGGGGTTCGGTCGAACTCGTCAACGTGACCAAGCGCTACGGCGACGTCGTCGCGGTCGACTCGATCAATCTCTCCGTGCAAGCGGGTGAGTTCCTCTCGCTCCTCGGTCCATCAGGTTGCGGCAAGACCACGACGTTGCGCATGCTCGCGGGCTTCGAACAGCCCGACGGTGGGTTCATCAAGATCAACGGTCAGGAAGTGCAGGGCGTACCGCCGTACAAGCGGGACGTGAATACGGTGTTCCAGCACTATGCGCTGTTCCCGCACATGACGGTGGCCGAAAACGTCGCCTATGGACTTCGCCAGAAGGGCGTGAACAAAGACGAGATCGCCACGCGCGTGATGGAAGCACTCGACATGGTGCAGATGTCCAAGCTCGCCGAGCGCAAGCCGCGTCAGATGTCGGGTGGTCAGCAGCAGCGCGTCGCCGTCGCTCGTGCGCTCGTCAATCGACCGAGCATCCTGCTCCTGGATGAACCACTCGGCGCGCTCGACCGCAAGTTGCGCGAAGAGATGCAGATCGAACTGAAGCTCTTGCAGTCACGACTCGGGATCACCTTCATCTTCGTCACCCACGACCAGGAAGAAGCGATGTCGATGTCGGACCGCATCGCCATCATGCTGGACGGCCACATCGAGCAGCTCGCCGATCCCGAGACGGTGTACGAGCACCCGAAGACGGCCTTCGTTGCCGGCTTCGTCGGGCGCAACAACTTCTGGCAGGGCACCGCGACGGCGAATGGCTCCAAGGCCGACGACGGCACCGTGTTCGTCGCCACCCGCCCGGAGGAGAACGTCCCGACGGGTGAGTCGGCACTCTCGGCCGTGCGCCCCGAGTGCATCAACCTGTCGGCGAACCGACCCGACAAGCCCGAGAACTCGGTCGAGGCGACCGTCGCCGGGGTGTCGCACTTCGGTGACGTCCTGCAATATGTCGTGCGCTCGGCGCACCGCGACATCTTGGTCCTCGTGCCGCGCACCAACCCTGCCCGCTTCGCCGTCGACGACCGGGTGTGGTGCTCGTGGTCGGCCGAGGACGTGTACCTGTTCTCGGCACGCCAGGCCGACGTCGTGATGGCCTCGCCGGCCCACGACTAGATTCCACCGCCGTCGAGTCGTCCACTAGGGTGGCGACAGGCGTACGCCGATCTCAGAACATCAAGGGGGAGACCATGGCCAAGCAACTGCGAATGCTCGCACCGGACGATTTCCGCGAGAAGCTCTCGCGTCGTGCGTTTTTGAAGGGTGGTACTGCGGCAGCAGGTTTCGCCATCGTGCTCGCCGCATGCGGCAGCTCGGATGACGAAGCGGTCACCGTCGACACCACCGGTGGCGACATGGCAGACGACGGTTACAGCCGTGTCGTCAACACCGCCTCTGGCACGCTCGCGATGTACACGTGGGGTGACTACAACGACCCGGATCTCGTCGGTGCACTTGCCGACTCGACGCTCGGCGTGACCATGAAGGTCGACTACTACGCGAGCAACGAAGACCTCATCACCAAGTTGGCGGCGAGCAACGGCAACAGCGGTTTCGACATCGTCGTGCCGACCGGACCGTACGTGCCGCAGATGATCGAAAAGGGTCTCATCCAGAAGCTCGACATGTCGCTCATCCCGAACTTCTCGAACCTCGATCCGGCCTACACCTCGCAGGCGTGGGACCCGAACAACGAGTACTCGGTGTGCAAGAACTGGGGCTCGACCGGATTCTTCTATGACAAGACGAAGATCACCCGCAAGATGGAGACCTGGCAGGACTTCATCGATGCGTGCATGAACGAGGGCAGTGGCAACTGCGCGATGATCGACACCGCACCGAACTTCTGTGGCATGTGGTTCTGGGCCAACGGCATCAACTGGAACACCCAGGACGCCGCCGAGATCGATGCCTGCGAGAAGTTCCTCGTGGACGAGTTCGCCCAGCACATCAAGGCATTCGACAGCTACCCGAGCACCAAGCTCGCGGAAGGCGCCTACAGCCTCGCCATGGGTTGGAACGGCGACCTCCGTCAGGCCTACGTGCGCATCGCCGATGCGGGTGGCAACCCTGAGGATTGGGTGTGGGTGCTTGGTTCGCCAGCGACCGAGTTGTGGATGGACACCTACTGCATCGCAGCAGGCGCGCCGAACCCCGAGGCCGCACACGCGTGGATCAACTGGGACCTCGTCCCGGAGATCTCGATCAAGGACCTCCAGTACCACGGCTACAACACCGGCATGAAGGACATGGAGACCTTGATCGCCAAGCTCGCGCCGGATCTCGAGCTCGGAGACATGATCTTCTTCACGCCCGAGCAGGTCGCCACGTTCCAGACGCAGGAGATCACGCCCGCGCTCGATCGTTTGGTCGACATCCTCAACAAGGCCAAGGCCAAGGCCGGAGCCTGATCGTCGGTGACCGCAACGGTCGCTGCAACAACTCGTAGGCGGTGGCGAGCGCCGAAATACGCGCTCGCCCTGCCATCGATCATCTGGTACGCGGTGTTCTTCGCCGCACCGATCGCCTTCATCGTCTTCTACTCCTTCGGGACGAAGGACACCTCAAAACTGCTGCCCGTCGACGTCACCAACCTGTCGACGGCCAGTTATCGCGAGGTGTTCGACGAGACGTTCTTCACGACGTTCAAGGCGACGCTGCGCATCTCGATCACCGCGACG
>DAIRSS010000087.1:0-4128 GCA_036804285.1 Ilumatobacteraceae bacterium
TGGATGCCCGGCGGCTCGGGGAGTTGTTCGATGTTGACGAAGCGGAACTTGAGCGGGCAGCTCTCGTACGAGGTGATGCGCGAGGGTGACAGCGTGGTCGGGACGGGATACACGGTCACGAGACGTGCGCCTCGACCTCGCGGATCAGATTCACGAAGCGGTCGGGATCCTCGAGTGGACCGAAGTGGCCGCGGTCGGGCCAGGACACGACGTGCACGTTGGGGAGTTTCGGAGCGATCTGTTCGGCGATGGCGGCCGGGGTGAAGGGGTGCACGACACCTGAAACTAACCACACCGGTGTCGTGAGGTTGCCGAGTTCGCCCCACGTCTCGTGCAGCCCGCCCGACTCGTACGTGCGGGCCTCGTGTTCTGGTCGGCACTTGAGCGTGACGTCGCCGTCAGGTGTCTCGCGGAACCCGTGGCGCACGTAGGCCTCGAGGCACTCGGGGTGGAAGACGTTGAGTGGTGGTTTGGCCGAATAGTTGGCGAGCGCCTCGTCGAATGACGCAAAGTTCGTGCGCCGCCTGCGAGCACCGTCGGCGAGCGGTGACTTCGGGGCGTCGGGTCTGCGCGACTCGGGCGGAAAGATGATCGGCTCGTACAACACGAGTGCGCGAAACAACTCGGGCTCGCGCAGCGCGGCCATCACGAGTGCCGCGCCGCCCATCGAGTGACCGACGCCGATCACCGGGCCGTGTTGTGCGGCGTATTGGGTGACGGTGAGCGCATCATCGCCGTAGGCGCCCCAGCGCACCTCCCAGTTCTCCTCGATGATCGAGTCGCCATACCCGCGGTAATCGAAGGTGACCGAGTGCAACTCGGTGAGGCGCTCAGCGAGCGGATCGAAGCAACGCCCGTGGAATCCGGTGGCGTGCGAGAAGAGCACCGTGTGCGCGTGCGAGTCGGGTTGATAGTCGACGACGGAAAGACTCACCCCGTCGGTCGAGGCGAGCGTGAGGTGACGCACGTGTTACTTGAAGAACGGCAGGTACATCGCGGTTTCCTCGCCGATGTTGGCGGGAACCTTGTAGTCGACCTCGCTGCGAATCGTCTCGAAGTTGTCGCGCACGTCTTCCATCGTGAGCTTCGAGTTGAAGTAGCCCTGCGACTCGGCGATGAACACACGCGCCACGCGGCCACCGCCGACGCTGTACACCTCGCCCGAGACCGGGCATTCTTCGTGCGCGAGATACGCCACGATCGGGGAGACGAAACTCGGATCAAGTCGTTCGCCGAGGTTGCCGAGCAGGTTCTCGGTCATGCGCGTGTAGGCGAGTGGTGCGATGGCATTGGCCTTCACGTTGTACTTGGCGCCCTCGACGGCGAGCACGCGCGTGAAGCCGACGAGGCCCATCTTGGCCGCGCCGTAGTTGGCCTGACCGAAGTTGCCGAAGATGCCCGCGGCCGACGACGTCGACACGATGCGGCCATATCCCTGTTCGCGCATCAACTTGAACGCCGGTTGCGTCACGTTGAACGCACCCAGCAGGTGCACGTCGAGCACCGCGCGCACCATCTCGGGTTCCATGTTCTGGAAGCTCTTGTCGCGCAAGATGCCCGCGTTGTTGATGACGATGTCGACGCGACCATACGCCGCAGTGGCGGTGGCGATGATGGCTGCGCCACCCTCGAGGGTGGACACGCTGTTGGTGTCGGCCACGGCCTCGCCGCCGAGGTCGCGGATCTCATCCACGACCTTCTGGGCTGCGCCCTTGTCGCTGCCGCTGCCGTCGACCGCGCCGCCCAGGTCGTTGACGACCACGAGTGCCCCACGGGAGGCAAGCAGGAGTGCGTGTTGGCGCCCGAGACCCCCACCCGCGCCCGTGATGACCGCGACTTTGCCGTCGAAACCGAGATCTGGATTGGTCATTGTGGACTCCTTTTGTGGGGCACGCCTTGCGCCGAATCTAGTCCCTTACTAGGTTTCAGCCCCATGGGGAACAACATCACATCATTGGGTTCAGTCGTCCGTACACACAGCCAGACCATCGGTAACAAGACCGCACTCGTGCTCGGGGACCGGACCCAGTCCTGGTCGCAGCTGTACGAGCGCTCGATGAAGATGGCCAATGCGCTCGCCGCGGCCGGAGTCGGCTCGCAGGACCGCATCGCGTTCCTCGACAAGAACGGCATCGAGCACTTCGAGGTGCTCTACGGCGCGGCACTGCTGAACGCCGTGAGCGTGGACGTCAACTTCCGACTCGCTGCCCCCGAGGTCGAATACATCGTCAACAACGCCGAGGCCAAGGTGTTCATCGTCGGTCCGGACTTCGTGCCCATCCTGGATGCGATCGCCGACAACCTGACGAGCGCCAAGACCATCGTCGTCATCGGCGGACACTCCAAGTTCCAGTCGTATGACTCCTTCATCGACTCCGGTGCGGCGACCGACCCGAACGTGCCGAGCGCAGAGGGCGACGTCGCGTTCCAGTTGTACTCGAGCGGCACCACCGGTCGTCCGAAGGGCGTGATGCTCACCAACTCGAACTTCTTCGCCCTCATTCCCTTCGCCAAGGAGATGTGGAAGTTCGACGACAACACGGTCAACCTGGTGGCGATGCCGCTCTTCCACATCGGTGGTGGCGGTTGGGCGACCGCCGGTCAGGCACTCGGCGCGAAGTCGATCATCGTGCGCGACATCAACCCCGTCGAGATCGTGCAACTGATCGTCAAGCACCGCATCAGCCACGCGTTCGCCGTGCCGGCGCTGCTCCAGTTCATGTTGATGGTCCCGGACCTCGACAAGACGGACTTCTCCTCGCTGCAACTCATCGCCTACGGCGCGTCCCCGATCTCCGAGGAAGTGCTGCGCGGAGCGATCAAGGCGTTCAAGACGAACTTCATGCAGGTGTACGGCCTCACCGAGACCACCGGCGCGACGACGATCTTGCTCCCCGAGGAACACGACCTCGACGGCCCGAACAAGAAGTTGCTGCGCTCGTGCGGTCGCATCGTGCCGGGCATGGAGTTGAAGATCGTCGACTCCGACACCGGCAAGGAAGTCAAGCGCGGTGACGTCGGTGAAGTGTGGGTGCGCGGTGGCCAGGTCATGAAGGGCTACTGGCGCATGGATGATGAGACGAAGAAGTCGATCAACGCCGAGGGTTGGTTCCGCACCGGTGACGCGGCCTACCAGGACGAAAACGACTACGTCTACATCTACGACCGCGTGAAGGACATGATCGTCTCCGGTGGAGAGAACGTGTACCCGGCCGAGGTCGAGAACGCCCTCATGAAGCACCCGGGAATCGCGGACGTCGCCGTCATCGGCGTGCCGGACGACAAGTGGGGAGAGGTGCCCAAGGCGATCGTGGTGAAGAAGCCCGACGTCGAGGTCACCGAGGAGTCGATCCTCACCTTCGCCAAGGAACAGCTCGCCGGATTCAAGTGCCCGAAGTCGGTCGCCTGGATCGACGCACTCCCGCGTAACCCGAGCGGCAAGATCCTGAAGAAGGACCTCCGCGCCCCGTACTGGGAAGGTCGAACTCGTCAGGTGAACTGACGCGCCAATAGCATCGGTCGCACGCGCTCGAGCGAAAGGCGACCAATGAAATTGTCGATGATGATCAACTATGTCGGGGACTTCCCGGCATCGGCCCAGCAGGTCGTCGAACTGGAAAAGGTCGGCCTCGACATCGTGTGGGTCGCCGAGGCGTACTCCTTCGACTCGATCTCCCAACTCGGCTATCTCGCCGCGGTGACGAACAAGGTGCAGATCGGCACCGGCATCGTCAACATCTACTCGCGCACCGCCGCGCTGATGGCGATGACCGCAGCGGGTCTCGACTACGTCTCCAATGGTCGCTTCATCCTCGGTCTCGGCGCGTCCGGCGCACAGGTGATCGAGGGCTTCCACGGCATGCCGTATGACAAGCCGATGCAGCGCACGAAGGAATACATCGAGGTGTGTCGCGAAGTGTGGAAGCGCGAAAAGCCACTCAACTATCAGGGCAAGACCGTCGAAGTTCCGCTGCCTGCAGGTCAGGGCACCGGTCTCGGCAAGGCACTCAAGCTCATCAACCATCCGGTGCGCGCAGACATCCCCGTGTGGTGGGCATCCCTCATGGGCAAGAGCGTGGAAGCAACCGCAGAAGTGGCCAACGGTTGGATGCCGATCTTTTTCTGGCC
>DAIRSS010000088.1:0-4090 GCA_036804285.1 Ilumatobacteraceae bacterium
TCCTTGGCCACGTGGAACGCCTCGCGCATGTCGGCGAGCGGACGGATGCGACGTGAGTGCTCGGTCGTGCGCTCGGCCTGCATCGGCCGCGTGACGAGGGCGATGAGCGCAGCGGCAACGAGGAACGTGGCGATGTCGGTGATGAACGTTGCCGTGCGTCCGAATGCCTCGGAGAAGAACCCGCCGATTGCCGCACCGGCGAAGGTCATCGCGCCCCAGCTGGAGCCGAAGAGCGCATTGGCCTGGCGGAGTTCTTCGGGGTCCTTGGCGAGGTTCGGCACGGCGGCATTCACTGCCGGCGTGACGAATGCCGAGAGACACGTGATGACCACCTGGGCGAGAAGACCTGCCCAGATGCGGTTCTCGGACGTGAACAGGAATCCGATCGCGCTCACTGCTTGCAGGAGGTGCACGGTCATCAGCACCTTCTTGCGATCGAAGCGATCGATGATCGGTCCGGCGATCGGGGAGATGAAGAACGAGGGAATCGTGAAGGCGACGTAGACGAGCGCGACGAGGAAGTTCGACCCGGTGTAGTCCTTGATCAGCCCGGCGAGTGCGATGTAGGTGAAGTAGTCACCGACGATCGAGATGTTGTCCCCGATGAAGAGCAGGCGAATGTCACGGTTCGTCCGCAGCACCTTGAACATGGCGTCAGGAGTTGCGCAACGAGGTCAGTCGCTCGAGGGTCTCGGTGGCCTCGCGCATCATCTCGCGCACGATGTCACCGGCCGGCACGATCGCATCGATCGCACCGACGCCCTGGCCCGCGGGGAGGAACTCACGCTTGAGATCCACCGTCGTCCCCGGCGGATATCCGAGATGGTTCACGCCAGCTTTCATCGAGGCGATCGCCTGCTGGGGGAACGGCTGCAGTTGTTCGGGGTGCTGTTCGAATTCGTTCGTCCAGTCGTTGCGCACCACGCGACACGTCTTGCCGGTGTACGCACGGCTGATGACGGTTCCATCCTCTGGAGTCGCCACGAGCACGTCCTTGTAACCGTCCACGCCCCATGCCTCGGGGGTGGCGATGAAGCGCGTGCCGATCCACACGCCGTCTGCGCCGAGTGACAACGCCGCAGCCAAACCGCGGCCATCGAAGAGGCCGCCCGCAGCAACGACGACGACCTTGTCGCCGACTGCGTCCACGACTTGTGGCACGAGTGCCATCGTGGCGACGGTGCCGGTGTGGCCGCCGCCTTCGGTGCCCTGGGCGACGACGAAGTCGCAACCACTGGCGACCGCGTTCACCGCGTGGCGCACCTTTCCGCACATCGAACCGACGAGCACGCCATGGGCGTGCAGCTTGTCGATGATGTCGCGCGGCACGCCGAGACCGGCGACGAAGATCCGTGCACCGGAGGCGATGATCAGGTCCACGTCGCGCTCGAGCGTGTGGGGCAGTGCGGTCAACAGGTCCACGCCGAAGGGCTTCTTCGTCAGCTTCTTGACGCCCTCGATCTCCTGGGCGAGTACTCCTTCGCCCATGGTCGAGGCGCCGAGCGTGCCGATGCCACCGGCTTCGGATACTGCGGCAACGAGTTCGTGGTACGACACGCCGCCCATGCCCGCGAGCATGATCGGGTGCTCGATGTCGAGCATCTCCGTCAGGCGCGTCTTCATTCCACCACCGTAGCCCTCGTCACTTGGACGACCCGAGGGAGACGCCGGGTCGCTTCAGGAATCCGCGGTGCCAGCGCGACGGGGTGAAGATCGCCGCGCGGGGTTCGTCTTCGAACATCCAGCGCACGAAGTTGCGTCGGGTCCAGTCGTTCGTGTTCGCCAGGCGCAGCGCACCGCGCGCACCGAGTTCGCTCTTCAGGATCGCACCGAGTGTCACCGACATGCGATGGTCGGCGAAGAAGTTCCTGCGGATCGCTCGTTTATACGAACGACTGACCGAACGTGCACCGTGCGCACGACTCGTTGCGATTGCCTGGCCTGCGAGCACGCCCGACAGGAGCGCTTGGCCGATTCCCTCGCCGGTGAGCGTGTCGGTCACGCACGCGGCGTCGCCGACGAAGAGCACGCGCTCATGGGCGAGCGTCGCCGAGGTGACCCGAGCGGGGATCGGCCACGCCGTGTGACGACCTTCGAGTGTTGCGTTCTCCCCGAGTGCCTCGCGCACGTGCGGGCGGGACAAGATGTCTGGCCACAACGTGTTCATGTCCTGCACGCTGTGGCGACCACCACGCAGGATGCCAAAGCCGATGTTCACCCGACCGTCGCGCAGTGGGAACGACCATGCATATCCCGGCAAGAGATCCGAATCGAACCACACGATGAGTCGATCCTTGGCCGGTCCCGTCACGTTGCTCGCGTACTGGCGGAACGCGTGCCACTCACCGAGATAACCGGGCTGCGACAACCCGAGCGACTTGCGCACCGGTGACCACATCCCGTCGGCGGCGATGACGTAACCGCAGCGCACGTCACCGAGACCATCGACGGACACGACTGCGCCGTCGTCGTTCATCGAAGTGATCTGCGTGAACGTCACGCCCTGGGCGACGCGCACACCACGGTCGATCGCGGTGCGCACGAGCGCATCGTCGAACTCGAGTCGCGGCGCGATTGCGGCGAAGGTTCCTTTGCCACTCGGAAGTGGCATCGACATCTCGCGACCGGACGGGGAGCGCAACCACACGTCACTCGTCGGCGTCCAGCTCGGCACGAGCGCGGGGTCGAAGTCGAGCGACTCGAGCACGCGCAGTGCTCCCGTCGTGAGGCCGTCCCCGCAGCACTTGTCGCGAGGAAAGGTGGCCTTGTCGATGACGAGGACGTCGAGACCCGAACGGTGCAACTCGAGCGCTGCGGCGATCCCCGCGGGTCCCGCTCCGACGACGAGAACGTCGCAGGTGACGGTGCTTCGCGGGGAGTCGGACACGGGCAAAGACTAGAGTGCCTCCGCATGAAGCGCTTATGTGAAGGTCGTGTAGCCATTGTCACGGGTTCGGGTCGCGGGATCGGTCGCGAACATGCCCTCTCGCTTGCTCGCCACGGCGCGCACGTCGTCGTGAACGACCTCGGCGCGGGCGTCGATGGGTCGGGTGGCGACCTCTCACCGGCCCAGCAGGTGGTGAACGAGATCGAGGCGATGGGTGGCAAGGCGATCGCCAACGGCGATGACATCTCCACCTGGGCTGGCGCAGAGCGACTCATCCAGACCGCAGTCGACACCTTCGGTGACCTGCACGCCGTCGTCAACAACGCCGGCATCCTGCGCGACCGCATGATGGCCAACATGAGCGAAGAGGAGTGGGACGCCGTCATCAAGGTGCACCTGAAGGGCACCTTCGCACCATCGCACTTCGCCGCCGCGTACTGGCGCGATCGTCAGAAGGCCGGTCACCCGGTCGACGGTCGCATCATCAATACGTCATCGGTGTCGGGCATCTACGGCAACATCGGCCAGACGAACTACGGCGCAGCCAAGGCCGGCATCGCCGCCTTCACGGTGATCTCCGCACTCGAGCTCGCCCGCTACGGCGTGACGGTGAACGCCGTCGCGCCCGTCGCGCTCACCCGCATGACCGAGAATCTCGGCCCTGCACCGGAGACCGACGAGGAGCGCGAGCAGCGCAGCCCGAAGTGGATCGCACCGATCGTCACGTGGCTCGCATCGGAAGAGTCGAAGGGCGTCACCGGTCGCGTGTTCGAAGCGAGTGGTCAAGTGCTCGCCGTCGCCGAAGGCTGGCATCGTGGACCGACACACGCACCAGTCGCGGATCCGACCACGCTCGGTCCCGTCGTCGAGGAGTTGCTCGCCAAGGCGCGACCGAACGCGGGCATGGACGGTCGCGACGGCACGTGGCCACAACCACAGGCCAAGTAAAGAATTTTCAATTCGACGTACTCCGTTAGTGTCGAAGTGTGACCACGACGGCGATCGAAACATCGAAGTATGAACTGATCGTCGTTGCTGCTCGCAACGAAATCGAGGAGCGTGGCATCGTCGGCCTTCGAGTGCAGGAAGTTGCTCGACAGGCCAACTGTTCCGTGTCGCTCATCTATCGACACTTCACGAACCGCGATGGATTGCTCGCACATGTCCTCACCGAGGACTATGCGCGCAACATTCGGCGATGGT
>DAIRSS010000089.1:0-4052 GCA_036804285.1 Ilumatobacteraceae bacterium
GAACCGGTGGCGGGGCTGCCTGACTCGACGCGTGCGACGCAGCGCCAGTCGTAGCCGTCGTTCTTGATGCGCCACATGATCGCGTCCACGAAGCGCCATGGGCCCATGTTGATCGGCTCTTCTTGCAGCCAGACCACTTGCTTGGCGTTCGGGTAGCTGGCGAGGATCTGGCGCACGGCCTCGATCGGGAACGGATACAGCTGTTCGATGCGGATGACGGCGACGTTGGCGTTCTTCTTGGTGCGCTCGGCCATCGCGTCCCAGGCGACCTTGCCGCTGCACAACACGAGGCGCGTGACGCTCCCCTTGTTCGTGATCGTCGGGTCGTCGAGGACTTCTTCGAAGCTGCCGCGGGTGAGCTCTTCGACCTTCGAGCGGCTCTCCTTCATGCGCAGTGGCTGCTTGGGGGTGAACACGACGAGTGGCTTGCGCACGTCGCGGCGCACCTGGCGGCGCAACATGTGGAAGTACTGGGCGGCCGTCGTCGGGTAACAGACCTGGATGTTGTCTTCTGCGCACAACTGCAAGAAGCGCTCGATGCGCGCCGAGGAGTGTTCCGGTCCTTGGCCCTCGTAACCGTGCGGGAGGAGCAAGACGAGTCCGTTCTGGTGGCCCCACTTGTCCTCTGCCGCGACGAGGTATTGGTCGATGATCACCTGGGCGCCGTTGACGAAGTCACCGAACTGGGCTTCCCACATCACGAGCGCGTCGTGGTTGGCCTCGGCGTATCCGTACTCGAAGCCGACGGCTGCGTATTCGGACAGCAGTGAGTCATAGACCCAGAAGCGCGCACCGGCGCCATCGAGGGTGTTGAGGGGAACCCAGCGGGACTCGTTGTTGTAGTCGACGAGCGTGGAGTGACGCTGGCTGAACGTGCCGCGGCGGGTGTCTTCGCCGACGAGGCGCACGGGCGTGCCCTCGAGGACGAGCGAACCGATCGCCATCGCTTCTCCGGTTGCCCAGTCGACGTCGGCGTCCTTGGCGTACTGCTGTGCGCGCACCTCGAATTGCTTCACGAGCTTCGGGTGCGGGGCAAAGCCGGCCGGATAGTCGGTGAGGTGGGTGAAGATGCGATCGAGGGTGGCGCGGTCGACGCCGGTTGGAACGTGTGGCAGCACGCCGATCGGTGCCGGTGGTCGCGGCACGCGGATGGTCTCGGGTGCCGAGGCGCGGGTCTCGTCGAGTGCGCCCTGCAACTTGGTGTTGAAGTCGTTGAGCGCGGTCTCGGCTTCCTCGACGGTGATGTCGCCGCGCTTGACGAGGGTCTCGACGTACAGCTTGCGCACGCTGCGACGCTCGGCGATCGCCTTGTACATGAGCGGCTGGGTGTAGCTCGGGTCGTCGCCTTCGTTGTGGCCGTGGCGGCGATAACAGATCATGTCGATGACGACGTCCTTGTGGAACCGCGCGCGGTAGTCGAAGGCCATCTTGGCCACGCGCACGCAGGCTTCGGGATCGTCGCCGTTGACGTGGAAGATCGGGGCCTGCACCGTCTTGGCGACGTCGCTCGAGTACTTCGAGCTTCGTGCGTATTCGGGTGCGGTGGTGAAGCCGATCTGGTTGTTGATGATCAGGTGGATGGTGCCGCCCACGCGATAGCCACTGGTGTCGCTCATCGCGAGGCACTCGGCGACCACGCCCTGGCCGGCGAAGGCGGCATCGCCATGAATCAACAGTGGCAACACGCTGTACGCAAGCGGTGGTTCGATGCGGTCCTGGGCTGCGCGCACCATGCCCAACACGACGGGGTCCACGGTCTCGAGGTGGCTCGGGTTCGCCGACATCTCGATCGGCAAGGTCGCGCCCGACGGCGCTTCGAAGGTGCCCTTGGCGCCGAGGTGATACTTCACGTCGCCGGAACCCTGCACCGAGCTCGGGTCGATGTGGCCCTCGAACTCGTGGAAGATCTGGTCGTAGCTCTTGCCCATCACGTTGCCGAGCACGTTCAGGCGACCGCGGTGGGCCATGCCGAGCACCGCGCCGTCCATCTTGGCGTCTGCTGCTGCAGAGAGGATGGTGTCGAGGATCGGGATCGCGGACTCCGCGCCTTCGAGACCGAAGCGCTTGGTGCCGACGTACTTGGTGGCGAGGAAGCGCTCGAAGGCTTCTGCTGCGTTCAGTCGCTCGAGGATGCGGCGCTTGTTGACGGTGTAGTCGCCCACGCCGTGACCCTCGACGCGCTCCTGGACCCAGCGCTGTTCCTCGGTCGAGTGGATGTGCATGTACTCGATGCCGATCGTGCGGCAGTAGGCGTCGCGCAGGTGACCGAGGATCTTGCCGAGGGTCGACTTGCGCACGCCACCGACGCCACCGGTGAGGAACTCGCGGTCGAGGTCCCAGATGGTCAGTCCATAGGTGGCGGGGTCGAGTTCGGGCGGCATCTCGGGTTCGTGCCAACGCAACGGATCGAGGTCGGCGATCAGGTGGCCGCGCACGCGGTGCACGCGGATCAGCGTGGCGATCTGCATCTGCTTGTCGAGCATCGCGTCTTCGGAGTCGAGGTCGTTCGTGTCCTGGATCCACTGCACCGGCTTGTACGGCACGCCGACGGCAGAGAACACCTCGTCGTAGAAGCCGTGCTCCCCGACCAACGACTCGTGCACGCGCTTCAGGAACAGACCGCTCTCGGCGCCCTGGATGATGCGGTGGTCATACGTGCTCGTGATCGTGACGACCTTGGACACACCGATGCGGGTGAGTGAACGCTCGTCAGAGCCTTGGAACTCGGCTGGGTAGTCGATGTTGCCGACGCCGACGATCACGCCTTGTCCCGGCATCAGTCGCGGCACCGACTGCACCGTGCCGATCGTGCCGGGGTTGGTGAGGCTGACGTTGGCGCCCTGGAAGTCCTCGACGGTCAACTTGTTGGCCTTCACCTTGCGGATGATCTCGTCATAGGCAAGCAGGAACCCGGCGAAGTCGAGTGTGTCGGCGTTGCGCAGCACCGGCACGACGAGCGTGCGCTGGCCGCCACCCTTGTCGACGTCGACGGCGAGACCGATGTTGACGTGGTTGTGGCGCTGCAGTGCGGGCTTGCCGTCTTCGCCGAGCACGTAGGAGTTCTTCATGTTCGGCACCGCATCGGCGATCGCGCGCACGATGGCGTACCCGATCAAGTGCGTGAAGCTGACCTTGGGTTGGCCGGTGCGCGAGCGATAGTTGTTGAGCACCTTGCGGTTGACCTCGAGCAACTTGGCCGGCACGTTGCGGAAGCTCGTCGCAGTCGGCACGACGAGGGACTTGTCCATGTTCGTGGCGATCGCGGCCGACACTCCGCGCAGGGGTTCCGCGGCGGGGTCGGGCAGGATCTCGGTCGGTGCGGTGACGCGAGGCTTGGGTGGCTCGACGCCCGGCGAAGTGACGACCGGCTTGGCTGCCTGTGGCGCGGCCTTGCCCTCTGCCGGCACGACGGGACGAATGATCTCGGCGGTGTCGTCTTGGCGAGGGGTGCCCGCGGGCTTGAAGTCGGAGAAGAACTCGCGCCAGTTCTCGCCGACCGACTTCGGGTCGTCGCGGAACCGCTCGTACATCTCTTCGACGAGCCAGGAATTGGCGCCGAACTCCTCGGGGCGTCGTCGATCGAGCATCGCAATCATCGTACTCAATGGGCCGAAAAGGCTGCTGTGACGAGGTGAACACCTCCGCAACGAACGGGTGAACACTTGTGATCGTCCGACGAGACCAGACAACCGTGTGTATCCGATCGGATACACTGCTGGCCATGTCAGGAGATCTCCTTGAAGTTGCCCGAAGACGGGCCGGTTTGACCCAAGAAGAGTTGGCGTCACGCGCCTCGACCTCGCGACCGACCCTGTCGGCGTATGAGAGTGGACGCAAGTCACCAACACTCGCAACGGCTGAGCGGATCTTGCACGTCGCTGGCTTTGCACTCACACTCGACACACGCCCCACCTTTCGTCAGGTCAAGCCAGGTCGTGGTCGTCCGTTTTATGTCGCGGACTCGCTTTGGCGGCTTCCTCTCGATGCAGCGCTCTCACGTGTCGAACTTCCACTGCGAATCGATTGGAGCACATCTGGTCGAACACACGATC
>DAIRSS010000090.1:0-4037 GCA_036804285.1 Ilumatobacteraceae bacterium
CGTAGCGCCCCGCGTCGTAGACGAACCGGCCTTCGGGATCGACGATCGCGGACTCAAGCGAACCGATGTATCCGCGCCGGACCCGCTCGAGATCGAGTGGGTCAAAGACACGATCGTCGGGCCCATTCGCCCGCTTGGTGTGTGGAGTCGCCGGCTTGCCGACCAACTCAGTTCGCCTTCAAGTGTTTGGCGAGATGCGCACCCGCAAGTGCGACTGCCGCGGCACCGTCATCGAGCAACTCGGACATCGAAAAGAATGCGTGGATCTGCCCATGGAAACGAGTCAGCGAGGTCGGTACACCGAGTGCCGCAAGTCGTGTCGCATACTGCTCGCCCTCATCGCGCAACGGGTCGTACTCCGCAGTGATGACCGCAGCTGGCGGCGTCGCCGCAAGCTCGGCGTCACTCGCGAGCAGCGGTGACAGTCGCGGATTACCAACTACCGAGCGATCGCCACCCGTGTAGTGCTCGAAGAACCAGCGCATCGAGTCCGCGGTGAGAAAGTAGCCGTTCGCATTGTCGAAATAACTCTGGGTCGTCGAGTGAGCATCGGTCACCGGATAGACCAACAGCTGGAACTTGAGCGGTACGCCACCAAAGAGCGCGACGACCGCAGCCAGATTGCCGCCCGCCGAGTCGCCAGCGACCGCCATGCGAGACGGATCGACGCCTAGTTCACGAGCGTGATCATGAGCCCACTTCGTCGCCGTGATCGCATCCTCGACGGCAGCGGGAAAGCGATGCTCCGGGGCCAACCGATAGTCGACCGCGAGCACCGAATGACCGGACGCAACCGCCAACTTGCGACACACGTCATCATGCGAATCGAGATCGCCAATCACGAATCCCCCGCCGTGGAAGAACACGCAGAGCCCCGTCACCTCCGTGGTCGGGCGATACAAACGAGCGGGTACACCTCCTGCATCGAGATTTCGGACCTCAGGCAATTCGACGGTCGACACCGTGCGCATCGCGGCATACCCTGCCCGGGCCTCACCCACCGTTTGCTTTGACAACGGTGGGTTGCCCAACGAGGCGAGGAACGCGAGCAAGTCCGCGGTCTGTTTGTGGAGAGCCATACCCCATCATCGCAGACGCCCCCAGAACCCCTCAGAGTCGGAAGCACTCCGCCAGACCCATTGAACGGAAGATGGCCAAGTCCCAACGGTTGGGTGAACTAATTTTGAAACGTGATCTATGACCCCCATTTGGGACTCATCTTCGTCAAAACCCTGAAGGTTTCAGGGTCCTCCTTCGAAGCCGCGATCGCTCCACTTCTTTCACAGTTCGCCATCGTCACCGTCAACGAATCATGGCAATCCGGCGGACGCACGGTGGACGCAGTTCGCCTCCGCCGAACCTCTTGGCTCCCGCTGCGCCGACTGATCCCACAGGCGCTCCGCCACCGCTCCGAGGCACGTCACATCCCCGTCGATTTCCTGCGCGGAAAGGGCCCGCGCCACGAGGCCTTCTCCGTCGAGAAAGACCACATGTCTGCCGAGGACATTCGCGCTCTCGTCGGACGCGAGGAATGGGACCGGTGCACCAAGATCGAGATTGCGCGGAATCCCTACGAGCGCCTCGTGTCGTACTACTTCATGAAGAAGAAGCAGTCCACGAATCCTGATGCATTCCCCGAATTTGGCGCCTGGCTCGTCTCGAATCCCGAGGTGATCATCAAGAACGAACGACTGGTCTCGGTCACCGGCGACGACGGTGTCGCTCGACCCGACATCGACTTCATTCTCTATTACGAGGACATGGACGACAGCCTGCGTGAGCTCGCCAAGGCGTTCAGTCTCGACGCGGAGCTCCTCATCTCGCGCTATCGCGGAACGAAGATTCACGCAGAGTTCAGGCCACGTGACCACACCGGATCTGTCGCCCACGTGATCGATTCGCAGTCGAAACAACTGATCGACATCGTCAAAGCGATGCGCTTTGAACGTCTCGGCTACCGACGAAGCACCGACAACATCGTTCCGCTTCGCCGAGCGAATCGAGTCACCCCGAAGACGTCGACCACCCGCGCGGTCGGCTAGTTCGTCATTCCGCAGGTCGCGCACTGACGTGCGTGTGGATCTCGCGCGTCAATTGCTCGACCTTGACCGTCAGGTCATGGATCAACCTCGTGAGTTCAAGGTTTTCCTTGTCAATTTCGAACGTGTGCACGGCGAGTTCCGCAGAAATCTGATCGGCCCGCTTCGCGGCGATCAACAGAATCGCGCCTTGTAATGCCGCGATACAGGACAGGACGAGATTGAGCAGGATGAATGGATACGGGTCGAAGCCTTCATCCCGGTTGAACGCCATCCAAACTGCAAGGAACACGAGCGCAACGAAGACGAATGGCCACGAGCCCATGCCGTTGCGCATGCGATCCGCAGCGCGCTCCCCACGTGTGAGATGCTCACCACTTCGAACGTGTGGGTGTGACTTCCACAATGACATCCGTACTCCTTCGTCTCGAGGCGACTTCCATCACCGTAGCGACGACGATTAGCTCACGATGAGGGCCGTCACCATGTACCGCATACCCTCCGGAGTCTCAGCATGCGTGAGGATGTGACAGTGCCACGCCCACACTCCGGCGTCGAGTGCCGTGTACACGACGGTCCAACGTTCTCCTGGGGCAACGTTCAACGTGTCAGCCCAAAACGGACTCTCGAGCAACTTGCCGTCGTGGGCGACGACGAGACCTGCGGGCTGATGCAAGTGCATCGGATGCGTCATGTTGCCTTCGTTGAAGTAGTGCACGACCATCGACTCGCCCACCTTGAGCGCATACGGCGTCGTGGCAGGAAACGACTTGCCGTTGAGAGACAGACCGATCGTGCCGGAGTCGTTGAGCACCATGACGACCTCCTGTTCGGCCAAACCATTCGTGTCTGCCACGCGAGCACCGGCCGCCTTCATGGCAAGTGCTTTCCAGTCGCCGATGAGTAGTGCACCTGCAAGACCGTTTGGCACCTGCACCTGGGCATTGTGATGCGAGTGATACATGCCAACCGATGGTTCGAGCGCGGTGAATTCATAGACGAACTCCGCACCTGGAGTGATCGCCTTCTGCGTGTACGGATCGACGCCATCCATCGAGTTCGGCACTCGAATGCCATGCAAGTGGAGCGCCGTTGACTCGGGCAACTCATTCTTCAGGACCATGCGCACCTTGTCGCCAACGTTCACGTGGATGACGGGCCCAGGGATCAAACCGTTGTAGGACCATCCGTCGACAAACTTTCCCTCTTCGACCTCCCACGGGACGATCTTCGCCACGAGGTTGAACACCTTGTAGCCGTCGGCGGACGTCGTGTACTCGAGCTCCTCGTTCCCGACGCCCTGCGTCTTGGCGGGAAACTTGAGCGCAACTTCCTCCATCATCTTGTCCATCTGTTGCCACGACATCGCCGTAGCCATTGACGAATCACCGCCCGCTACGGCCACATCCGCACCTTCCACGACGTGGAATGTGCCCTTCATGCCAGCAGCGTCGTGCCCCGCGACTTCGCATAACACGCCAATGTCACCAACCTCCATTCCAGCCACAGTGAGGTCTTCGCTCTCTCCTGGTTTGAGCATTGCGGTCTTTGCATTCAAGGACGGCAGTGAGAAGTTGTGCTCCACCGAACCATGGTTCATCACCTGAAAGACGACGTCGCCGGGCGGCACCGTGTCGGGGACCATGCTGATCGCGAATTCGGTGAGATGGACCTGTACCACCGTCGCACTGTCCGGCTCGCCTGACGCGCTGGCCGAACCGTCGTTCATCGCTACGACCGCAACGACACCCAGGACGAGCGACGAGACCGTGATCGCCGCAAGCATCAGCCCAATCACTGCCTTGGTGAAGAACGTTTCCCGATTCGTGACCGACGCATCCATTGCAATCTCCTTTTCGCTACTAGTTCCACCGTAGAAAGAAGAGATCACCGATCAGCCGATGACCGACAAGTTCGGTACGTTCGTTCCCAAGCCGACAGCGAGTTTCGTCCTGATGTGACCAACAGCATCACAAGAGAGGAATTGGTGCTAACTCA
>DAIRSS010000091.1:0-3953 GCA_036804285.1 Ilumatobacteraceae bacterium
TTCCCGGGTGAGTATCCGCAGGTGCGCAAGGAACTCGAAGGTGAGCGTCGGGTGGAGACGCTGTATCGAAGGCTTGAGGAACTCGATCCGCTCGCCGCGTCGCGCATCGAGCCGACCAATCGTCGCCGCATCGAGCGTGCACTCGAGGTGACGATCGGGAGTGGGAAGCCCTTCAGCTCGTTCGGTCCCGGTACCGGTGCGTACCCAGACAATGGCGTGACGCAGATCGGCATCCTGTGGCCACGAGAGGTGTTGGCCGCACGCGTCGAGGCGCGCGTGCATCGGATGATGGAAGCCGGTTTCCTCGCCGAAGTGAAGACGCTCGTCGAGTCCCGGGCGCTCTCGCACACCGCGCGCCAGGCCCTCGGGTATGCCGAGTTGATCGACCACCTGCACGGGGAGTGCTCGCTGGATGAGGCCGTCTCCGACATCATCGTCCACACGCGACAGTTCGCCGTGCGCCAGGAGCGGTGGTTCCGTCGCGATCCCCGCATCCGTTGGATCACGGTGAATGAAGATCCCGTCGCTGAAATCGCACCAGTACTGACTGAGTTTCTCCACTAGACAATGGGCATGGACTTTCCGGTCACGGTCGAGAAGTTGTCGGGTCTCGGCAACGACTTCCTCGTGATCGAGAACCCACCGAGTGGAGTGGGTGACTGGCCCGCAACTGCGCGTCGGCTGTGCGATCGAACGTCGGGGATCGGCGCTGACGGACTGCTCCTGCTCGGGAACTCGGGTGGGGAGTCGTTGACGATGAAGCTGTACAACTCGGATGGCTCCGTGGCCGAGATGAGCGGGAATGGCATCCGGTGTCTCGCCCAAGCTGCGCATCGCTCGTCCGGGCGAACCTCGAGTGTCGTCTATCAGATCGCAACCGATGCGGGGACGCGACGCGTCGAGGTGACGCCGCGCAGTGGGACCGTCGTCGATGCATCGGTGGACATGGGGGAGATCTCCTCGATCGAGGCACCGAGCGCGTGGTCGACGCTCGGTGCGGATCCCAACCGCCCCGTCATGCACCTGTCGGTCGGTAACCCACATGCCGTCGTCGGCGTCGAGGACGTCGCCGTCGTTCCGCTCAAGGAACTCGGCGAGCGCGTGCCGATGGTGAATCTCGAAATCATCGAGCCGGGTCCCGAGTCGAATGCGATCACGATGCGCGTGCACGAGCGCGGTGCGGGGATCACGATGGCATGTGGCACCGGGGCGTGTGCGAGTGCGTGGGCCGCAGTGCAGTGGGGTCTCGTGAGCGCCAAGGCGAACGACGTCATCGTGCACATGGATGGCGGTGACGTGCGCGTGCGGGTGAATGAGCCGGCACCGGGTCGCGTCACGCTGATCGGACCATCGGAGCATCTCTTGACGACCACTGCGGTGTTGCACGCGTGAGCAATCCATACCAGGAGGCGCTCGGGCGCACGCTGATCGAACGCAGCTTCCGCGAGCGCATCGTGCTCGTGGGGGTCACCCTCGATGGTCACGACGATCGCGAGACGCAGGAGTCGCTAGACGAACTCGCACTCCTCATCGACACCGCCGGTGCAGACGAGGTCGCACGCATCACCCAGCGCAGGGATGCACCCGATCACACGTACTACATCGGCAAGGGCAAGGCAGAGGAGCTGCGCGAGTTGTGCTTGCAGGTCGACTCCGACACCGTCGTGTTCGACAACGAGTTGTCTCCCGCTCAGCAGTTCAACTTGGAGAAGTTGCTCGGTCGCACCGCCATCGATCGCACCGCGGTGATCCTCGACATCTTCGCCCAGAACGCCCACACGCAAGAGGGCAAGGCGCAGGTGGAGCTTGCGCTCTTGAAGTATCGACTGCCACGACTGCGCCGCGGTGTCGCGGGCGCGATGTCCCAGCAGGGTGGTGGTATCGGCACGAGGGGTCCCGGTGAAACCAAGCTCGAGGTCGATCGCCGTCGCATCCAGGACAAGATCGCCAAGTTGACCAAGGACCTCGCTCATCTGTCGAGTACGCGACGCGAGCAGTCCAAGGGTCGCAATCGCTCCGGCCTCGGCAGCGTGACGATCGTCGGCTACACGAATGCGGGCAAGTCCACGCTGTTGAACACCCTGACCGATGCAGGCGTGCTCGCAGAGAACCGGCTGTTCGCCACGCTCGACCCGACGACACGGCGTCTGTCGCTTCCTGGCGGTGAGCCGGTGCTCTTGTCCGACACCGTCGGGTTCGTGCGACGACTCCCGCACGGACTCGTGGAGTCATTCAAGAGCACGCTCGAGGTCGCCACGACGAGCGATCTGTTGGTGCACGTCGTGGACTCGACCTCGGTCGATCCGCTCGGTCAGATCGATGCGGTGCACGAGGTGCTGGACGAGATCGGTGCCGGGCACGTGCCGGAGCTGCTCGTGTTCAACAAGGCAGATGCTGCACCCGAGGAAGCGGCTCGCCTGTCGCGCGAACATCTTGGGTCGGTGGCGATCGCCGCGCGCACGGGCGAGGGAATCGATCTGCTGTTGCGTACGATCGGGGATCGCATGCGGGCGATCACCGCGGTGGTGGAACTTCTCGTTCCCTACGACCGTGGGGACATCGTGGCAGCGATCCATCGAGAGGGAGAAGTGGTGTCGACAGCGAACGAAGAGACCGGCATGCGGATTCGCGCGCGTCTCGCGGGAGCTTCCGTCGGGCGTCTTTCTGCCTTCGTCGTGCAGGGGGCGTCGTGACGACCGGTTTCGTTCCACCGCCGTATCCCTACGACCGCTTGGATGCGTTCAAGAAGTTGTGCGCAGAACACGAGGGCGGGATCGTGGACCTGTCCATCGGGGATCCCTGCGATGCTCCTGCTCCGGCAGTCGTCGCCGCGCTGTCGACCTCGAATGCCGAGCGCGGCTATCCCCCCAGCATCGGCATCGAGCCATTGCGCGTCGCCGCGCGCGACTGGATGCGTCGACGCTTCGACGTGGACGTGCCCCTCACGCAGGTTGCCGCCTGCGTCGGAAGCAAGGAGTTCGTCGCGACCACCGCTCACTGGTTGCGCCTGCGCGATCCGTCGCGCGACACCGTGCTGTATCCCGCGGTCGCGTATCCGACGTACGAGATGGGCGCGATCTTTGCCAATTGTCGACCCGTTGCCGTGCCGATGCGCCCAGATGGCGCACTCGATCTCGCATCGATCAGCCCAGATGATGCCAAGCGCGCGGTGATGATCTGGTCGAATTCACCCTCGAATCCGACGGGTGCACTCGACGATCTCGGCGCGGTGGTCGAGTGGGGCCGTCGCCATGGCGTTCCCGTGTTTTCCGATGAGTGCTACGCGGAGTTCACATGGAGCTCCAAGCCACAGAGCGCACTGCAGCACGGACTCGATGGTGTGGTCGTGTTGCACTCACTGTCGAAGCGCTCCAACCTCGCGGGTCTGCGAGTCGGGTTCTACGCCGGAGATGCCGACCTCGTCCACTATCTGAAGGAAGTGCGCAAGCACGCCGGAATGATGGTGCCTGGGCCGGCGCAGCGCGCGGCCGTCGTTGCACTCAACGATGACGACAGTGTCGCAGTCCAGCGCGAGACGTATCGACGACGACTCGAGCGCACCGCACACGTGCTGTCGAAGTGGTCGGGGATCGATGTCGCACTCCCAGCAGGTGGCTTCTACTTGTGGTTCGATGCCGTCGACGGATGGAAGTTCGCCGAGCGACTCGCGCGTGAAGGTGGAGCGCTCGTGAGCCCCGGTGACTTCTACGGTGCGGGTGGAGCGAACAACGTTCGCGTGGCCGTCGTGCAGCCCGACGACAAGATCGAATTGGTGGCGAAGCGACTCGGCGTCAGCTGAGGCGGCGCAAGACCGTCACGAGCTTGCCGTAGACGTTCACTTCGCCTGAGTCGAACACCATCGGCTTCATCGTCGAGTTCGACGGTGTCAGGGTGACCTTGTTGCCGCTCTTGGTGAACGTCTTGATCGTGGCCTCATCGCCGGGAATTCCCGC
>DAIRSS010000092.1:0-3887 GCA_036804285.1 Ilumatobacteraceae bacterium
GGTAAGTCCTCCTGACATGACCGTGACCCAATACCCGGTCATCATCAACGTCCGCGACCGACTCGAACCACTCCAAGATCTCGTCTCATGGCTCGAGGGAGTGGGGCAACAGAACATCTGGCTGAATGACAACGCCAGCACCTACGAGCCGATGGTGGAATACCTCGGCAAGAGTCCCCACCATGTCGTGCGACATTCGACGAATCTCGGGCACCGTTCGCCCTGGTTGAGTGGACTCGTCACTCGACTTGGATTGAAACAGCATTTCATCGTCACTGATCCCGACGTCGTGCCATGCGCCGAATGTCCGAACGATGTCCTCGACCGATTCCGTGACACCTTGGACGCCAACCCC
This sequence comes from Ilumatobacteraceae bacterium, assembly GCA_036804285.1. Classification (GTDB taxonomy): domain Bacteria; phylum Actinomycetota; class Acidimicrobiia; order Acidimicrobiales; family Ilumatobacteraceae; genus UBA3006. The sequence goes on from DAIRSS010000092.1 coordinate 356, forward strand.
ACGATCGACAAAGTGGGTTTCAGCCTGCGGCTCGACGACCTGCCGGAGCACTACGAGCACCGTGACGACGTGATCCTGTGGGAGTCACAGTTCTGGAAGAACCCCGGTCCTACCGGCTTCTTCATCGCAGAGATCGACACCACATTTGCGATGTATCGGCCAGGTGAGCACCATCAGAACAACAAGGCACTGCGATCCGCACCTCCCTACACCGCTCGTCACATGCCGTGGTATCAGGACTCTGCACACCCGACGGAAGAGCAGCGCTACTACGTCGAGCACGCCGATTCTTTGATCATCAACTGGGACAAGAAGGTGTTGCCTGCTGCATTGCGTGCACATCTCCAGCAACTTCGATCACCATCTCACCAAGTGAGCCTCGGGTAGCGTCGGCAGGGCATATGAGCGATCCCGCCATCGTTGTTGAATCAGTATCGAAGAACTTTCGGCTGTATCACGAGCGCAACCGCTACATCAAAGCTGCGATCCTGCGCGGGCGTCGTGCGCGATATGAGGAGTTCTGGGCGCTCGATGACGTGTCGTTTGCCGTCGAGCACGGATCCACGCTCGGCATTATCGGCTCGAATGGTTCCGGCAAGAGCACGATGCTCAAGTGCCTCACCGGTATCTACCGCCCAGACAAGGGTTCGGTCAGCGTCAACGGCAACGTCGCAGCACTCCTTGAGCTTGGTGCGGGTTTTCACACCGAACTCTCCGGTCGCGAAAACGTGTACTTGAACGGCGCAATCCTGGGGATGTCGAAGAAAGACGTCGAGCGTCAATTCGACAGCATCGTCGAGTTTGCTGGTCTTGAGCGCTTCATCGACACGCCGGTCAAGAATTACTCATCCGGCATGACGATTCGTCTCGGTTTCTCCATTGCGTCACACGTCGAGCCCGAGATCCTGCTCATCGACGAGGTCCTCACCGTCGGAGACCAGGCCTTCCAGCGCAAGAGCAGCGAGAAGATCGAGGAGTTCCGACGCGAAGGCCGCACCATCGTCGTCGTCAGCCACAGCCTTCCCGCCGTGCAACAGCTGTGTAAGGAAGTCGTCTGGTTGGAGAAGGGCAAGTTGAAGATGCGCGGGCCTTCGGCCGAGGTGATCGCGGCATATACCGGTGAGAGCTACACCCAGCACACCGCCAAAGATGCCGATTTCCGGGAGCGCTGGGGTACTGACGCCGTACGAATCGACAACATCCAACTGCTGTCACAGAACGGCTCTCCGACGGAGCGCGTCGAGACGAACGATTCCGTCACGATTCGCATTCGCCTCACGCCACAGAAGACCGTTCCTTCGTGCATCGTCAAGGTGGTCATCACCAAACTCGACGGTGACGTCGTATGGTCAGCAACTTCACTGCGCAGTGGAACGACGCTGAGCGGTTCCGACTCATCACAGGTCAACGTGGCGATTCCGAAGCTTCCACTCCTTGAAGGCACCTATTACCTCACGGTTGCCTGCACCGACTCGACCGGAACCACGGAATACGACCACTGTGCGAACTGGATTCGCTTCGACGTCCACCAACACGACCTGTTCGAAGAAGGTGTTGTTGCAGTGCCGTCGACGTGGTCGATCGGCGAATAGTTCGCGTTTAGAGTTCTTCGGCGATTCGGCGCGAAAGCCCGACGAAGATGAACCATCCGGCAATCAGCGACACTCCCGACACCACGGTGAGATAACCAAGGTGTCCCCATTCGGGTGACGTGCCCGAATAAAGCAAGTGGCGAAACGCTTGCACGAACACGGCCATCGGATTCCAGGTGAAGAGCAACTCGAGCGGACGCGACAGACGACCATCGAGACGATCCGGTGGATAGATGATCGGTGTTGCAAAGAACATCACTTGAATGATGATCGTCCACAAGTAGCGCAGGTCACGGAAGTAAACCGCGCTTGCTGCAAGTGCGAGTGCAAACCCGCTCGCATAGACCGCGAGCAACACCATCATGAAGAAGGCAACGGGAATCCACGGCAGGATCGGACTCCCGGCGATGATCAGCGCGACGCACAAGAGCGTCATTTCGATGCAGAACTGGACGAAGGAAAAGATCACCTGGGCAAACACGAGGGTCTCACGGGCGAAGTAGACCTTGCGGACCAGCCCGGCATTCGACAACAACGAGCCCATGCCGAGATTGGTCACGAGCGAGAAGAATCCCCAAGGGAGGATGCCCGCCAAGAGATAGAGGGCATACACCTGAAGTCCAGATGGATCACCCTTCGGCGCAGTCGCTCCGAACACCACCCCGAACACGAACCAGTAGATCAACATGTTCGACAACGGATTCAGCATCGACCATGCCCAACCGAGGAAGGAGCGGCGATACTTTGCGCGCAATTCGCGCAGCGTCAAGTTCCACAGAAGGTTCTGTGATCGACGCAATTCTGCAAGTTGACCCATCGTGGGCGAGGGGGGACTTGAACCCCCACGTCCTTGCGAACACTGGCACCTGAAGCCAGCGCGTCTGCCATTTCGCCACTCGCCCGAGTAACAACTTGACGCTAGCAACACCACTCAGACACTCCAACCACGCTCAGGTGCTCCTGTAACATCGTGGTGTATGTCGCAACAGGGAGCGCCTCTCGACGTGCCCTCTCACTTGAAAGACGCCTCGCGCGAACGACTTCTCGCTGAAATCGGAACGATTCAGCATCAATTTCGCATCAGCGAGGTTCCCGAATTGCGAACCGAAGTTGCTCGGCTTCAGGGTGTCATCAACGATCTCGAGCGACACATCAACGATCTCACGACGCAACTCATTCACTCACGCGACTACGCGATGGGCAAAGCGGCCGAACTCGGCGAACTTCACATCCACGTCGCCGAGATTCAACAGCAACTCAAGCGGGCGAGAAATCAGTTAAAGCGAGCCCATGAAAGCACGACCTGGAAGTTGGGGCGAATGGTGATGCTGCCCGTGAGACTCGCCAAGCGAGTCCTGCGGCGGGGCTGATCGCGCAGCTATGCCCCGCTTCAGCCTCGTCACGCCGGTCTACAACCCCCCGATCGACGCTCTCCGCGACTGCATTGATTCGGTCCGAGGTCAACACTTCCAGGACTGGGAGTGGTGCATCACCGATGACTGCTCGCCAAACCCTGGCGTGCGTCGGGAACTCGAGAAAGCAGCCGCTCGAGATCCACGCATCCGTCTGCACTTCCGCGAAACAAACGGTGGAATCGTCGCAGCAAGCCAGGACTCCTTAGATCTCGCGACCGGTGAGTTCATTGGCTTGCTCGACCACGACGACATGTTGCACCCGGAAGCGCTCCAGCGGGTCGACAGACGGCTGCGCGAAGAAGGCAATGAGAACGTCGACTACGTGTACACCGACGAGGACAAGATCGACGAACACGGGAATCACTACGACGTCTTCCGCAAGCCTCCGTTCGATCCCTATCGCTTGCAGGGCCAGAACTACTGCTGCCACTTCTCGGTGTTTCGTGCCGAACTCCTCGATCTGATCGGTGGATTCAGGCCGGGATTCGATGGTTCACAGGACTACGACTTGATCCTGCGTGCCAC
>DAIRSS010000093.1:0-3875 GCA_036804285.1 Ilumatobacteraceae bacterium
CCTGCAGGCGGCGAATCTGCTCGCTGTGCAGCAGAAGCTTGCGTGGGCGAACGGGTTCGTGCGACCCGACGCCGTGGGCAAAGGAGTAGGGGGCGATGTGCATGCCCTCGAGCCACATCTCGCCGCGCACGACGTGCGCATAGGCATCCGCGAGCTGCACTTGGCCGGCCCGCGCGCTTTTCACCTCGCTTCCGAGCAGCACAATGCCGGCCTCGACTTCGTCCAAGATGGCGTAGTCGTGCCTGGCCTTGCGATTGCTCGCAATCAAGGAGGAGCCGTCGCTCCGTTCACGTGCGTTCATAGCGACAATTCAGCGTACCGCTAGCCTTTCGAGGCGATGAGTGAGTCGACGACACGTCCGTTGCACATTGCGCAGTCGATTCTCGACGACATCGGTCGTCATGCGATTTCCTGTTACCCGTATGAGGCCTGCGGGCTTCTCGTCGGCAACGGTGCGAGCGGAACCGCACTCGAGTTCCATGCCACGGAGAACATGGCGAAGTCCGCACGCGTCTACACCATCAATCCCAAGCAGCATCTCTTGATCGAGCGCGACGCCGAAGACCGAGGTCTCGAGGTGATCGGGGTGGTGCACAGCCATACCCATAGCGAGGCGTACCCGAGCGCGACCGACGTGGCCCAGGCCCCGGACCCGACCTGGCACTACACGATCGTGAGCTTGATGACGGGCGAGCCCCGGCCCCGCAACTTCCGCATCGTCAACGAGACCATCACCGAGACCGACATCGTCATCTCCTAGGAGGGAATATTGCCCCTCCGTCTGTGGTTGCAGAAGGCCACTCGCTAGAATTCTGACCAACACAGTCAACAATCCCCGGAGATGACATGGTGCCCCACGAAAGCGTCCTCGACCTGATCGGCAATACGCCGGTCGTCGACGTGAGCAATCTGTCGCCCAATCCGCGGGTCAAGTTGATGGCCAAGCTCGAGGGTCAGAACCCGTTCGGGTCGGTCAAGGACCGCATCGCCAAGTCGATGATCGAAACGGCGATCAAGGAAGGCGTGCTCAAGCCCGGGCAGCGCATCATGGAGCCGTCGTCGGGCAACACCGGCATCGCGCTCGCCGCGATCGCTGCAGTCAAGGGCAACCCGATCACGATTCTGATGCCCGAGAGCGTCTCGATCGAGCGTCGTCAGATGCTCGAGGTGTTCGGCGCACAGATCATCCTCACGCCGGGTGCGGAAGGATCGAACGGTGCCGTGCGTCGCGCGGAGAAGTTGGCGAGCGAGAACCCTGAGTGGTGCTTCTTGCACCAATACCAAAACGATGCGAACCCGCAGGCGCACTACGAGTCGACCGGGCCAGAGATCTTGCGCGACGTTCCCGAAGTGACGCACTTCGTTGCAGGTCTCGGCACGAGCGGCACGTTGATGGGTGTCGGTCGCTACCTGAAGGAGCACAAGCCGGGCGTGAAGATCGTCGCGGTCGAGCCTCCGCTCGGCGAGCGCGTCGAGGGTCTGCGCAACTTGGACGAGGGATACATCCCGCCGATCTTCGAGAACTGGCACGGCATCGACGTCCTCGATCGCAAGCGCGTGGTGCGCCCGCGTGAGTCGATCGAAATGACGCGTCGACTCGTGCGCGAATGCGGCATCTTCGCCGGCATCTCTTCGGGCGCATCCCTCGCGGGTGCGTTGAAGGTTGCGGGCGAAATCGACGAGGGCACGATCGTGTTCATCGTCTGTGACGGTGGCTGGAAGTACCTCTCGACGGGTGCCTACACCGCGGATCTCGACGAAGCCGAACGCTCGGCCGAAAAGATCATCTACTTCTAAGTCGTCAGCCGCCGGCCACGAGGACGACGAGGCCGACGAACACGATGATCGCAGACGCGATCCGACGACGGTGGTCGCCTTCGTCCAACATCTTCCAGCCGGCGAATGCCGCAATGACGACGCTCGATTCGCGCAACGCAGCCACGTAACCCACCGGAGCGCGGCGCACGGCGATCAGCACGAGTGTGTAGGCGATCGTCGAGGCGAGTGCTGCTCCTGACATCGTGCGGGCGTTGCGCTTGAGCGAGGCGATCATCAGCCCACGCTTCGTGCCGAGCGTCCAGGCGGTCGTGAAGAATGCGGCACACACCAAGAGCGCCATCGAGTATCCGATCGGTTGTGACTCGCGGGCACCGTGTGCGTCGACGACGGTGTAGATGCCGATCGTCGCCGACACGGCGAGTGCCGCCGAGATCACGTGCCAGCTGCCGGCACGGGCGAGGATCAGCACGCCGGAAATGACGAGGATGACGCCAATCATCGAGACCGCAGAAGGGGAGTCGTTCAGGATGAGGATGCCGCCGAGCGCGCCAGCGAGCGCACCCGCGCCACGCACGATCGGGTACGACATGGAGAAGTCGCCGCGGTTGTAGGCGCGTGACAGGAGCACGATGTAGGGCACGTGCATCGCACCGCTGACGATGGCCCACTGCCAGGCGACGTCGGGTGGACCGTCGATGGCACTCCAGATGATGAGTCCGATTCCGCACGCAACGCCGGCGATGGTGAACTGACCCCACAGGGCGAGATGACGATCCTCGCTCTGCTTGACGAGGAGGTTCCACGACGCGTGCAACACCGCTGCGCACAGCGCAAGCACGGTGGCAACGAGCACCGCACAAGGCTAGGTCGCTCGCCTAACCTTGGCGGTGATGTCGATGACGCCTGATGCACCGATCGGCATGTTCGACTCGGGCTTCGGTGGTCTCACCGTCGCTCGCGCGGTGATCGACCTCCTGCCGCACGAGAACCTCGTCTACATCGGCGACACGGGTCGCTATCCCTACGGAAACAAGCCGGCTGACGAAGTCCGTCGTTACGCTCGCGAGCTCGCGCACTCCCTGGTGGAGGACTATGGCGCGAAGATGATCGTGGTGGCCTGCAACACCGCGGCCTCGGTCGCCCTCACCGACCTGCAGGCCGAACTCGACGTGCCGGTCGTCGGCGTGGTCGAGCCCGGCGCCCGCGCGCTCGTGCGGGTGACGCACAACAACAAGGTCGGTGTCATCGGAACCGTCGGCACGATCTCCTCTGGCGCGTACGTCGAAGCGGTGCGTGCGACGGGTGCGAACGTCACGCTGACGTCGGCCGCATGTCCTGGGTTCGTCGAGTTCGTCGAGCGTGATCAAACGACGGGTGATGAAGTCACGGTGCTCGCCGAGCGACTGCTCGCACCGGTGCGCGCGGCGGGCGTCGACTCGCTGCTGCTCGGCTGCACGCATTACCCGTATCTCGCTCGCGTGATCAGCGAGGTGATGGGACCGGGTGTCGTGCTCGTGTCGTCGGCGGATGAGACCGCGTTCTTCGTGAAGGAGATGCTCGTCGCACGCGGGATCGCACGCACGAGTGGGGAGGGCGAGCATCGCTTCTTGTCCTCCGGAGACATCGCGTGGTTCGCCGAGCTCGGTCGCCGTCTGCTCGGACCCGAGTTGACGAGTGCGCACCAATGGACGATTCGCCAGAAATGAGGACAAGGACATGACCAGATTCGACGGACGACGACCAGACCAGTTGCGCGAGGTGCGCTTCGAGCGCGACTTCACCGAGATGGCCGCGGGTTCCGTGCTCGTGTCCTTCGGTCGCACGCGCGTGTTGTGCACCGCCTCGATCGACGAGGACGTGCCGCGCTGGATGAAGGGAAGCGGCAAGGGTTGGGTGACCGCGGAGTACTCGATGCTTCCCGGTTCGTCACCCGAGCGCGTCGACCGCGAAGCGGCCAAGGGCAAGCAGTCGAGCCGCACGGTGGAGATCCAGCGACTGATCGGTCGAGCACTGCGTTCGTCGTGCGACATGGTTGCACTCGGCGAGCGCCAAGTGTTGCTCGACTGCGACGTGTTGCAGGCCGACGGCGGCACGCG
>DAIRSS010000094.1:0-3856 GCA_036804285.1 Ilumatobacteraceae bacterium
CCGCTGTCGATCCTCGGTGGAGTCCTTGCGGGCGTCAAGCGAGGCAAGCGCCTCGACCGAGTCCTCACCGTCGGCGGCCTGTCCGCTGCGGTCGTGCCCGAGTTCGTGTGGGCAGTGATTCTCGCCTTCATCGTCGGAGTGCAATTTGAGTGGCTCCCCGTGAACGCATTCCCCGACACGCCAGATCCCGGATTCTTCACCGTGATCTATCACTTGATCCTGCCCGCACTCGCACTGATGCTCGTGCTCTTCGGTTACATCTCTCGCATCGCGCGTGCAGGCGTCATCGAGGCCTACGACTCCGACTACGTGCGCACCGCGGTACTGAAGGGACTCACCCAGCGCAAGGCCGTCATGCGCCACATCCTGCGCAATGCACTGCTGCCGACCATCGCCGTCGTTGCATCCCAGGTTCCCTACCTCATCGGTGGACTCGTCGCGGTCGAGATCGTGTTCAACTATCCGGGCTTCGGTGGACTGCTCCTCGATTCGGTGAACTTCCGTGACTATCCGGTCCTGCAGGCCTCGGTACTCATCATCGGCACGGTGATCGTGTCCGTGCAGCTCATCGCCGACATCCTGTTTGCCGTCCTCAACCCACGCATCCGACAGAAGATCGAACAATGACCACTGCAACCCTCAAGCAATCCGCAGCCGCCGAGCGCAAGAAGATTCGCAAAGAACGTTTTGCCCAGCTGCGCAAGAACAAGGCGTTCATCGTTGGTGCGGGAATTCTCACCTTCTGGGTGTTGTGTGCACTGATCGGTGAGTTCGTGGTCAGGATCGACCCGGACGAACTCGGCTTCTTGAACGGTGTCGAGACCGACCTCGCCCCGAACGCGACCAACTGGTTCGGCACCGACAGCAACGGGCGCGACGTGTTCTCGCGAGTCATCGTTGGATCGCGTCCGATCATCGTGATGGCCACCCTCGCCACCGTCCTCGGCACGGCGCTTGGCGCCTCGATTGGTCTCGTGAGCGGATACCTGAAGGGCTGGTTCGACGTCATCGTGATGCGCATCCTCGACGCAATCTCGGCGATGCCGGTACTCGTGCTCGCGTTGCTCGCGCTCTCGGCCGTCGGAGGCTCGTCATCGATCGTGACGGTCTTCATCATCGGCTTCGTGTTCACGCCGATCATCGCCCGCACCGTGCGCGCTGCGGTACTGAGTGAATCGGAACTCGATTACGTCGCTGCAGCCAAGTTGCGCACGGAGCGCATGCCGCACATCTTGTTCAAGGAGATCCTCCCCAACGTGTTGCCGCCGATCATCGTCGAATTCACCGTGCGCCTCGGCTATGCGGTGTTCGCCATCGCCACGCTGTCGTTCCTCGGCGTCGGCGTCGAGCTCGGCTCGCCGAACTGGGGCTCGCAGGTCGCAGACCACTACAACCTCATCTTCAGTGGTGTCTGGTGGTCGACGATCTTCCCAGCTGGCGCGATTGCAACGCTGGCGATCGGCATCAACCTGATCGCCGACGGCGTGACGGAGGCATTCGAACTGTGACGACGCAACCGACCCTGGAACTTCGCGACCTGCGCGTCGCGTATCGCGTGCGTGGCATCGACCGCGAAGTGTTGCGCGGTATCTCACTGTCGATCCAGCCTGGTGAGGCATACGGACTCGTCGGTGAGTCTGGCTGCGGCAAGTCGACCGCTGCATTCGCCGCCATGCGCTACCTCCCGCGCAACGGCTCGATCACGAGCGGGAGCATCCACTTCGAAGGCAAGGACATCACCTCGATCGGCGACGACGAGATCCGCGAGTTGCGCACGAATGCGATCTCGATGGTGTACCAGAACCCGATTGCGGCACTGAACCCGACGATTCGCGTCGGCAAGCAGGTCGCCGAGGTGTACGAACTCCTCGGCAAGTCCGCAGACGAAGCCCGCGAGTTGTCGCTCACCGCCCTCAAGCGCGTACAGATCGCCGACGCCGAAGCAGTACTCGAGCGTTACCCGCACCAACTCTCTGGCGGCATGGCCCAGCGCGTGATCATCGCGATGGCACTCGCCTCCAATCCGCGCCTCCTCGTCCTCGACGAACCGACGACGGGTCTTGACGCGACCGTCGAAGCCGAGGTGCTCGACCTCGTTCGCGCGTTGCGTGCCGAAACCGGCACCGCGGTGCTCTTCATCAGTCACAACCTCGGCGTGATCCGCACGATGTGCGACCGCGTGGGTGTGCTGTATGCCGGTGCGCTCGTCGAAGAGGGCCCGACCGAAGAGGTGCTGCACAAGCCGAACCACCCCTACACCGTGGGACTCCTCCGTTGCATTCCGCGCGGCGGATTGCACAAGCAAACCGATCGCTTGGACACCATTCCCGGCACGCCTCCACCACTCGGTGCGACCTTGCCGGGTTGTGTCTTCGTCGATCGTTGCGCGATCGCCAAGGACACGTGCCGCACGACTCCGCCGAGCTTCGTCGAACTCGCCAACGGACACCGCGCGCGCTGCGCGTTCCACGAACAGGCAGCCTCGATGCCACGCGCCGTCGACGGCACACGCTCCGGTGGCCAGTCAGGCGCGTCCGGATCGTCGAGCGAACTGTTGAACATCTCCAAGTTGTCCAAGACCTTCGCCCAGGACTCCGGCGACGTGCGCGTGCTCACCGAAGTCTCACTGTCGCTTCGCAAGGGAGAGACTCTCGGTCTCGTCGGTGAGTCTGGTTCGGGCAAGACCACGCTCGCCAAGAACCTCCTCGGCATCACCCAACCCGACGAAGGTTCGGTCATCACACTCAACGGACAGACCCTCGGCGCAACGCTGCGCGATCGCAGCCCGAGCGAAGTCGGTTCGGTGCAGATCGTGTTCCAGAATCCCGATTCGGCACTCAATCGTCGTCACACCGTGATGCGCATCGTGGCACGCGCGATCGAAAAGCTCGCCGGCAAGACGCGCAGTGACTCCGAGGACACCGCCCAGGTGTTGCTCAATGACATGAGCGTCGATCCGATCCTGCACAGCGTGAAGCCGACGCAGTTGTCGGGTGGTCTCAAGCAGCGCGTCGCCATCGCACGATCGTTCGCCGGCAAGCCACAACTCGTCGTCTGCGACGAGCCGACCTCCGCACTCGACGTCTCGGTGCAGGCCAACATCTTGAACCTGCTCGTCGATCTCCAGAACAAGGAGAACGTGAGCTACGTCTTCATCTCGCACGACCTCGGCGTCGTGCGCTACATCTCCGACCGCATCGCCGTGCTCTATCTCGGTCGGATCATGGAGCTCGGTTCGGCAGAGACGGTCTTCAACGGACCGCACCACCCGTACACCGAGGCACTCGTCTCGAGCGTTCCCGCCATCGACGGGTCGCAGCGTGTGCGCGTGCGCCTCGGCGGCGAAGTGCCAAGCCCGGCAAATCCGCCACAGGGATGCGTGCTCAACCCACGCTGCCCGCGGATGGCAGGCAGTGGTGTGGAGCACCTCTGCACGAGCGTCGAGCCGGACCTCGTCGAGGCCGAGCCGGGGCACTTCCTGCGCTGCCACATCCCGTTGGCTCAACTGCGCCAAATCCAAGCCAAGTAAGCCTTTTTTACCACTCGGTTAGTTAGTGGGCACGTGTCCGCTCGCTTGACGAAGCACACCGACGGGCATACGCTGACACCCAACAAACTCATCACCACATGGTGATGAAGAGGGGGAAAAAATGAACAAGAAACTGGGTTCTTCCCACATCGGGAAGCGTCTGGCCGTAGCCCTCGGTGTTGCACTCGCAGCATCGACGATTGCAGTCCCGAGCAGCGGTGCTGCGAAGGTCTCGGCCACCGCAAAGAACGACCTGACGATCATGATCAACGAGCCGGACGCCGGCTGGTGCAATCAGGACTCGCCAGGTGTCGACCAGGTGGCGGC
>DAIRSS010000095.1:0-3845 GCA_036804285.1 Ilumatobacteraceae bacterium
ATGGGGGAGCTCACGTCGCGACGCTACCCCAGAGCCTCGTAGTGCATCGTCACGTGCGCAGAGATCGGCGCGATGCCGAGATCCCCGAGCACTGGAACGTGGATCGAGAATCGTCGTTCGACACGGACCGTGAGCAGGGGTTCATCGACCTGAGTACGTACTCGCCATCCCGACAGCCCCGCGGACCGCAACGTTGCTTCTGCCTCGCCTTGAGGGTCGTCGATCGAGAGTGACGCGGCACGTCCTGCGAGAAATGCGACCTCCCACGCCTGGATGTGTAAGCGCGCGATGATCCCTGCAGCGAGGATGATCCCGACGCAAGCAATGAGCAGTGGAAGGATCAGCGCAAACTCGACGGTTGCCTGTCCAGATTCGTTGTGCTCGTTACTCAAGGGGTTCGGTGCGGGAGATGAGATTTCCAATCACGAGGTCGAACAACTCACCAATGCGACCAGACCCACCACCGTCAGTCGCCCAGGCAATGACGAGCAGGGCGATGATTCCCGCGGCGAGGAGGACGAGCGCGTATTCCGTCGTCGCTTGACCATCCTCGAACTTCTCACGGCCAACTTTTCGCATCGTCACACTCCATTCGACAGGGACAGTCCGCCGACGATGGCGACGAGTACCGGAATCACGCCGATGCAGAGGAACGAGGGCAGTGCGCAACCGACGAGCGGGACGACCAGTCGTACGGGTGTGCGCTGGATGGCAGCAGTCAGCCGATGCTCTTCCCGTTGGGTGATCTCCTGGCGCATCGTCTTCAACGAAGTGTGGATGGGGCCACCGTCGAGGTGTGCGACTCGGAGTCCATGTACGACACCTCGCACGTGTTCGTCGCAGGCAAGTTCGAGATGATCCAGCGTGGCCTCGACCGTGTGTCCAGCGTGGAGTCGCTCGGCGATCTGCGTGAAGAGCACAGACCTTTCGTGGAGCCAGGTGTGAGCGGTCATCAGCGCGCCTTGCAAGGAGTACCCGGCCAGCACGAGTGACTCGAGGGTGAGGATGATGTCTCGGGCAATGTGGGTTGACTCATCCCCGCGAGTTGAGCGGGCGATTTCACGACCAATCCAGAGGCGTGCGCCGATGTTGCATCCAACGCCGACGGTTATGAGGATCACACCCACTGGTGAAGTCAGCAGCTGCCGCACGGATGAACTGAAGAACGCTGAAGTTGCCGCTGCGAGCACGGAGCACACGGTGAGAACCGAGACCGTGCTGCGGGAGTGAGACCCGGCTGATTCTGCGAGCAAGGCAAGGCCATGTTCCTGGCGTATTGAGTCTGCTGCGACGTCGAGGATCTCTGGAGCATTCACTCCCGAGAGGTCTGCAAGTTCGAGTGCACGCCGTAGCCGCGCATCGATGTCGTGGAACTCATCACGACACACATCGCGCAGGACATCGCCACGCGTCAGGCGTCCAACGACTGACTCTGGAAGGACTGATCCTGGTCGTTTGGCTTCGTCGATGAGGCTGGTTCGCAAGCTGTGTCCCGAACGAAGTGCGCGGGCGAGGTCCGACAGCGTCGTCGTGACGTCGCGTGGTGCGATGAGTGGTGCACTGAGTTGTCGCACCCGACCCTTCGTCGCATGGAGCATCGCCCACGCATCCAGACGATGACGCGTTGCAAGCGCGATGCATCCGATTCCGATCGTGTACGCCACCAGTGTGATCACTGTGGAAGTCCGCGGGTGAGGGATCCGACGCGCTGTCCGCAGCGATAGAGCTCAACGAACACGTGATGTTGGCTGAGTGGCAACTCGACCACGGATTCGACGAAACGTGCTCCGTCATCGTGTCGTCCAACGTGAACGCACACGTCAAGGGCAGCACGGATGTGTTCGCGAGCACCATCAGAAGTCCACTTTGCGCCGTGTTGGAGGACGAGAGATTCAAGTCTGCGAATCGCATCGAGTGGGCTGTTGGCGTGACAGGTGGAGAGCGAGCCGCTGTGGCCGGTGTTCATGGCGGCCAACATGTCGAGCACCTCGGCTCCTCTGACTTCCCCGACGACGAGCCGGTCGGGCCGCATGCGCAAAGCGGTGCGGAGCAGTGACGCGACGGAGATCGCGCCGTGACCCTCGAGGTTCGGGGGCTGAGATTCGAGGGAGACGACGTGGGGATGGGTGAGTGACAACTCGGCAGTGTCCTCGATGGTGATGATTCGCTCGTTCTCCTCGACCAGTGAACAGAAGGCGTTGGCGAACGTGGTCTTGCCGACTCCGGCCGCACCAGTGACGATGACGTTGCAGCGTCGCGCAACGAGTTCTTCTGCGAGTTCCTCGAGAGTGGCCGGTCCGAAATCGCTGACGGAAACATGGGGCATGGTGAAGCGGCGGACTGCGACACAGGTTCCCCTGAAGGCAATGGGTGGAATGACCGCACACAGTCGCGAGCCATCCCGGAGTCGGGCATCGACGATTGGGGAGGTGCGGTCGATCCGCCGACCGCTCGTGCGCAATTCACGCTCGATGAAGGCCCGTGTCTGTGCTTCGGTCGTGGTGCCGGTCAGGGTCAGTCCTTGGCCTGAGTCGACGTAGACCTGCGAGCCATCGTTGATGAGGAGATCGCGCACACTTGGGTCGTTGACGAGTTCGTCGAGTGCGACCGGTCTGGCGTTGTGTCGATCGAGGGCGGTCACGTCCATCCGTTGATCGCGGTTGCCAGGATTGGTGGGAGTCGCGTGCCGAGGAGTCCAGCGTCGACGGACCGCGCAATCGTCGGGTCGATCGGTACGGTCGTCATCACGGGTGCGCCGATGACGCTCTCGATGTCGCGTGTTGTCAATGCGCGGCCCGGCTCTTCGACGACGATGATCGAGTCGGGCTTGGGTGACTGTGTCGCGCGACGCAGAGCGAGATAGCACGGGCGAACGACGAGGATCGATCGCATGGCGTGCTCGCGGAGGTCCACGTGCGAAATGAGGCGACCGAAGTCCACGATCGTGCACCCACCGAGGTGTTGCAGTGCGCGGGAGAGCCGCGCGACTGAGTCAGCGCGCAGGGTGAGGTCGTCGAAATTTCCCCGTGGGAGAAGTGAGAGGTTCGCGGTCACGGGAATGAATCGAGCGGCGAAGTCGTCGCTGTCGTGCCGCGACGTTGCAAGCCAGTCGGTGAGGCCCGGACCAGAAGGTTCGGCGATGCCCAGTGCAGCGGGCAAATCCCCGCAGGCGTCCACGAGGCGCACCGAAGTTCCCGAACTGGCGCGGGAGAGTGCAAGCGCGGCCGCGATGACCGTCGTTCCGCTTCCACCTTTTGTCGACCAGCATCCGATCATCACACCTCCCGTGCAGTGCACTGGGATGTGTGTGCGAGATGACGAAAAGCGTCGCGAGGTCAGTGAGAAAGTTGCACGGCAAGTTCTGCCGCCACGCGCGCATTGTTGCGGGCGAGTGAGAGATTGGCCACGACGCTCGTTCCCTTGGTGGCCTCTGCAATCGCCCCGAGTACGAATGGCGTGACCTTCGGCCCCTCGATCTTGGCCTTGTTCGCCGCACGGAGTGCGTCGTCGATCACCGCATCGATCATCGACTTGTCGAGTGAGTCTTCGAGTGGGACGGGCACGCAGGTGAGGATGCCTCCCTGGCGTCCCATCTCCCGGTGTGCGCGAACGATGGACGCCAACTCATTGACGGTGTCGACTCGGGCGGGGATGGGGAGTCCACTCGAATGCACGGTGAATGCGGGGAATTCGTCGCACGCGAGTCCGAGGACTGGAACCCCCAACATCTCCAGGTGTTCGAGTGTGCGTGGCAGATCGAGGAATGACTTCGCGCCTGCGCAGACGGTCACGACCGGATGGCTGGCGAGCGCTCCGAGGTCGGCACTCACGTCGCCGTGGAGGTG
>DAIRSS010000096.1:0-3809 GCA_036804285.1 Ilumatobacteraceae bacterium
GTCGTCGGGAGCTCGCCGTTCAAAAGCAGGTAGGCAACTTCGAGGAAAGTGGAGTGCTCGGCGAGCTGTTCGATCGGATACCCGCGGTAGCGCAGGATGCCGGCGTCGCCGTCGAGGTAGGTGATCGACGACGCACAGGCCGCCGTCGAGAGGAATGCGGGGTCATACATCCGCAGGTTGGGGTCGAGCTCGCGCAGTGCGGACGAGGCGAAGACGCCGTCGGTTACCGGAACAGTGACTTTCTTGCCTGTTCGGTCATCGATGATGGTGATTGTGTCAGCCACCGTGATTCCCTTCATGTCTGTGGGAAGCTTCCTCTTCCCACGCTTCAGTGTAGGGGCGCGGCTTACAGCGGGGTGTTGTCGTGCTTGCGCCGGGCGAGCTTTTCCCGCTTGTCGCGCAACATTGCCAGCGCACTCGCGACCTCTTTACGGGTGTCTGCCGGATCGATGACGGCATCGACGTACCCACGCTCGGCCGCGACGTACGGGTTGAGGAGACGCTCGGCATAGTCGGCTTCGAAGGCCGCTCGCTCTTCTGGGGTGGCCCGGCGCTGGAGGATGGCTGCGGCCTGACCAGCACCCATGACCGCGAGTTCCGCAGATGGCCAGGCGAGGCAGACGTCGTTACCCATCTTCTTGGAGTCCATCACGATGTAGGCGCCGCCGTAGCTCTTGCGCAGGATGACACAGACGCGCGGCACGCTCGCGCGCGCATAGGCGAACACGAGCTGACCGCCGTGGCGGATCATGCCACGCCACTCGAGGTCCTTGCCGGGATAGAAGCCGGGGGTGTCGACCAGGGTGAGGAGCGAGATGTTGAACGCGTCGCAGAAGCTCACGAAACGCGCGGCTTTCTGCGAGGCGGGGATGTCGAGCGTGCCCGCCAGCACCATCGGTTGGTTGGCGATCACGCCGACGGTTTCGCCATCGATCGTGATGAATGCGGTGACGACGTTGGCCGCCCATCGCTCGCGCACCTCGAGCAACTCGCCGTCATCGGCGATCTCGCGGATGATCTTGCGCACGTCGTAGCTGCCGGTCGCAGAGTCGGGAATGATGCGAAACACATCGGTCAGCATGCGGTCGCTCGGGTCTCCACTCGTGAGTGGCGTGGCGATCTCGTCCACGTTGTTCGGAAGGTACGTGAGCAGGTGCTCGAGTGCAGCTTGTGCGCCAGCGAGATCCTCGACGACGAGGCTGGCGACGCCGCTGTGCTTGGCGTGCGCATCGGTGCCACCGAGTTCATCGTGACTGATGGCGACGCCAGTGAACTCGGCAACCATCGTCGGTCCCGAGACGAAGGCATACGACTCCTTGGTCATGATGACGAAGTCGGCGAGACCGATGAGGAGTGCCGGACCCGATACTGCTGGCCCGGTGACGATGGTGATCGTCGGCACGACTCCAGAGCAATCGGCGAGCGCGCGAGCGGCTTGACCCCAGCCGTGTAGCGCGGCGATGCCACCGAGGATGTCTGCACCAGAGGAGGCGATCGACATGACGAGGGGGAGTCGCTGGTGGAGCGCGGTCGCCGCAGCATGGGCGATCACCCCCGATGCTTCGGCCGACAGGGCTCCCTTGTGCACGCTCGGGTCGACATCCACCCACACGACGTGGCGTTCGCATTCGGAGAGGAAGCGGACTTCGCTCGTCGCGGCACCCTTGACCTGGTGTTGGAGCTGGACACCGACCGTGGTGGCTTGCGTCGTCACGACCACAGGTTAGACGCTCAGGCTTACTTGGTCAGCGGGCTCATGTTCGTCGTGATGCCGGGCTGACGGTCGCCTACGCGGGCGATCGTCGCACGCAAGACATCGAACGTTGCTCGCGTTGGTTTGTTCGGCAGTGGCCGGCGACGCGTCGCCCATCCGACCGCACGCTTGGGCAGTTCCGGAATCGCCACACGTACGAATTGTCCGACAAGCCAGTCGGGGACCGCGGTTGCAGGAACGATTGCGGGACCGAAGCCATCGAAGGCGAGCGAGGCGAGCAGTCGCACGCCGTCAATCTCTGCGAGTGCGGTCAGTGCGACGCGCTGGTTGCCTGCGGCACGGTCGATGATGCGGCGCAGCGCGGTCGAGCGTGGCGCGAGCAGGATCGGTTGAGTGGCGAGTTCGGTGAGTGAAATCGTCGTCAACTTCGACCACTCGTGATCGGTGTGCACGAGCAGGATCAATTCCTCGGAGAACAACGGCTCGAGTTGCAGCTCCGGAGCATCGACGGGGAAGTGCACGATCGCCGCATCGAGCTGACCGTCGATCAACCGTGGCACCAGCGTCGAGGTGCTGCCCTCGTGGATGGTGGCGTGGATGCCGGGGTGCTGCTTGGCGAGACCGCCGAGCAGTCGCGGCATCAGCCAGCGTCCCGTGGTGCCGATGCAGCCGAGGCGTGTCTCGCCTTCGATCGCAACGTCGTCGGAATGGATGTCGGCTTCGATGTCCTGGAGTTCGTGGATGATGCGTCGGCCACGTTCGACGACGATCGTGCCCTCTTCGGTGAGCTTGCCGGTCGGTCGATCGACGAGCGTCGCGCCGAGTTCCTTCTCGAGCCGGGCGATGTGTGCAGAGACGTTGCTCTGCACCGTGCCGAGGGCGCGGGCGGCGGCTGAAAACGACCCATGGTCGGCGATGGCGATCAGGCTGGCCAGATGGCGGACTTCCATGGGGACACGGTATCTCGGATTTAGATGGCCTCTATCGCGCCTCTCGCCTTGGATGATGGGGCAGGGGTGGGCAAAGATAGAGACATATCGAGGTGAGACCACCCCCATGGTCCACCCGAGCAGAATCCATCAGGCGGGTCCCCCATCCGTCGGATTCTCGGTTGAGAGGCCCCGCTTCGAGCGGGGCCTTTCCCATTTAGCCTCAAAGCGTGCGCGCCGCAGCCTTCATCGATCTCGATCGCACGTTGCTGAAGGGCGCCTCCGGTCCGATCATCTCGCGGGCACTTCGTGAAGCGGGTGTCGTCGGCGGATCGTCACTGCCCGGTGAAGACCTGCTGTATCGCGTCTTCAACGTGTTCGGCGAGAACCTGCCCTCGATGTTGATCGCTCGCCAAGGTGTCGCGGTGATGAAGGGCAAGCCTCGTCACCTCGTCGTCGCAGCTGCGCACGCCACGGTGGATGAGTTGATGTCGCTCGTACGGGACGCGGCACGCGACGTGATCGAAGGTCACAAGTCGGAGGGACGCAAGGTGGTGCTTGCCACCACGACACCACACGACGTCATCGTGCCGTTCGCACGCAGGCTCGGCTTCGACGACGTCGTCGCAACTCGGTTCGCCGTGGACGCCGATGGCAAGTACAGCGGTGAACTCGAAGGACCCTTCACCTGGTCTGCGGGAAAGCTGGAAGCCGTGCGCGCGTGGTGCGCAGACCACGACGTTGCACTCGAGTCCTCGTATGCCTACTCCGACAGCGTGTACGACGCGCCACTGTTGTCCGCCGTTGGTTTTCCCCGTGTCGTCAATCCCGACGCACGTCTCGCGACGATGGCCGCGACGCGCAGGTGGCCGGTCGAGAGCTTCGACCATGCTGGCTCTGAACCGAAGCCGCCGCTGACGGCAAGTGACGTGCAGCGAGTCGGACTGCTCTTTGCGCGACCCGAGTTGTTGCCCTTCGTTCGCTTCGACATCACCGGTGCCGATCGCGTGCCGAAGGGTGGCCCGGTGATCCTTGTGGCCAACCATCGCTCGTACTTCGACGCCTTCGCCGTGGCGATGCTGGTGGGCAAGACCGGTCGCACGGTGCGATTCCTCGGCAAGAAGGAAGTGTTCGACGCACCCGTCGTCGGTCAGCTCGCGTCGCTC
>DAIRSS010000097.1:0-3768 GCA_036804285.1 Ilumatobacteraceae bacterium
ACCGAGGAGACCGGCAGCCAGTGCCCCTTGAAGCGAATCTGGTGCGCTCGCATACGTCAGCCGGGCGGCAATTGCCGTGGGCGTGAACCCATGATCGGCAAGCGCCGTCAGCACCGCCTCGAACATGACGAGCTGCCCCTTCGTCGGCCGCTTCTTGGCGATCAGGTAGAAGGCAAGCTCACCGAAACTGATCTTGCCGAGAAGTTCACTCGCGAGGTCGTGGCCGAGCAATGTGATGGAGTCGGCATCCGAGGTACCAAGTCCGGTGCGATAGGTCGGTTGGTTCGTCATCGTCACTTCCCCTTGCTCAACCAGTTACGGATCTCTTCGGAATGCTCACCGAGTTTCGGCGGGGGCATCGTGTACGACAACTCCCCCGTCGAGAACGTGATGGGGTTGCGCACGAGGTCCACCTTACGGTCGCCCTCTCCAACGCTCACGCGCGGCTCAAGACCGAGCTTTTCTGCCAGCTCGACGCCGTCTCCGATCGAATTGATCGGCCCACATGGAACCCCCACGTCGTTCAACGCGTAGAACAGGTCATCAGAGTTCCACTGCGCGAGAGCCTCCAGGAGGTGCGGGCGAAGTTCTTCTCTGTTCTTGGTTCGGTCCGCGTTGATCGTGAACCGCGGGTCGTCAGCCAAGTGCTCGATGCCGAGCACCTTGCACAAGGCGCGAAACTGCTTGTCGTTGCCGGCCGCGATGATCAGGTCACGGTCCTTGGTCGGCATCGCCTCGTACGGGAACAAACTCGGGTGCGCGTTGCCCATCCGGAACGGCACCACATCGGCAAGCGTGTACGCAGCCGTCTGATTGACGAGTCCGGACATCGCCGACGACAACAGATTCACCTCGACGTGTTGCCCCTTGCCCGATCGAGCACGCTCATTGAGGGCGGCAAGCACGCCGATCGTGCCGTGCAGTCCCGCCATCACGTCGAACACCGAGATGCCCGCGCGAAACGGCGGGCCGTCAGGCTCACCGGTAAGACTCATGAGACCCGAGACCGCCTGCACGATGAGGTCGTAGCCGGGCAGTTTGGCTCCTTGTTTGGTGCCGAAACCAGAGATCGACAAATAGACGAGTCCGGGATTCGTCGCCGACACGCTCGTATAGTCGAGGCCGAACTTCTTCAGCCCCCCAACCTTGAAGTTCTCGACACAGATGTCAGCCCGCGCGACGAGCTCACGTGCGACTTCGAGATCTTCTTCCTTGCCGAAGTCGAGGACGATCGACTTCTTGTTGCGATTGATCGACATGTAGTACGTCGCTACGCCATCCTTCACCGGCGGCACCCACGTGCGCGTGTCATCACCACCGGGGCTCTCCACTTTGATGACCGTCGCACCCATGTCGGCAAGCAGCATCGTGCAATACGGACCGGCGAGAACGCGTGAGAGATCGGCGACGAGGAGACCCTCGAGAGGTCGTGCGGAATCAGGCATGAGACATACTCCATTGGCTTGGTGTGGGGTAAATGTGCGAATGTTGAGTCTGGAACGTCGCCATGGCCCAAGCATCTCGTGAACCGGACTTCGTCGAGGCCTTCGCCCGTGGTCTCGCAGTCATCAGGGCGTTTTCCGTCTCGCATCTCGCCTTGTCCGTGAGCGACGTCGCCGAGGTCACGAAGCTTGCTCGACCGACCACGCGTCGCCTCCTGCTCACCCTTGAGTCGCTCGGATATGTCCGCTCGCTGGACGGGATGTATGAATTGACGCCAAAAGTCCTCGAACTCGGGACTGCGTACATCAATGCACGCGGCATGTGGGACATCGCCCGTCCCCATCTCGCGACACTCGTGTCAAAGACGAAGGAATCGTCCTCGATGTCCCAACTCGACGGTTCCGACATCGTGTACACCGCACGCGTCGCAGTTCCGAAAATCATCGGGCTCTCGGTGCAAATCGGCACTCGCTTTCCTGCATATGCGACGTCGATGGGTCGAGTGCTGCTCTCCGAACACTCGCCGAAAGAGCTCGATCGAGTGACGAAGCTTCCTTCGGCTTCCGGCGTCGTGCCGCGCGTGAAGTTCTCGAGAAAGGAGTTGGACGCAAATCTCGCAGAGATTCGCAAGCGGGGTTGGGCGATGTCTGACGAACAACTTTCGCTCGGGATTCGCTCGATCGCGGCTCCCGTGCGGGACTCAAAGGGCCTGATTGTCGCCGCGGTCAACGTCACGGTCAATGCGTCAGAGACCTCGATTGCGACCCTCAAAGGAGAGCACCTGCCCAAGCTCTTGGCGACGGCACGGGCCATCACCGACGACTTCGAACGCATGGGATCGTTGCCCGTCTCACCGCCCCTCGTGCGCTGAGTCATCGACCAACCTCGGCGAGGTGGGTGTCATAGATGAAGTCTGCAGTCGCATCAGGTGCAGAAAAGAAGGGTGAATGATCGCAGTCGAGCTCGACCGAGTGCTTTGCCCATCCGGCCCGTAGACGTTGCTGGTCGATGTTGACCGCTTTGTCATCACCACACACGAGATAGCTGCTTGGGACATCAATCCACGCCGGCGCATCGAGTGGAGCTGCTGGAATCTCGCTCTTCATCGACCGACGTCCAGCCATCGCGACACGCGCAAGATTCGGTGACGTGCGATTGAACAGGTAGTCCACCGCCTCGTCTCGCAATGACATCGTCCCATCAGGTTCAACGACGAAACATGAGCGAAACGACGGGTTTCCCCAGTCCTTGTTCAGTTCCACCTGCGACTCACCCAATGCGGGCATCCGAGCAGCGACGTAGACGAGGTGCGAGGCACCGTGACCGGCGAGCGACAACGTGATTCCCGTGTAGCTGTGACACACCGCCGTCACTGGACCACGTAGCGCGAGGTCGGCGATCTTGCTGCGCACCACTTCGACATCATCTGCAAGCGACGTGAATGGCAGCTCGACCGTGTGACACTCGACGCCACGTGCGCCGAGGCGCTCGATGACGGACAGCCAGGTCCACGCTGAGAAAAACGATCCGTGGACGAACAGGATCGACGATTCGGCCATCAGGGGGTTGGCCGTCGGCTAGCGGTACGTGTTGTTGCTGGTGTGGTCGCCCGCAAGCCACCGCTTGAGCGTGGCGTGCGCATCCTTGCGGCGATCTGCGTTGATCTTGTCAGCCCCTGGCGCGTCACACGTGAACTCGAGCAACATGCCGTTCGGGTCCTCGGTGTACAGCGAGCGGCAGTATCCGTGCTCGAGCACGTACGTTCCATCTGGCTTCCAGTTGGCCTTCTGCAAGCGCTCGAAGATCGAGTCCTGCGTCTCTTTCGTCACGTTGAGCGCGATGTGACGGAAAGGTGATGGCGTGAGGTCGGGATCGAACTGGTCCTGATCTGACTTGTTGGCGAACTGGAAGAACGCAAGTGCGCTCCCGTCTGGCATCCCGAAGAAACAGTGGCAATAGACGCGGACCGCACCGAAGAGTTCGTCGGACTCTGACCACGTTGCCACGAGGGGCAACCCGACGAGATCCTCATAGAACGCACGCGTGGCCTCGAGGTCCTTTGAGAGGTACGCGGTGTGATGCAGTCGAAGTGGTGTGGTCGTGCTCATGTGCTGTCTCCTTCAGAACTGGCGGATGTTGTGTGACCGGCTGTCCGCCACTCGGACACCCTGCCGCACTGCGTACATTAGACCACGCTCAATGTGCCGTCTGCAACGCAGGATACGCATCCCGCATGCGAACGATCTCGTCAGCGAGGCCTATCGCCCAGGATCGTCGCCCGGTGCATGACCCGCCGGTGGGGCATGTAGTCGGCGGTCGCATAGT
>DAIRSS010000098.1:0-3708 GCA_036804285.1 Ilumatobacteraceae bacterium
TACTGGACGACGACCGTCGACATCGATCCACAGTTCGGTTCCGTGAATGGTCTGCCGTGGTGTTTCGCTCCATACCCCGAGAAGCCAGCCTGCACATACGACGTCGCTACGGCTCCGCAGGTGGACGGAGTTGCCTGGACGAACATGGGCAAGTATCCGCCCTTGGGCTTCTTCTTCACGGGAGTCGGCACCATCTTCGGTCCAACCAATCTGTCCGTATATGCCTCGCGCATTGTGCAGGTAGTCGCCTGCATGGTCCTCCTCGCCGGCTCTGCGACGGTTCTTTGGCGTCGAGGTCGTTCCTTGAGCGGATTGCTTGTTGCGCTTACCCCGGGGACGGTCTTCTTGGCGGCGACATCGAGTCCGAGTGGCCTTGAGATTGTTGCGAGCATCGCGACGTGGATTGCAGCGCCGTTTGTGCTTTCTGATTCCGCAACTCGCATCGAGCGGATGCTGTTCTTGATTGGGGGAGTACTCCTGATTGGGGTCCGGCCTCTCGGCGCGATCTTCTATGGCGTCATCCTCGTACTCACACTGTTCCTTGGTCGGGTCTCGCTCCGTACTGCTTTCCGAAGAATTGGTGTCCACACGGTTGTCACGCATGGCTTAACGATTCTCTTCATGTTGTGGTGGTACTTCGCCATCTACGGGCCAGCGACAGACAACAAGATCGCCTTTGGTGACGTTCCGCTCAGCTTCAACCAACAGCTCGATGCGATCGTGCGTGGCCTCCCGAGGATCTTCGAGCAGTACATAGGGAACTTTGGATGGTTGGATACTCCAGCTCCGCAGTCGGTTGTCTGGCTCGGCGTTGCGTCGCTTGGGGCGCTTGGGATTGCCGTAGGCCGTTCGATTTCACCACGACAGTGGTTCGTCGTCGGCTTCCTTCTCGTTGCATCAGTCGCGTTCACGATCGTCGCTGACTTCAACTACTACGAACTGCTGAGAACCTTCGGAAGCCAGGGGCGCCACGTTGCGCCATTCCTGGTTGGAATTCCGATCGTCTTGGGCGCCGGGATGAGACGCGGATCCAAACTTCTCGTACTCATTGGCGCTGCGTGGGCAATCTCGCTGGTCTGGTCATTCATGGTGATGGTCCGTCGATACAGCGTGGGGGTCGTTCCGGGAAACTTCATGGAGATGTGGAACGATCCTCCTTGGGTGCCACCGCTGGGTGTTTCCACGACGTTTGCTGCAATGACGCTGGTGGTCGTCGGAGGACTGTGGCTCCTCTGGCGTGAAGAATCCCGCATCAAGTGACTAGCGTGCAACGTTGATGAACGTTCTCGTCATGAATCTCGTCGTCGTGGCCGTCCTGATGGTCCTCGTATGGGTTGTGAGTGTCGTTCTTCGAGATGCATCGATCGTGGACATCGTGTGGGGGCTCGGCTTCGTCGTCGTGGCGTGGTCGTCCTGGATTGTCAGTGACTCGACAGAGGTCGCCGATCTCGTGATCCGCTTATGTGTCACCGTGTGGGGGCTGCGTCTCGCCATGTATCTCGCGTGGCGGAACATTGGCAAGGGTGAGGACTACCGCTATCAGGCGATGCGGAAGAAGTACGGCTCCCGATTTCCGCTGGTCAGCTTGGTGTCGGTGTTCCTGTTGCAGGGAGTGTTGATGTGGATCGTGTCGCTTCCCGTCCAACTGTCACACGTCGTTGATGGGCAGTCTTCGCCGATGGTTGCGATCGGAGTCGTCCTGTGGGCGGTAGGCGTGATGTTCGAATCCGTTGGTGATGCGCAACTCGCGCGATTCAAGGCTCGGCCTGAGAATGCAGGGAAGGTCATGCGATCCGGATTGTGGCGATACACCCGTCATCCGAACTATTTCGGAGACTTCCTCGCCTGGTGGGGAATTGGAGTGGCGTCGTTGGCGGCTTGGTCGAGTGTCGTCGGATTGCTCGGACCCGTTGTGATGTCAGTGCTCTTGATGAGAGTCTCTGGAGTTCCCATGCTCGAGCACTCGATCGCGAAGCGCCGACCCGATTACGTGGAGTACCGACGAACGACGAGCGCCTTCTTTCCGCGTCGACCGACGCTCTAGGGCGTGTTGCGAGGTCCGCGTAGTCGCGACCAGGAGCCGAACTGGTCGAGTGCTGCAACGGTGGAGCCCATCGAATCGGGCGGCACTGGATGGCTGATCAGATAGCCCTGCGCCTTGGCGCAACGCAATTCGGCGAGCGCCTGGAGTTGCCTGACGCTCTCGACGCCTTCTGCAACCATGTCCAACCCGAGCGAGTCGCCCATTGCGATGATCGTTCGCACGAGTGATCGTGCACTGAGGTCATCGGCGACTCCATTGACGAACGAACGGTCGATCTTGAGCCGCTGGATCGGAAACTTTTGGATGAGTGACAGCGACGAATAGCCGGTGCCAAAGTCGTCGATCGCCACGCGAACGCCGATGTCGCAAAGCCGATTGAGTGCATTGAGCGCCTGTTCTGGTTCGGCGATCATGACGCTTTCGGTCACTTCCAGCCAGAGTTGGTCAGGGGCGACACGTGAACGTCGCAGTGCCTCGGCGACGACGGAGACGAACTGAGGATCGTGAAGCTGGCGAGGCGACACGTTGACCGACATCGTTGCATCGCTCCTGCAGACGCCTTCCGTGATCCAGGTTCGAAGGTGGGTCAATGCCTCGAGGAGTGCCCATGCTCCGATGGGCACGATGGTTCCGGTTTCCTCCGCGATGGGAATGAACTCGGCCGGTGAAATCATCGATCCGTCCTCGCGCTGCCAGCGCATGAGAGCTTCGAAACCGACGACCTCACCGTCTTCGATGTCCACGATCGGCTGGTGTACGAGCCGAAGCTCTCGGCGTTCGAGGGCGCGATAGAGCGCAGTCTCGACGGCTAGCCGTTGAGTGACCCGTTCGAGCATGGATTCGTCAAAGACTGCAACACAATTGCGCCCGGCGTCCTTCGCTCGGTACATCGCGGTGTCGGCGTGGCGCAACAGATCGTCAGCGTTGCTTGAAATGGTCGGCTGATAGGTGGCAACCCCGATCGACGCCGAGACGAAGACGTCGCCTTGACGCAGCGAAAGCGGCTCGTGGAAGCAGTCGAGGATCGAGTCGGCAATCAACATCGCGTCACTCGGGGATCGAGTCTCGCTGTCGAGGACCACAAACTCATCGCCAGAAATGCGTCCGACCACGCAATGGCTCGGAAGGGCATTGCGCAGGCGTTGCGCCACGGCGACTAAGACGTCGTCTCCGGCTTGATGTCCGAGGGAGTCATTGATGTTCTTGAAGCGATCGACGTCGATGAAGAGCACGCTCGGATGTCGACCCTCGTCGAAAGCGCCGAGCAGTGCGTTGTTCACGTGCGTGAGCATCAACGATCGGCTGGGCAGGCCGGTCAGTGCGTCGGTTTGGGCTGACGCGATCAATTGGCGTTGGATTCGCGCGTTGCTGACGACAGCTTGTACAACGCGAGCAGTGACTGCGATGGTCAACACCGCGATGGAGACGGCTCGAACGGCGCGGTCCGCTGCATCGACGGGATCGTTCACCGCGAGAACGATGACGGGAAGCGTGAGTGCCGACGTCGTGACGATGAGTCGACCGAGAAGCGGCCGCTGCTGTCGTTCGATCGACTTGCTGGTCAAGGTGCGAATACTTGGATGCAGGAAGGCGGCGGCGGCAAACAGGAGCGACGCGATGTAGGCACTCAGAGCGTGGTTGGTGCTGATGTCGAGTCGACCGGC
>DAIRSS010000099.1:0-3700 GCA_036804285.1 Ilumatobacteraceae bacterium
GCCGACCTTGGAATCGTGGGTGACGTGCACAAGGTGCTCCCACAGCTCATCGAGCTGCTCAAGTCACGCGGCTAATTCGAACTGCCCACGAGGGCTGAGCGAGACGCTCGAAGCAGTTACATCTCGTCGTACGCGTTCTCCTGGAATTCCCAATGTCCGGGAAACACTCTGCAGACCGCGTCTCGGAATCGCCAGACAAGTTCGCCTGGAACTTGAATTTCTAGGTATGCGCGCAGGAGTGACGTGTACCACCATTCCTGGAGTTCGCGCCCGACGTTGAACCGCGAGAAGAACTCCTCTTCATCGAGACCGCTCTCGAGATCGCGCAAGGTCGTTTCAATGTTGTGGGTCTTGTCCGCGAGCGTGACGAGGACGAAGTCCGCGACGTTCTCGTCGTCGTGGGGTCGACCGTCACGGATGAGTCGATCGATGTAGAGCTGCTTGCGTGCCTTCCAGGCCTCGGGAGTCTTCTCGTCGGAGGTGTCGACATGCGTGCAGTGCCGAACGATGTCTGCGACCTTTTCTCCGACCGCGTGACGCAATTCTTCATACGTCAGATCGGTGTCCTCGAGGATGTCGTGCAGGAGGGCCGCCTGCGCCTGGTCGCGTGTGCCTCCGTATTCGAGGACGAGTGCACTCACTGCCATGAGGTGCGAGATATAGGGGATCGAGGTGCCTTTGCGGACCTGTCCACGATGCCAGGACTCTGCGAGTTGGAATGCGGTGTTCATCACTTACCTAACGCACGGAGACGGCAAACCGTGACGTACCGAGTAGGAGCTTTGGAGAGCCGTGCTCGGGGCAAGTCAATGTGACGGTTCTGGGCAGGACTCGATCTCGTCATCGGCATGGAAACGGCGCTCGAATCCGCACAGATCGCAAACCTCGAACTCGTCGGTTGACGAGTCCAGCCTCTCCGCTCGGCGTGCTGCACGGCGCTTCCCATAGCGATACGCGAGATAGGCACTGAAAAGTCCCACGGTCGAAGACTAGGTAATCGGTGTGACACCCCGGGCATACCTTTTCTGGTGAGGAGGTCACCATGAACAGAGTTCGTACCGAGGAGATCGAAGACGGAGATCCGTGCCCATTCTGTGGTTCGCTCGCCATCTTCTTCGAAGGAGAGGCGGACACTACGTGCCCGAGCTGTGGATCGGAGCTCTACAACTCCGCGATTGACGACAACGTCGGTGGCAACGATCTTGACGAGATCGACTCAGAAGACGTCGACGACATCGAGTCCGACTATGGCTTTGACGAAGACGGTGAATCCGAGGACTACTAAGTCTTAGAGGGCGATAAGTTGAGCGCACTCTGCGAAGCGGCACAACATGTTGGCAAGCTTCACTTGTTCGATCGTCTTGCACTCCACACTCAACAGTGCCGGTGATGCAACGACGACTGCGAGTGCTTGCGCGCGGCTTACGGCGACGTTGAGCCTGTTCTTGTCGTAGAGGAACTCGAAGTTGCGCGGGATGTCCGCCGCGCTCGAGCTCGTGTACGACACGAGGACCACGGGTGCTTCTGCGCCTTGGGCCTTGTCGACCGTGCCGACTCGGCTGCGAAGGAGTTCGTCTGAGATCCCGATCTCCTTGACGGCAGCACTCGACCGAATTCGCTGACGAAGTTCACGAACCTGGGCGTTGTACGGGGCGATGACGAAGATGTCCTTCGGCTCGATCGGGCGTGTGACACCGTGCTTGTCGGTGAACGATTTGCCGAGGAGCGACTCGTAGATCTTGACGATTGCGGTTGCTTCCTCCGTGCTGCGCGAGGCGCACCCGTGGTGTTCGATCGGGAGCCAGCGCAGGCCGTGGCCCGACACGAGACCACCCTCGCCAATCGTCTGTCGCAAGCACTCTTCCGCAGATCCGAGTTTTCCTTCGTAGACCTGTTCGGAGATGAAGCTCGTGATCGAGGGGTGCATGCGCCGCGTGACGCCAAGCAAGATTCCATACTCGCGGGGCACGACGTCGTGGCCCTGGTTGATGTGCTCGAGTCCCGACAGACCAGACGTGCCCGGGTGGGCGGCGCGGGTCGGTTGCTTGAGCTGTTGGGGGTCGCCGACGAGGACGACGTTCTGTGCGGCCATGGAAACGGCGAGCGTGTCCGCGAACGACAGCTGTCCCGCCTCGTCGATGACGAGTGTCGTGACCGAGTCACGCATGTCGGCGTTGGCGAAGAGGAAGCTCGTTCCACCGACGATGTCGAACGTCTTTGCCTTCGAGATCATTCGCCTGTTGTCCGTCACCGCACTGAGGGCGATGGAATCGCCGGTGAGATTCGGTGCGTGGTCAGCGCTGTTGACCTTGAGCCCGACCTTCAACTGCTTGTCCTTCGAATATCCGTAGTCCGGTGCATGGAGTGCGATCTCGCTCAACAATTGATGGACGGCCGCGTGGGTGTTGGAGGTGATGCCGACTCGATGTCCCTTGTCGATCAATTGCAGGATCGCATGTGCCGAGGAGTACGTCTTTCCGGTACCCGGGGGTCCCTGGATGACGAGATACGACTTGTCGAGGTGGTGGATCGCCTCGGCGATGTCTTCCGGCAACGGACTCGCTACCGACGAGACGGCGGCGAGATCGAAGCCATCGCGGAATCGCGGCGGTCGTAGGCGCAACATGTCATGTGCCGCAGGCGCGAAATCTGACGAGTCACCTCGCACGCTGTGGGCAATGTCCACCAGCGCGGATTCGAAAGCCTCCTTCTTGATGAAGTTGGTGCCGAATCCTGACGTGATCGCAGGTGCGGGGTTGTCGTGCGAGAGAATCGAGAGTTCGAGGATGCCGTTCTCCAAGTCGATCGAGTTCACCGTTGCTCGCGCAACGGCACCCGTCTCTGCTGGATCGTCACGATACGGGTGGAATGCCGGACTCTCGAACCCGTCGCCGGACGAGACGTCGGTCAACTGGCGTGGATCGAAGCGATACGTGCGCTTCGTCTTGAACGAATACTCCGTGCGTGCCGAGGCTTCCTCTGCTCCGTGGTCTGCGACCAGTTCGAGACCACCAATTGCTTTGGTGTCGTCGATGAACTGCTGATCGTCCATGGAAATCGCAGCGGCCCACTCGTAGTTGTCCACGGCCTTTTCACGCTTGTGGAACTCGAGCAAGTCCGCCATCAGCCAGCGATGAGTGTTCTCGGCGATCGTCTCCTCGGTGAGGTCCACTTCGAAGCGATGGAGGTTCAGCGCGTCGATGAGCTCGCCTTTGCTGTCTGCGTCGGGAGCGGTGTTCGGGTTGAGCAGTGGGCGAACGAGGAAGCCGAGTTCCGGATCATCGGCGATCCGTGCGACGACCTCGGCACGACGCTCCTCGAGCCAGGAACGCAGGGCGATCGTGGAGAGACAGTCGTTCATGTTGTACTTTTCGAGGTCTTCGAGAACCGCCGTGTCGCCAGTGTCGCCGAACTCCTCGGTGCCGACGGATTGCAACCAGCGCTCGTAGTAGACGATCGAGAGTCCGCCATCGGCGACGAGGTCGGTGCGATCGAACGCGTAGAGCTGTTCGAGCTTCTTGATCGAGTAGGACTCGACGCCGATGCGCATCGACTGGGTGACGACCTTCGACAGGTCCACGAAGACGCGCTCCCGCAACAGCGCTGCGAGCTCGGTCTCGCACGCACCGTGACGTGCGGCGAGTCGGGTGAGCGTGGTCGGCTCGTAGTGGCCGAAGTGATACACGCGCATGTTCTCGAA
>DAIRSS010000100.1:0-3657 GCA_036804285.1 Ilumatobacteraceae bacterium
GCCATCGTCTACACCGGCACGTCACCACACGGTCAGGGTCACGTGACGTCGTGGTCGATGATCGCCTCGGAAGAAACCGGAATCGCGATGGAAGACATCGACGTCGTGTGGGGTGACACCGACCTCGTCCCTGTGGGCGGCGGCACGATGGGTTCGCGCTCACTGCAACTGGGTGGTGCAGCCGTGCAGAAAGCTTCGCGCGAGCTGATCGAGCAAGCCAAGAAGCACGCGGCACGATTGCTCGAGGCCAACGAAGCCGACGTCGTGTTCGACCGCGATCATGGCGCCTTCCACGTTGCGGGAACTCCCGCGGTCGCCAAGACCTGGGCCGATGTTGCCCTCGCCCAACAAGACGACGGTGGACTCTCGCAGTACACGACATTCCCCTCGGCCGGCCCGACCTTCCCGTTCGGCTCGCATGTCGCCGTCGTCGAAGTCGATGTCGAGACCGGCCAGGTTCGTCACGTGCGCCACGTCGCCTGCGATGACGCAGGTCGCGTGCTCAATCCGCTCATCTTGGACGGCCAGATCCACGGCGGTATCGCCCAAGGTGCGGCACAGGCACTCCTCGAAGAGGTGCGCTACGACCAGGACGGCAACCCGATCACGTCCAACCTCGCCGACTACGCGTTCATCTCGGCCGCCGAATTGCCCTCGTTCGAGGTCGTGCACATGGAGACTCCGACACCCCGCAACCCGCTCGGCGCAAAGGGCATCGGTGAGTCGGGCACGATCGGCTCGACACCGGCGGTGCAGTCCGCGGTGATCGATGCGGTCTCCCACTTGGGTATCCGTCACATCGACATGCCAGCCACGTCCGAACGAGTGTGGCGAGCAATCCACGACGCGCGCTGAATCTCCAGGTCGTTCGTACTCCTCGCTTCGTCATAGCGTGGAGCAATGACCTCAGAAGCCCCGATCATCGCCGAGAACCTCGTACGTCACTTCGGTGACGTCCACGCCGTCAACGGCATCAACCTGACCGTCAATCAGGGGGAGATCTTCGGGTTCCTCGGGCCGAACGGCGCCGGCAAGAGCACCGCGGTACGCATGCTCACCACCCTCTTGCGCCCGACGTCGGGAACGGCACGTGTCGCGGGTTTCGACGTCGCCAAGCAACCGAACGAAGTTCGTCGCCGCATCGGCGTCGCACTGCAAGACGCCGCGATCGATCCGCTCATGACCGGCACCGAACTGCTGCACCTGCAGGCCGTGCTGTACGGAATTCCGTCATCCAAGACCGCCTCACGCGCGGGCGAGTTGCTCGAGCGCGTCGGCCTCACCGCAGCTGCCGATCGCCGCGTCGGCACCTACTCGGGTGGCATGCGTCGCCGCCTCGATCTTGCGCTCTCGCTCATCCATCAGCCGAGCGTGTTGTTCCTCGACGAGCCGACGACCGGTCTCGATCCGATGAGTCGACTGACCCTGTGGGAAGAAGTTCGCCGACTGAATCAAGAAGGCACGACCGTGATGCTCACGACGCAGTACCTCGAAGAAGCAGACCAACTCGCCGACCGCATCGCGATCATCGACAAGGGTCTCATCGTCCGCGAGGGTCGTCCGAGTGACCTGAAGGCGGGAGTGGGCTTCCCCACCCTGCTCGTGAACGTGCCGAAGGATCAGATGGACGCCGCCAAGTCGGTGTTGCTCGGCTTCGGTGACCTGCGCCCGACCGCAGAGGGAACACTCGGCGTCGGACTGCGCGGCGGAGCCACCGTCGTCACCGACGTCGTGCGCAAGCTCGACGAAGCACACGTGCGCGTCCAACACCTCGAAGTCAATGAGCCGAGCCTCGACGACGTGTTCGCCGAAGCGACGGGGCACCGCCTCGAAGGCGCGCAGTCGTGACGAGCCTCGTCGCCGAACGAAGTCTCGGTCTGTCGATCCGCCAGACCCTCGAGATGACCAAGCGCTCGACGCTCGAGATCGTCCGCCAGCCGGCGATGAGCGCGCCGAGCATGATCTTCCCGATCTTCTTCGCCGCGCTCGGCGCGTCGTCGTTCGGCAAGACGACGAACCTGCCGGGATTCCCCGAAGTGGATTCGTTCCTCCAGTTCTCGCTCGCCGCGACCGTCATCCAGGGAGTGCTCTTCGGTTCGATCTCGGGTGCTGCCGCACTCGCCACCGACATCGAGAACAAGTTCTTCGATCGACTGCTCCTCGCCCCGTCGACACGCTCGGGCATCGTGCTCGCCCGCATCGCCGGCAGCGCACTGTTCGGCGCATTCCAGGCAGCCTTCTTCCTCCTCGTGCTGTGGCCGTTCGGCGCGACGATCCGGGGCGGCATCCCGGCGTTCCTCGTGATGGTCGCAAGTGGCGGTCTCGTCTCGCTTGCGATCGGCGCGCTCATGTCGTCGGTGGCAATCCGCACCGGTTCCGCAGAGGCGGTGCAGGGGGCGTTCCCGCTCATCTTCATCCTGCTGTTCTTCTCCAGCGCCTTCTTCCCGCGTGAGACGATGAGCGGAACGTACCGCAAGATCGCCGACATCAATCCGATCTCGCATCTCGTCGAGGGTCTCCGCGACATGGTGTTGCACCAAGTGACCATGGGTTCGATCGCCAAGGCGATCCTCATCCCGATCGCCGTCTGTATCGCCGCAACGATGCTCGCACTCGGCGCGTTGCGTGCACGATTGGCGGCGTTGTGACGACGATCGAATTCCACTCCGAGTCGCTGCACACCTCGACCGTCGCCGTCGGTCGTGGGCTCATGCTCCGCGGTCTGCGCACCATCCGTCGCATGCCGTCGGCGTTCTTCCCGAGCGTGGCGATGCCCGTGTTCACGATGATCGCGTTTTCCGGCACGTACTTTGCGATCACCAAGATCCCCGGCTTCCCCACCGATCGCTCGGCGAACTGGTTCATGCCGCTCGGCATCTGCTTCGGTTCCGCGTTCAGCGGCATCGGCCTCGGATTCAGCACGATTCGCGACATCGAGACCCGCTTCTACGAACGACTGCTGATGGCACCGGTGCCGCGCCGCGCACTCATCGTCGGCCCGCTGTTCACCGCCTGGAGCCGCACGGTCATCCTGAACGCATTTGTCATTCCGATGGGGCTCCTGCTCGGCGCACGATTCACGGGTGGCATCCTCGGCGTGCTCGCGTTGCTCACCGCGTCGTTCGGCATCGCCACGATCTCGGTTGGCTGGGGACTCGGACTCGCCTTCCGATTCCGCGACATGCGCGCGGCAGCGATCATGCAGCTCACCGTGTTCGTCGTGCTGTACGTCTCCAACGCCCAGATGCCGATGTGGCTCCTGTCTGGCTGGGTGCACGCAGCCGCACGATTCAATCCGATCACGAACGTCCTGCGGCTCGCCCGTCAGGGTCTCGTGACGAGCGCGTCACCTGACCACATGGCGTGGTCGAACACGTGGGGCGGACTCATCGCCATCGTCGTCCTCTCGGCGATCACGCTCACGTTTGCCCGCCGCGGACTCGACAAGCTCGACAAGTAACCTGCGACCATGTTCTTCGTTGCCACGCGCGCGACGCTCACTATCTCCTCGACCGCCTTCGACAAGGCCCGGATCGTGATCGCCCGCAACGGCGTGCTCACCATCCGCAACGCCGACCGCAAGCCGTACGCCTTGACGATCGGGGCCACCCCGCTCACGATCAAGGCCAAGTCCTCGGCCAGCCTCAAGCTCCCGCA
>DAIRSS010000101.1:0-3643 GCA_036804285.1 Ilumatobacteraceae bacterium
ACGCCACCCTTGATGTTGAACGCGAGCACCGAGCCGTAACCCTTGCCGCCGCCATATTTCTTGGCGCGTGCGTGCCACTTGCTCGTCGGCAGTCCCGCATAGAACACCTCTTCGACTTGCGGATGCTTGGCGAGGTACTCACCCACCTTCTGAGCGTTCGCCCAGTGGCGATCCATGCGCAGCGACAACGTCTCGAGTCCCTGCAAGAAGTTGAACGCGTTGTCCGGTGTGGTTGCCATGCCCATGTCGCGCAGCATCTGCACGCGAGCCTTGATGATGTACGAACCTGCACCGAGTGCCGGCCAGTACGACAGACCGTGGTACGACGGATCCGGCTCGGTGAAGTTCGGGAAGCGACCGCTCGCGGAGAAGTCGAACGTTCCACCATCGATGATCGCGCCACCGATCGAGGTTCCATGACCGCCGATGAACTTGGTGAGCGAGTGCACGACGATGTCTGCACCCCACTCGATCGGACGGATGAGGTATGGCGTCGGAACGGTGTTATCGACGATGAGCGGCACGCCAACTTCGTGTGCAACCTTGCTCACACCTTCGATGTCGAACACGTTGTTGCGTGGGTTGGCGAGCACTTCGCCGTAGAACGCCTTCGTGTTCGGCTTGGCCGCAGCCTTCCATTGGTCGAGGTTGTCGGGGTCCTCGACGAACGAGACTTCGATGCCGAGCTTGGGAAGCGTGTAGTGGAACAAGTTGTACGTTCCGCCGTAGAGGCTCGGCGACGCAACGATGTGCGAGCCGGCTTCAGCGAGTGTGAGGATGGCGAGCAACTCCGCCGACTGACCCGACGACACCGCAAGCGCACCAGGCAGACCAACTGCAGTCGTGATGCCACCCTCGAGCGACGACAAACGTGCTTCGAGCACACCTTGCGTCGGGTTCATGATGCGGGTGTAGATGTTGCCGATCTCGGCGAGTGCGAACAGATTCTGTGCGTGCTGCGCATCACGGAACACGTAACTCGTGGTGCGATAGACGGGAACGGCGCGAGCGCCGGTTGCGCTGTCTGGCTCCTGGCCGGCGTGAATCTGACGTGTTTCGAAACCCCATTGAGCGTTAGTCATGGGGCGAGACACTACGGTCTAATTCCCGACTAAACAACTCAACATTTAGAACCCTTGAAACTCAAGGGCTACAGGGCTCAGCCGCCTGAAACTTCGCTGACCTTCTTCTTGCCCTTGGAGATCCACGGCATCATCGAGCGAAGCTGCGCGCCGACCTTCTCGATCGGGTGGTTCTTGCCCGCGTTGCGCAGTTCGGCGAAACGCTTGCGACCACTGTCGCTCTCGGCGATCCACTCCTCGGCGAACTTGCCGGTCTGGATCTCCTCGAGGATCTTCTTCATCTCCGCCTTGGTCGACGAGTTGATGATGCGTGGTCCACGCGAGACGTCGCCGTACTCGGCGGTGTCCGAAATGCTGTATCGCATGCCGGCGATTCCCTCTTCGTACATCAGGTCAACGATCAGCTTCACTTCGTGCAAGCACTCGAAGTACGCCATCTCAGGCTGGTAGCCAGCCTCGACGAGCGTTTCGAATCCAGCCTGCACGAGCGAGGTGAGTCCGCCACACAGCACGACCTGCTCACCGAACAAGTCGGTCTCGGTCTCTTCGGTGAAGGTGGTCTCGATGACGCCTGCGCGTGCTCCGCCGATTGCCTCGGCGTACGACAGCGCAACTGCCTTCGCCTTGCCGGTTGCGTCCTGAGCGACCGCGATCAACGCCGGTACTCCGCCGCCCTCGGTGTACGTGCGACGCACGAGGTGACCTGGGCCCTTCGGGGCAATCATGATCACGTCGACGCCCTTCGGCGGCTCGATGCGATTGAAACGGATGTTGAAGCCGTGGGCGAAGGCGAGTGCCTTGCCGTCTGCGAGGTTCGGCTTGATGCTCTCCTCGTAGATCTTCTTCTGCTCGGTGTCCGGAGCGAGGATCATGATCACGTCTGCGTACTTCGACGCATCGGCAATCGACATCACCTTGAGTCCGGCCTCCTCGGCCTTCGCCTTCGACGAAGAACCATCGCGCAAGCCGACGACGACGTCGACTCCGGAGTCCTTGAGGTTCAACGCGTGCGCATGGCCTTGCGAGCCATAACCGATGATCGCAACCTTCTTCGCGCGGATCAGTGCCGGGTCGGCGTCCTTTTCGTAGTAGATGTTCGCTGCCATTAGCTTGCCTTTCCCTTGACGGCACGGACCTTGGTGGCCCGATCGAGTTTTGGAAGCGCGACGCGACCTGTGCGTTGCGATTCGATGATTCCATATTGTCGCAGCAAATCGGAGAAATCGTCCAATTTTTCTGGGCTGCCATCGAGCGACACGATCAGCGCGTCGGGACCAACCGACAGGATCTTGCCCTCGAAGATGTTGGTGAGTTCGACGACCTGGCCACGCTCCTCGGGAGTCGCGCGCACCGTCGCCACCATCAACTCACGCTCGACCGACTTGCGCGGGTCGAGTTCCGAGATGCGCACGACGTCGATCAGCTTGAACAGCTGCTTGACGATCTGCTCGAGCGGCGCCGACTCGACGTCGACGACGATGGTGATGCGGCTGTATTCCTCGTGCTCGGTCGGGGCGACCGCCAACGAGAAGATGTTGTAACCACGACGCGCGAAGAGGCTTGCGACGCGCGCAAGCACTCCTGGTCGGTTCTGCACGAGCACCGACAGCATGTGGTGTGTCGGTGCACTGCCGTATGGATTGGCTCCGCTCATCGCAGGAACTCCTTTCGTGGCTGTTGCGTTGGGTGCAACATGATGTCGTCGTTGCTCTGACCAGCGGCGACCATCGGGAACACCTTCTCGCCCGCATCGACACGGAAGTCGACGACGACCGGACGGTCGTTGATCGAGTTCGCCTTGTCGATTGCGCTCTCGACTTCGCTCGGGTCATCGACGCGAATGCCGACGCATCCCATCGACTCGGCCCACTTGACGAAGTTCGGAACCTCGGTCGACAGATAGACCTCGCTGTAGCGCTCCTCGTAGAACATCTCCTGCCACTGGCGAACCATGCCGAGATAGGAGTTGTTGAGGATGCCGATCTTCACCGGGATGCGCTCAAGTGATGCGGTGACGAGTTCTTGTGCGGTCATCTGGAAGCAACCATCACCGTCGATCGCCCACACCGTCTTGTCCGGTCGGCCAACCTTGGCGCCGATCGCGGCCGGGACCGAGAAGCCCATCGTGCCGAGACCACCCGAGTTGACCCAGGTGTACGGCTCGTTGAACTTCCAGTACTGGCTCGACCACATTTGGTGCTGACCAACGCCCGACACGAGGATCGTGCCCTCGGGCGCAGCGTCGCGCAACTTCTCCAAACAGAACTGTGGCTTGAGTGCGTTGCCGGGCTGGCTCGGCTCGTAGTGCAGTGGGAACTGCTCGCGCCATCCACTGATGCGGCTGCGCCACGGCTGAATGTCCGCCTGTTCGACGCCGCCCTTGGTGAGGTCGTGGATCGCCTTGACGATCTCCTCGATCACCAATCGGCAGTCGCCGACGATCGGCACATCTGGCTTGCGGACCTTGCCCTGCTCGGCGGGGTCGATGTCGACGTGAATGATCTTCGCATCGGGTGCGAACGCATTCACGCGTCCAGTCACGCGGTCGTCGAAGCGTGCTC
>DAIRSS010000102.1:0-3573 GCA_036804285.1 Ilumatobacteraceae bacterium
TGATGAACATGTGGCTGGTTTCGCGAACCATGAAGATGAAGTCAGTCATCGCGGGCGAATACACGGCACCACCCGCGCACGGTCCGAGGATGACCGAGATTTGTGGGATGACGCCTGAAGCCTGCACGTTGCGGTGGAAGATGCCTCCGTAACTCGCGAGCGACACGACGCCTTCTTGAATGCGGGCTCCTGCGCCGTCGTTCAAGCCGATGACTGGTGCACCGACCTTGAGTGCAAGATCCATGAGCTTGTGGATCTTTTCGGCGAATACTTCGCCGAGAGCTCCACCGAACACGGTGAAGTCCTGGCTGAAGACGAACACCTTGCGGCCGTCAATCGTTCCCCAGCCGGTGATCACACCATCGGTGTAAGGGCGCTCTTCGAGCCCTGCTGCATGGGCGCGGTGACGGGCGAGGAGGTCGAGTTCGTGGAACGACTCGGGGTCGAGCAGCGCCTGGATGCGCTCGCGGGCGAGCAGTTTGCCCTTTTCATGTTGGCGCTCGACCGAGCGGGGACTTCCTGCGTTGTGGGCCTGCTCTTTGCGCGACTGGAGGTCGCGGAGCTTGGCGTCCATGGTGTTGTCGCTCACCGACTAGACGCTAGTCGGCAGGGTCGTTTCAGCCCCCGACGGTGGTCGTTGGCGCAACCGTCGTGGTTGGAGGAGCGCCCTCGGCGACGTTGATGGTCGTGGCCAAGGGCACGAGTTCACCCGTGGTCGTCGCACCCGTGATCTCGATCGACCACACCCCCGGTGCCTTGAGCATGAACAATCCGTCGCCGGCGATGATGACCGCGCCGGGACGCTTGAGACCGGGCTTGATGGCGATGCCTTCGTAACCGATCTCTTGTGGCACGAGATTGACCGTGAAGTCGGAGATGCGACTTGGCTTCAGGAGTTCGATGCGCATCGCGTTGATGCCGGTCTCGACGGGCGTGATCGACAACACGACCTTGAAGCGATCGTTTTCGAGCTCTTGGCGGAATGCGTAGTTCACCGCCGCGCGGGTCGCCTCCGCCTTCGCCTGTGGTGGGTTCATCGGCACCGCCCACGCAGTGAGAGCGAACACAATGATGCCTGCGATGAGTTCGACGCGCACCGCGCGACGGAGTCTCCATGCCATCTTTCCTGACAACGTCTCGGCCTTGGCGAGACGAGATTGGGCGAACACCTTGATCATGAGCGCGATCCAGATCATCGCTGCGGTGATGAGGATCGTGAGGATGTTCAAGCGTCCGTGTCCGGAGGTGAAGAGGGCAAAGCCGTCGAGGACGTACATCTGCATGACGCCAGTGGCCACCGCAACACCCATGAGTGTGGTCGACAATCGAGCAAAGCCGAGCACGGCCTGCACGAGGTCGCTCTCACCCGAACCAGTGAGGGTGACGAAGAAGAGCAACGTGAGCCCACCGATCCAGACGCCCACGCTGAGCGCGTGTGGAACGCCGAAGACGTAGTTGAGGAACGACACGTTCTGACCGAGTCGCGAGAGCCCGAACGTGGACATCATGATGACGACGATCCCGAGCGCAGGAACCTGCGTCGCGGGGTCGACGATGCGGTCGGGGACGATTACGACCCAGCCAGAGGCGATGACAAAGAGCAGTCGGATGGCGAGCATGAGTCCATCGAGTCCGTCGAGCGAGCCGAACCACGAGAAGGGATTGAGCGCGGTGACAAACCCGTCATCGGCGCTTCGCATTGCCGTCAGTGCAACGACGAAGTAGGTGGAGATCACTGCGGCGAGCCATGCGAGTCGGAAGAAGCGCAGGCTCAGTCCGTATTCGGTGCCTTCAGGCCAGATGAGGAGCACGACGATGAGCCCGCCGAATACTGCCGAGATGGCGAGGTAGTGCACGATGCGCAACAGTCCGATCAGACCGCCGACGCGCGGACCAGAACCCGTGCGCTCTGGCACGACCTCACCGATGATCGCGACGGTGGTCTCGGTCGGGGTCTCTTCGCCGCCACCGCTGGAGATGCTCGTCTCGGTCGTTGCGGTGAGTGTGAACTGGAACGAACCAATGCTCTTGTCGGGCAATGACCAACTCACCGTGCAGATTCCTGCAGGCGGGATGTCGATGAGGGCTGCGGACACCGTTCGCGCGTCTGCTGCGATCTGCGGTTCGGCAAAGCCGATCGGCTGATCGGCACACGTCATCTCGATGACGACCTTGCCTTGGTCGGCCTTGACGTCGTCACGGAAGACGAGCTGGATTGCGGTCGGATTGATGTCGATGGTCCCACCGGCAGGTGGATTCGAGGACACGACGATGTTGGTGCCAGGGGCACCGGCCGCATTGACGAGGCGGCCGAAGCCGAGGGTGCCGAGAATGGCAAGACCACAGACGAGCCAACCCATGACGCGGGTTGCACGACGCGAAGTTGGACGATGAACGAGCGACATGTTCGGGTACTAACGGTATCCACTGGCTCACGACCTGCGCCTCGTCCGACCCGCGTGGCACCGCATGGGTAGGCTCGCAGGCAATGGCCGTCCAGTCCTTGTATCGCCGCTACCGCCCTCGTCGCTTCGACGAATTGCGGGGCCAAGACCACGTGGTTCGGGCATTGCGCAATGCGGTCGTCAACCACCGCGAAGGCCAGGCCTATCTCTTCTCGGGTCCCCGAGGTACCGGCAAGACCTCGACCGCCCGCATCCTGGCCAAAGTCCTCAACTGCGAGGAGCCCGAAAACGGCGAACCCTGTGGGATCTGCAACTCGTGTGCCGCCATCGACAGCGGAAACAGCTACGACGTGCTCGAACTCGACGCCGCCTCGAACAACGGCGTCGAGAGCATCCGTGACCTGATCGAGCGCTCCTCGCTCGGCAACCCAGGTCGCCACCGAGTGTTCATTCTCGACGAAGTACACATGCTCTCGAAGCCCGCCGAAGCTGCGTTGCTCAAGACCCTCGAAGAACCACCGCCTCACGTCGTGTTCGTGCTCGCCACCACCGACCCGCAGAAGGTCAGCGAGACGATTCGTAGCCGCACGCAACACCTGCAGTTCCATCTCCTCCCAATTTCGGATCTCGAATCACACGTGCGTTACGTGATCAAGGATGCCAACTTGAAGGTGAGCGAGGATGCGATCCAGCACGTGCTCCACCAAGGCGGAGGCTCCGCGCGCGACACACTGAGCGCTCTCGAACTCGTTGCAGCCGCAGGTGGCGAAGTCGACGCGCAACAGTCGGCATCCGACTTCGTCGAAGCACTGATCAACAAGGACGCTGCACTTGCGTTGAGTTCGACTGCACGAGCGATCCAGCAGGGCGCCGATCCGCGCTCGCTCACCGAGGACATCGTGCGTGCCTTGCGCGAGTGTTTCCTCTCCGCCATCGCGCCGGAGCTCGTCCAACTTCCTGACGGACAGCGCGAGCTCGTCGCCGATCAGGCTCGCCGACTCGGCACACCGCGCACGGTGCGCGCGATCGAGGTGCTCGGTGAGGTGTTGATCGAGATGCGCCATGCACCAGATGCACGACTCTTGCTCGAGGTCGCACTCGTGAAGTTGACCTCGACCACCGAGGCCAACGACCTCGGCCCGATCATTGCGCGTCTCGAGCGATTGGA
>DAIRSS010000103.1:0-3533 GCA_036804285.1 Ilumatobacteraceae bacterium
CCCTTGGCATACACCGCGATTGCAGCAAAGATTCCAATTGCGGCGATCAACACGGCGACACCCAAGAGGACGTACTTGTTCTGATAGGCCCAGGTCTCGCCGATGTGGGCTTCAGACTCCTCCACCACCGGTGCGAGCCAGTGCTCGAGGAAGTGCAGATCCTTTGAGAAGGGCAACTGCATGAAGCCACCGATGACCGAGAGCACCGCGAGTACGACGAGTGGCATCAACATGATTCGCGGGCTCTCGTGTGGTGTGAAGTCACCGTGCGCGCCGTGATCGGCACTGTGATCGTTCCAGCGCGCCTTGCCGAAGAACACCATGATCACCTGTCGCGTCATGTAGTAGGCGGTCAGGAGTGCGGTGAGGAGACCGATCACGTAGAGGAAACGGTTGTTTGCGTACACGTACAGCAGGATCTCGTCCTTCGACCAGAAGCCTGCGAATGGCGGGACGCCCGCGATGGCGAGCCAACCGATGATGAACGTGAATCCCGTGATCGGCATCACCTTGCGCAGGGCACCCATCTTGCGCATGTCCTGCTCGTGATGCATCCCGTGAATGACCGAGCCGGAACCGAGGAATAACAACGCCTTGAAGAACGCGTGCGTCACCATGTGGAAGATCGCTGCCACATACGCACCAGAGCCCACCGCGAGGAACATGTAGCCGAGTTGGGACACCGTCGAGTACGCGAGAACCTTCTTGATGTCGTTCTGCGCAACCGCAACGGTCGCGGCGAACAGCGCGGTCGCTGCGCCAATCGAGGCGACGATCATCGGCGCCCACGAATACGACTCATGCAGCACCGGTGCCATGCGGGTCATCAAGAACACGCCCGCGGTGACCATGGTGGCCGCGTGGATCAGGGCCGACACCG
Source organism: Ilumatobacteraceae bacterium (assembly GCA_036804285.1). Classification (GTDB taxonomy): domain Bacteria; phylum Actinomycetota; class Acidimicrobiia; order Acidimicrobiales; family Ilumatobacteraceae; genus UBA3006. The sequence goes on from DAIRSS010000103.1 coordinate 881, forward strand.
GGGTCGGGCCTTCCATCGCATCGGGAAGCCACAGGTACAGCGGAAGCTGGGCACTCTTGCCACACGCGCCGACGAAGAGCAGCAGCGCGATGGCAGTTGCGGTCACCGGCGCGAGTTCACCGTGGTGAGCGGCCTCATTGATGGCGCCATACGAGACCGAGCCGACCGTCGAGAAGGCGAGGAACATCGCGGTCATCACGCCGAAGTCACCGATTCGGTTCGTGACGAAGGCCTTCTTGCCGGCCACGGCCGCGCTGTTGCGGGTGTGCCAGAACGAGATCAGGAAGTACGAGCACGCTCCCACGCCTTCCCAGCCGAGGAAGGTGACGAGCAGGTTCTCGCCGAGAACGAGCATCAGCATGCTGAAGACGAAGAGGTTCAAGTACAGGAAGAACTTCGAGAACTTCTCGTCCCCGTGCATGTAGCCGACCGCATAGAGATGAATGAGCGAGCCAATGCCGGTGATGAAGAGCGCCATCGTGATGCTGAGCGGATCCGCCAGCAACGCGGCATCAATCTTGAGCGACCCGACGGGAATCCAGGAGAACAGCGTGATGACTTCACTGCGCTCCTCTGCTGGCCGCGACAACAGGTCGAAGTAGACCCCGACGGTCACGATGAAGGACGCAATGGGCATGAGTGCCGCGAGATAGCCGGCCTTCGGATCCCCAAGGCGACGGCCAAACAACAAGATGAGCGTTGCCCCAAGCAGCGGGAACGCAGGAAGGAGCCACAGTTGAGACGTCATGGTCAGCCCTTCAGCTCCGCGAGATCATCGGCATTGACGCCGGAACGACGACGCATGATCGACACGATGATCCCGAGTCCGACGACGACTTCAGCGGCCGCGACCACCATCACGAAGAACACGATCGACTGACCATGAATGTCGTCGAGGCGGCGGCCAAGGGACACGAAGGACAAGTTGACGGCATTGAGCATCAGTTCGATGCACATGAACATGATGAGTGGGTTGCGACGCACCATGACACCGACCATGCCGATGACGAAGAGCACCGCGGACAACACGAGATACCAGGTGGTGGTCGGCACGACGACGAGGGCGTTCACGACTTTGCCGCCTTGCGCTTGCGGGCGAGAAGCACCGTTCCGACGACTGCGACGAGGAGCAGGACCGACGTCAACTCGAAGGCGACGACGTAGTCCGAGAAGATGATGTGGGCGAGCTGGTCGATGTTGGCGTCCGGGTTGTCCCCCGCCACCACGCTGGCAATCCCCTCACCTCGCGGATAGACCGCATCGACACCGGTCAGGATCGCCGTCACGAGCAGACCAAGCATCGCCACGCCGACGAGTCCGGCGATCCAGCGCTGTGCGGCAAGAGGCTCCGTGCGCAGGTCCTCTGCGCGATCGACGCCGAGGAGCATGATCACGAACAGGAACAACACGACGATTGCACCCGCGTACACGATCACCTGCACCGCCGCCAGGAACTCCGCATGCTGGGCGACGAACATGACCGCAACTCCGAACAGCGTGAGCACGAGGCTGAGTGCTGCATGCACAGGATTGCTGCGCACGACGACGCCGAGGGCACCGACGAGGATCATGATCGAGGCACAGACGAAGACGAAGAGTTCCACTTACTGGCTGCTCTCTTCCGGCTTGCGCACGCCGTAGCCGAGTTCACCGCTCCAGCCGACGACGCCGACGAACGACGCGTCTCCGGATGGAGCCGTAGCCCTCATCCAAGCAGAAGTATTCGCGTCCTCGCCCGGTCGCCAGTCTTCCCACGGCAACTGCTTCGGCTTGCCGTCGTCGCCGACGAGAAGCTCGGTCTTCGTGTAGATCGCGTCCTGACGATTGGTGAAGGAGAACTCGAACAACTTGGATTCCGTGATCGCTTCGGTCGGGCACGCCTCGACGCACATGTCGCAGTGGATGCAACGCAGGTAGTTGATCTCATAGATCCAGCCGAAGCGCTCGCCGGGCGAAGTCGGGTTCTCGGGATCGTTGTCTGCGCCACGCACGTGGATGCACTTGGCTGGACACACCGCAGCGCACAGCTCACAGCCGATGCACTTTTCCATTCCGTCCTCGTAGCGATTGAGGACGTGACGGCCGTGCAGGCGCTCTGGCTTGTCGATCTTGGCGTCCATCTCCTCGGCTCGCGCGGAGACCTCACCCTTCTTCGACTTCTTCAGCGCACGCCGACGCACGCGACCGCCCGAGTACTGGGTGGTGACGCGATTGCGCTTGCCGTGCTGGCGAATGGTGACGAGGAATCCTCCGAGGTAACCCATCAGAACATCGATCCTTCCCGCTCGCGGTCGCGCTGACTGACACGCAACGCCATCTGGAGCAATCCATAGCCAACGATCAGCACGATCGCAGAGGCGACGGTGACGACGATCGTGTCCCAACCCTCATTGCGACCCAAGCGCTGTGCTGCGAGCAACATGAACCAGCCGAGTGACGCTGGAATCAAGATCTTCCAACCGAGGTCCATCAACTGGTCGTAGCGCAGACGTGGGAGCGTCGCACGGAACCACACGTAGATGTAGAGGAAGACGAGCACCTTGGCGAGGAGCCAGAACGTCCCCTCGATGCCGTTCGGGATGAATGGAATGTCGAGCACGGTCGAACCAATCGCGATCGGCTGTGGGCCACCGAAGAAGAGCGTGACGATGAG
>DAIRSS010000104.1:0-3460 GCA_036804285.1 Ilumatobacteraceae bacterium
GCCGTGATGAGCAACGCCGACGTCGTAGCCATGCACGATCACTGGCGAGCCGACGGCGAGCCCGGAGTTGCCCGGCTCGACGATGGTGCCCGCAAGATCGACGCCAGGAATCAGCGGGTCGATGCGTGCGACTCGACCTTTCTCGCTCGAGGCAAGGCCGTCCTTGTAGTTGATACATGACCAGTCAACCTTGACGAGAACGTCACCGTCCCCGAGCGAGTCGACCGAGACGTCCTCAATTCGCCTCGTCCAGACATCGTTCACTTTGCCGACGAGCAGTGCGCGGACGGTCGTTGTCATGGTGGTGCCTTTCGTGTGGTCGCGTCGCCTCAGGCGACAGCTTTCAAGATTCGCTGGCGTGCATTCTCGCCTGTGTGCACCTTCGAGCCCTTGGCGAACCAGTGCTCGTCGTGGTGGTCGAACAGGAAGTTCATCGTGTCGTCGATGTCGCTTCGACCACGCAAGATGTGCGCTTCATACACACAGACGTTCCACGCGGCGTGCGCGCCGACGGTGGCGGCAGATTCGGACACGAGTTCCTTCCAGCGAGTTTCGAACTCAATCAACGAGTCCGGGTTGGATACGTACGACATGACACTCGACGTCTCACCGAAGACGAGTCCGATGTTCTTGCCCTCGATGTCGGTCACGATGCGGTTGAGTTCACGGTCGAGCAACGCGGAGATCTTGTCCGGGTCGTACTCCTTCATCGACTCGCGATGCAGGCGAATGTCGTGCGTGCACGGCTTGGACTGCTTCGGTGCATGCTGACCACGTCCACACACCCACACCTCCGCGGTCTCCCCAGTCTCTTCGCGAATCACGTCGATGGGCGGCGCCGTGGAGCCGTCGACGACGAGAAGTACGTGGCGCGAAGCCGGGCGAAGCGTGCGGCGAATGAGTGCGATGGGATCGACGTCGAATGCCGCTGCGAGCGCAGCGACCACGTTCACCGTCGGTGTCGGTGTGCGATCGTCGTGTGACAGTCGCGCGCGTTCGAGTGCGACGACATACGGCTGAGAGATCCCCGCGCGAGTCGCGAGATCACGCGTGGACCAGTCGTGCGCGGTTCGGGACTTCCACAACCAGTCGGCAAAGCGACGAGCATCGAATTCGAGTGGTCGACGGTGAGAGGTCTTGGAGGCCATGCGTAGCGATAACTATAGTGTTCACCGATGGGGGTCGAGGTCACGCAGACGCGCGCCGATGCGCCACGCCTCGCCACCTCCCCATGGCCCTACTTTGCCGCGTTCGTCGCAGCAACCTGGGTGATCGATCTCGTCTGGCACTCGACGTCGAACACGCACGATTCGACTGGTGCCATCACGATCTCGTGGCTCGCGATGACCGCTGCGATGATGACACCGACGACCGTGCCGATGCTGTCCGCACTCGCCGACGTCGTCGGTCGGCGCGAACCCTCGACGTGGTGGCTCTTCCTCACCGGATATCTGGCCGTATGGGCAGGGTTCGCCATCGCCGTTGCACAGATCCATCTCGTGTTGCGCGATCTTGGCGTCGTCGATGCACACGGTGTCCTCGGGTCGAACAACTGGGTCGGCGTCGCGTTGCTCGGTGCGGGCGTCTACCAGTTCAGCCACGTGAAAGACCGTTGTCGCGAGGCGTGCATGCGACCGATGAAGTTCTTCATGGTGCATTGGCGAGCGGGGTCGCTCGGCGCGGTACGCATGGGCGTCCGCCACGGTCTTGCCTGCCTCGGATGTTGCGTCGCGCTGATGCTGCTCGCCTTCGTGGGTGGAATGGCGAACTGGGGCTTCATGGCACTTGCCACCGCGATCATGGTCGTCGAGAAGTGGCCGACCCTCGGACGCAAGGTGTCTGCTCCACTCGGCGTCGCACTGCTCGTTGCCGGTGCACTCGTGATCATCGCCCAGCCGATCGAATTCTCCACACATTCAACACACGTCGAAGGGACGACACCATGACCATCACCACACCAGCACTCACCGAGACCTGGTCGATCACCGGGGAACTCATCCTCAATTGCAATTGCACGGTGTTCTGCCCGTGCGTTGCTTCGCTCGGCAAGCACCCGCCAACCGAGGGCTACTGCCAGGCCTGGTCCGGCGTGCGCATTGACAAGGGAACGTGTGGTGGTGTCGACATCTCCGGTTTGAACGTCGCGATGCTCCTCGACATTCCAGGGAAGATGGAGCGCGGTAACTGGACGCTCGCACTGTGGATCGACGATCGTGCGACCGACGAACAGTTCGCCGTCCTCGAGTCGATCTTCTCGGGCTCGCGCAAGGGAACGACGGGACTCTTCAAACTCCTCGTCGGCAAGTACCTCGGTGCCGAGCGTGCCCCGATCACGTTCGCGCGCGAGGGCGACACCCGCACGTTCTCCGCTGGCAAGATCATCAATGGTGCCGTCACCCCGATCAAGGGCCAGCGCAACGGCGAACCGGTGATGATCGTCAACACTCAGTACTGGATGGGACCCGAGGTCACGATCGCCGAAGCCTCTCTCGGTCGCGTGCGAGCGTTCGGTCGCGTGTGGAACTTCGAGGGTCGCAGCGCCGAGATCTGCGACATCTCCTGGGTCGGTCCGTGAACGCACCCCTCATCGCGCTGTCGCGCCGATTGCGCAACACCCCGTTCACCTCGCGGATCGAACGATTCGGCGTGCAGGCATACACCGTGTACAACCACATGCTCCTGCCGTCGAGGTTCCGGGGACTCGAAGAGGACTACTGGCACCTACGCAACGCCGTGCAGATCTGGGACGTGGCGTGTGAGCGACAGGTGCAACTCAAGGGTCCGGATGCGGCGCGACTCGCCCAGCTCCTGACCGTCCGCGACATCAGCGGCTTCGACGTCGGTCGCGGCGGACTCGTTCCCGTCTGCGACCACGACGGTCACCTGATCAACGATCCCGTCGTGTTTCGTGTCGCCGATGACTGCTACTGGTTCTCGATCTCCGACTCCGACGTCGCCCTGTGGGCCGGCGGACTCGCACTCGGCATGGGACTCGACGTCGAGGTCAGCGAGCCCGACGTCAATCCCCTCGCCGTGCAGGGTCGTCACTCCGACGACGTGCTCGCGAAGGTCTTCGGTGACTCGATCCGCGAGACAAAGTTCTTCCGCTTCGCCACCCACACCTTCAAGGGCCATCCCCTGCGCGTCGCACGCAGCGGATGGAGTGCACAGGGTGGCTTCGAGATCTTCGTCGATGACTGGGAAATCGGTGCCCAGCTCTACGACGCCATTTGTGAAGCAGGAGCCCCATACGACATCGGCCCGGGTTGCCCGAACCTGATCGAACGCATCGAAGCCGGACTCATGACGTACGGCACCGACATCACGCGCGAACACACCCCACTCGAAGGCGGCATGGAGAAGTACTGCTCGCTGGACTCATCGATCGATGCGATTGGTCTCGATGCACTCCGTGCACAACGCGCCTCCGGCGTCACGCGCAAGATCATCGGAGTGATGG
>DAIRSS010000105.1:0-3445 GCA_036804285.1 Ilumatobacteraceae bacterium
TCGAGGCCGAGGGCCACATGGAGTGGATCGACGGCAACATCGGCTCCAAGCTCACGATGAAGTACCCGAGCGTGTATCTCGTCGGCCCGAAGGCCACGGGAGAAGTGCTCTCCGTTGCCTACGCAGGACCTGGCCAGCACCAGGACGCGGGCGCCAAGATGGTGCACGCTGCACCCGAGACGTCATCGAAGATCGTCTCCAAGTCGATCTCCAAGGACGGCGGCATCACGACCTATCGCGGTCTCGTGCGCGTCGAGGAAGGTGCAACGGGCTGCAAGAGCCACGTGCAGTGTGACGCGCTCATCTTGGACGAGGACTCCGAGAGCCGCACCTTGCCGTACATGGAAGTCGGCGAGCGCGATGCACAGATCGGTCACGAGGCAACCGTGTCGAAGATCGCCGACGAGCAGCTCTTCTACCTGATGAGCCGTGGGCTCACCCAGGAGCAGGCAATGGGTATGGTCGTCAACGGCTTCATCGAGCCCGTCACCCGCACGCTTCCCATGGAATACGCCGTCGAATGGAGCCGACTCATCGAACTCCAGATGGAAGGATCCGTCGGCTGACACGTCAGTCGTGCCGCGAGACTGTCCACCATGGCGATGCGATCAGAATGCAAGCACTTCGAGTCCCGCACGTACGCGAACGGCGACACGATGCGTCGCTGCAATCTCGGTCTTGCTCCCGATGCACCGTGGCGTTGCCCGGAGGACTGTGCGAAATATGAGCGCCGCATGGTCGACGTCGCCTGGGCGCACGGCACACTCGTTCCGCCTGCGACACCGGTCGAGCCAGAGAGCCTGAACGACGGCACGGCGGCCGCGGTGCTGGACGAGGCCGCATCGATCATCGAAGCAGCGATGGGGGACGTGCTCGCCGATCTCAACGACAAGCGCAAGAACAAGAAGAAGAAACGCGACAAGAAGAAAAAGAACTAGATGACGACCCTCACACTCCCCACCGTCGACGAAGAGATCTGGCGCTACAGCCGGATCAACGAACTCGATCTGTCGACTTACGCCTCAGGCACGGTGCACACCGTCGTCACTGGCGCCGACGGAGTTCTCTCTTCGACGCCACAGGATCACGTCGGTGTGGCGATGACGAACGATCCGGACGTGTTCGCCGAGATGAACCGCACGTCACCCGACGTCGTCGCTCTCGTCGTCGCACGCAACACGGTGCACCCGCAGACGGTCGTCGTCGAGCGCACGGTGTCGTCGTCCGGCATCGTTGCCTTCCCTCGACTCATCATTGACGCCGCGGAGAATTCCGAGATCACGGTGATCGAGCGCTTCACGTCAGCTGATGGAGTCTCCTCGCTCGTCGTGCCGGTCGCAGAGATTCGTGCGGCACAGTCGGCGCGCGTCACCTACCTCGCGATCAACGAGCTCGGAGCGAACACCTGGCAGATCGGCCACCAGCTCGCCGTCGGCGAGCGCGACTCCAACGTGCGCATCTTCACCGTCGCACTCGGTGGCGACTACGCGCGCGTGCGTGCAGAGGTCAAGCTCGTCGGTCAGGGTGCGAATGCTCAGCAGACCGCGCTGTACTTCGCCGACTCGACGCAGATGCACGACTTCCGCACGTTGCAGACGCATGAGGCTCCGCGCACGCACAGCGACCTGCTGTTCAAGGGCGCCGTCAAGGACACCGCCAAGAGCGTGTACACCGGGCTCATCAAGATCACCGAGAACGCAACCAAGAGCGAGGCGTTCCAGACGAACCGCAACCTCACGCTGTCGCATGGCGCGTGGGCCGAGAGCGTCCCGAACTTGGAGATCGAAACCAACGACGTGAAGTGCAGCCACGCCTCGACGGTCGGCCCGATCGACGACGACCAGCGCTTCTATCTCGAGAGCCGCGGCATCCCGACCGAGGTGGCCGAGCGGTTGGTGGTGTTCGGCTTCTTCGACGAAGTCCTCGAGCGACTCCCAGCGTCTGCGTTCACGGCCGAACTGCGCGCCAAGGTGGCTGCGAAGTTGGGGAGGACGATCTAGATGGCGACCAAGGTGTGTGCGCTCTCCGAGCTCGAGCACGGCAAGGCCCGCAAGTTCGACGTGAACGGCAGGGCGGTGGCGATCGTGCGCATCGACGACTCGGTGTATGCGATCAGCGATCGCTGCAGTCACGCAGACGTTCCGCTCTCCGATGGCGAGGTCTACTGCGATACCAAGGAGATCGAGTGCATTCGCCATGGCAGCGCGTTCAGCCTCGAGACCGGCATCCCCCAGACGCTTCCCGCAACCCAACCCGTTCCGGTCTTCGTCGCCCGCGTCGTCGATGGCACCGTCGAGATCGACATGGAGGTCGCCTCGTGAGCACGCTCGTCATCACCAATCTGCAAGTGAGCGTCGCCGGCAATCAGATCCTCAATGGAGTGAACCTCACGATCTCCTCGGGCGAAGTGCACGCGGTGATGGGTCCGAACGGAGCCGGAAAGTCGACGCTCTCCGCCGCCATCATGGGCAAGCCCGGCTACGTCATCACCGGTGGCAGCGTCACCTTGGACGGCGTCGACATGCTCGCGCTACCGACGTGGCAGCGTGCCGTCGCCGGACTTCATCTCGTCATGCAGTATCCGACCGAGGTTCCTGGAGTGAAGCTGAACGACACACTCGCCGAAGCACTCGGCGCCCGCGGGCGTTCGATCGCGACGTTGGACGCAACGATCGCCAAGGAAGCCGCGCGCATCAACTTCGACCCGGAACTCGTCCAGCGCCCACTGAACGTCGACCTGTCCGGCGGAGAGAAGAAGCGCAACGAGACGTTGCAGCTCGCATTGCTCGAACCGAAGATCGCGATCCTGGACGAACTCGACTCGGGGCTCGACATCGATGCACTTCGCGACTGTGCGCGCCGCGTCGAGGACGCCACGCGCGAGACGAACCTCGGTGCGCTCGTGATCACGCACTACAGCAGGCTCTTCGAGGAGCTGAAGCCAGACTTCGTGCACATCCTCGCCAAGGGCAAGATCGTCAAGAGTGGTGGGCCGGAGTTGGCTGATGAACTCGAACGCGACGGCTACGCCGCGTTCGTCTGATCGCGCGTCACCGATCCGCCTCTCTACTGGCAGACTGAAGAAATGTCAGACGTACATCCCAATGTGACTCGCGTAGTGCAAGCGGCGAAAGAACGCGGTCTTGAGATCACCACGCGCAGGTTCCCAGAAGGGACGAAGACTGCCCAGGACGCTGCGAACGCAATTGGTGTGTCGCTAGGCCAAATCGTCAAGAGCCTCGTCTTCGCCGTTGACGGTGAGATCGTCATGGCGTTTGTGAGTGGTGCGAATCAATTAGATGAAAAGAAGTTGGCTCAAGCAGCAGGTGGATTGAAGTGTTCTCGTGTTGATGCAGATGCGGTGAGGGAGGCGACAGGGTTTCCAATCGGCGGCGTGCCTCCCTTTGGTCACAGCACACAGTTGCGTGTGTTTGTTGATTCGGAC
>DAIRSS010000106.1:0-3438 GCA_036804285.1 Ilumatobacteraceae bacterium
GCGCTCGATGGTGCGAGCACGCGCATACCGGGGACCTTGGCGAGGAGCGCCATGTCGTAGATGCCGTGGTGGCTCGGGCCGTCATCACCGGTGATTCCTGCGCGGTCGAGACAAAACAGCACGGGGAGGCGGTGGAGTGCGACGTCGTAGACGACTTGGTCCCACGCGCGATTGAGGAACGTCGAGTACAGCGCGACCACGGGGCGCAATCCGCCAAGTGCCATACCCGCGGCTGCGGTGACCGCGTGTTGTTCGGCGATGCCAACGTCGAAGAAGCGTTCCGGAAAGTGCTGCTCGAAGGCGATCAAACCCGTCGGTCCCGGCATCGCAGCAGTGATTGCCATGATTCGTGAGTCGTTCTTGGCGAGGTCGATCAAGGTGGTGGCAAAGGCCTGTGTGTAGCCCGTCGGGCCGGCCTTCGGTGGGCCGACGGCGGGATCGAACACGGGTGCGTCGTGGAGGTGCTTTTCGTCGTCGTCCTCGGCAGGTAGGTAGCCGCGACCCTTCTGGGTGATCACGTGGATCACGATCGGTCCCTCTTCCACTCGTTGACTCGCAGAGTCGAACGCGTGCTCGAGGGCTTCGATGTCGTGACCATCGATTGGGCCGATGTAGCGAACGCCAAGCGCTTCGAAGAACGCAGGTGGCTGGAGGAACTCGCGGACGCCTGCCTTGATGGCTTCGAGTCCGCGTTCGGCCTGCGGCCCGATGAGTGGGAGTTCCTTCAGGAACTTCTCGAGCTTGCGCTGGCGGCGGACATAGACGGGATTGAGTCGGATGTCGGTCAACTTGTGCGAGAGCGTCTCGGTGAGTCGTTCGACGGGACCGGTGTTGTTCGTCGGTGCTTCGATGTTGCCAGCCTGGGTGAGGTTGGAAATCGTCGGTGCATACGATCGACCGTTGTCGTTCAACACGATGATGACTCGCTTGCCGCTGTGGCCGAGGTTGTTCAACGCCTCGTAAGCCATGCCACCGGTCATCGAACCGTCGCCGATGACGGCGACGATGTTGCGGAGATCCTTGCGTTGGCCCGAATCTCGGGCGACTGCGAGACCGTAGGCGTAGCTCAACACGGTGGAGGCGTGGCTGTTCTCGATGAAGTCGTGCTTGCTTTCCTCGCGGCTCGGGTAGCCGGAGATACCGCCCGCCTGACGGAGTTTGCTGAAGCCAGACTGGCGGCCAGTGACGATCTTGTGGATGTAGGCCTGGTGTCCGGTGTCCCACAGGATCGCATCCTTCGGGGATTCAAATACTCGGTGCAGCGCGAGCGTCAGCTCGACGGCGCCAAGGTTCGATCCGAGGTGGCCACCCGTTTCGGCGACGGCGTCGACGACGAAGCGACGAATCTCGTCGGCCAACTCCGTGAGTTGCGCGCTCGACAGACCTCTGAGGTCACTGGGTTGCGTGATGTCGGCGAGCGCCATGGCTCACCACGCTACCTGCGCTACAACGCGGGGTGAGAAGCCATCCTCGCATCAAGTCGGCGGTGATTCCAGCGATGAAGCCACGTGCCGATCACGAATCCGACGGCGAACACGATGAGGCCGCCGAGTCCGTCCAACCAGAAGTGATTCCCGGTGACGACGATGCACAGGAGCGTCGTTGCGGGATAGAGGAAGAGCATTGTTCGAATCCACCGTCTCTTGGCGAGTGGCCACATTGCAAAGACGCACCACGTCGACCAGCCGATGTGCAGTGATGGCATTGCTGCGTATTGATTCGACAGTGTCGCGCCTGGGCCCTCGTTGAACGCCCACGGTCCACCGAACTCGGCGATCGTGTCGACGAAGCCGAAGTTCTCCGCACCGTTGTAGTTGCGCAGTTCATGCTCGATGCATGCACCGCCGTGACCAAGGTCCGGGCATGGTTCGTCGAGGAGGCGGGGTGGCATGAGAGGGAAGAGGACGAAGCCGATCAGCGCAAGTGCCGTCATCGCGGCGAGCGTGTTGCGCCACTGGCCGAACACGTCAGGACGCTTCTTGAACAGCACGAGGAAGATCGCAAGGGTGACGAAGAAGTGAGCCGTTCCGTAGTAGGTGTTCATCAGCTTGATGAACCACGTGTGTGGCAGGAACCAGTCCTGGATGGTCTCTTCGTGATACAGGCCGAGCGCTCGCTCGATGCGGATGACGCGCACGGCGTTCGTGAACGCGTGCAGGGGAATCTCTACTCCACGAACGAGTGCCGAACCGAACTGATTGCGGATCAACGTGTAGAGCGCGTAGAAGGCACCAACAATCAGGAGTTCTTTCCACCACAGTGTTCGATGGTGGCGGGGAACGGCGACGACCGTGGGGGCAGCGGACGTGTCGTGCACGTCATTCATCGTATTGGTGAACGTGTGCTCGACTGAGTCGCCCCAGATGCCATCAGTAGGCTGATACGCATGTCCGTGACCGAATCCCCCCTTGTTGACCCAGACGTCATTTCGCGAGTGCTCGCCAAGGGCCGCAGTACTGGAGCCGACTTCGCAGAGATCTTCGTCGAGGACAAGCGTTCAACCTCTGCCGGCCTCGACGACAACAAGGTCGAGCAAGTCAACAGCGGGCGTGATCGTGGCGCTGGAATCCGAGTGATCGCGGGCGAGACGACGGGCTTTGCGCACACCTCTGACTTGAGCGAGCGTGGGCTCATGGCGGCGGCAGAGGCGGCCGCACAAGCTGCACGTCAGGGCGACGGTGGCGTGCACAAGGTCGCGCTCCAGCCACTCCTTCGTCATCCGGTGAACACCGTGCGCACGCTGCCTGACACCGTCGCCAAGGCGACGAAGGTCGAGTTGTTGATGCGCGCGAACGATGCAGCGCGCTCGCTCGACTCCGCCATCGTGCAGGTCTCGGCCGGTTACGGGGATTCGATCAAGCGCATCCTCGTGGCGAACTCAGAAGGTGTCTTCAGTGCCGACACCCAGGTGCGCACGTTGTTCCGTGTGAGCGCAATCGCCAACGGCGATGCCGGAATGCAGACCGGCTATCAGTCGCTCGGGCACACGATCGGATTCGAGGTGTTCGATGACAATGACGTCGAAGAGTTGGCGATGGCTGCTGCGCGCCAAGCGCTCACCAAGTTGAAGGCACGACCTGCACCGTCGAGCGCGATGCCAGTCGTGATCAAGCAAGGCTCTGGTGGAGTGTTGTTCCACGAGGCATGTGGTCACGGTCTCGAAGCAGATCTCGTCGGCAAGGGTGCGAGCGTCTACCGCGACAAGGTCGGCCAGCTCGTCGCGTCGCCACTCGTGACGGTCGTCGATGATGGCACGATGACCGGTGAGTGGGGAGCGATCGGCATCGATGATGAGGGTCACCCGACGCAATCGAACACGTTGATCGAGAACGGCATCCTCACCGACTACATGTGGGACTACATTCGCGCGCGTCGCGAAGGCAGGCGCCAGAGTGGAAACGGTCGGCGTCAGAGTTATGCCGATCTTCCGATGGTGCG
>DAIRSS010000107.1:0-3423 GCA_036804285.1 Ilumatobacteraceae bacterium
GTGAGCTTGGAGCCGATGTTGCCGTCGATCCACTCCATGTGGCCCTCGGCCTCGACTCGCGCGCGCTTGGTGACGAGGTTGTAGACGTTCGGCGACCAGTTCTGGATCGTCGTGTAGGTGACGTGTGCGCTCGGCTTGACGACGATCTCGACGACCGCGGAGTGCAATGCATCGTTGGTGTACACCGGTGCGGAGCAACCCTCGATGTAGTGCACCTTCGAGCCTTCGTCGGCGATGATGAGCGTGCGCTCGAACTGTCCGGCGTTCTCTGAGTTGATGCGGAAGTAGGCCTGCAGTGGCATCTCGCACTCGACGCCCGGTGGGATGTAGATGAACGAGCCACCCGACCACACGGAGGTGTTGAGTGCGGCGAACTTGTTGTCGCCCATCGGGATGACCGAACCGAAGTACTGCTTGACGAGGTCTGGGTACTCGCGCAGCGCGGTGTCCATGTCGCAGAACAAGATGCCCTGCTCTTCGAGCTCGACGCGGTTGCGGTGATAGACGACCTCGGAGTCGTACTGCGAGGTGACACCGGCGAGATACTTGCGCTCGGCCTCGGGGATGCCGAGCTTTTCGTACGTCTTCTTCATCTGCTCGGGCAGGTCATCCCACTCGTCGGTCTGCGCGGCCGCAGGCTTCAGGTAGTAGTAGATGTCGTTGAAGTCGATGTCGGGCATGTTCACCGAGAACCACGGCAGCATCGGCTTGCGCTCGAAGGTCTTCAGCGAACGCAGGCGCAGGTCGCGCATCCACTTCGGTTCGCCCTTCCACCACGAGATCTGCTCGATGACGTTTTCGTTGATCCCCTTCTCGGGCACGAAGGCGTATTCGGTTTCGTCGCTCCAGCCCAGCGAGTACTTGCTGAGGTCGAGATCAAAGGTGGTCATTGGGGGCATGCTCCTCATCCCGCTGGCGGGATAATTATTACTACCGCCATAGTAACAATCCCCCTGCCCCGCGCCACATTGGGCTCAGGGATAGCGTGACTATCTCTTATGGAACGCTTCGGTCTGGTCGGTCTCCCGAATGCGGGCAAGTCATCCCTCTATAACGCGCTCACCAACGGGGCCGCGCTTGCCGCCCCCTACCCATTCGCCACGAAGGACCCGAACATCGGCGTGGCCAAGGTGCTGGATCCCCGCCTCGAGGCACTCGCCGAGATGTCCAAGACCCAAAAGACGGTGTACGCCACCGTCGAGGTCGTCGACATCGGCGGTCTCGTCGAGGGTGCGAGCAAGGGCGAAGGTCTCGGCAACAAGTTCCTCGCCAACATCCGCGAAGTGGATGCGATCGTGTTCGTGTTGCGCGCGTTCGTCGACGACGACATTCCCGGTCCGAGTGACCCGCTCGAACACCTCCGCGTCGTGGAAATCGAACTCGCACTCGCCGACTTGGAGACCGTCGAGACGCGCATGAATCGCGCACAGAAGGCTGCGCGCATGGACAAGTCACTCGGAGACGAGATGGGTGCACTCGAGCGCGCGCACGTGCATCTCTCCGAGGGTCGACCGCTGTATCGCGCGGGACTCAGCAAGGATGATCTCGAGCTGCTCGCGCCGCACTTCCTCCTCACCGCTCGCGAGGTGCTCGCCGTCGTCAACGTCGCCGAAGATGCACTCGACACCATCCCCGAGATGGAAGCGCGCGTGCGCGCGGAGCTCGCACCGCCGGGATCGGCGAGCGAGGGACACATCGAAGTGCTCGGCATGAGCGTGCAGCTCGAGGCAGAGGCCGCACAGCTCACCGGTCAGGACCGCATCGACATGCTCGAGGCTCTCGGGCTCGGCGAAGGCGCACTGCCGCGCATGATTCGCTCCGCGTATCACCTGCTCGGTCTGCGCACGTTCTTCACCACCGGCGAGAAGGAAACGCGCGCGTGGACGTTCCACGCGGGAGCGAAGGCGCCGGAGTGTGCGGGCAAGATCCACACCGACCTGCAACGCGGATTCATCCGCGCAGACGTCATCGCGTGGGACGAACTGCTCGCCATCGGTTCGTGGACGAAGGCCAAGGAGCTCGGCAAGATCCGCGTCGAAGGCAAGGACTACGAAGTCGTCGACGGCGACACCCTCGAGATTCGACACAACAGTTAGTCGCCATGGGCAACCAGCCACCACTCCGCTCTGCGTGGCTCGTCTCCGATGGTCGCGTGCTCGCCAGTGCTGACGTTGCGGACAATCCGCGCGCGCGTCGCGTCGGCCTCCTCGGCAAATCCACCACCGAGACCGCCCTCGTCATCGAACCGTGCAGTTGGGTGCACACGCTCGGCATGCGCTTCGCACTCGATGTCGCCTATGTCGACCGCGACGGCGTCGTCGTGAAGGTCTCACATCTTTCACCGTGGCGCGTCGGTGCACCGGTGCGTGGCTCGAAGTTCGTCATCGAGGCAGCGTCCGGGTCGTTCGAACGCTGGGGCCTGCGCGTCGGCTCGCCGATCGAGGTGCGCTCGTCGTGAGTGGCGCACTCGTACTCATCGCCACGCCGATCGGCAACCTCGGAGACCTCTCCCAGCGCGCGATCGAGGCCCTCTCATCGTGCGACGCCCTGTGCTGCGAGGACACCCGACGAACCGGTCTCATGCTCACGCACCTCGGGCTGTCGGGCAAGACCTACATCGTGGTCAACGAACACACCGAACACGACGCGTCGCGCGAGGTCGTCGAGCGATTGCTCGCGGGAGAAACCATTGGGCTCGTGACCGATGCGGGCACACCCGGCATCAGCGATCCCGGCGAGCGCATCGTGCGCGCGGCGATCGCCAGTGGCATCGACGTCACTGCGATCCCGGGACCGGCGGCCGTCATCATGGCACTCGTCGTCAGTGGGCTCCCCACGTCACGATTCGTGTTCGAGGGTTTCATTCCCCGATCCGGTCAAGAACGCTCTGGGATCCTCGCGGAGATCGCCGCCGAGCGTCGCACCGTCGTGATGTACGAGGCACCACATCGACTCGAGCGCACGCTTGCCGACCTCGAGGTTGCGTGTGGACCGTTGCGTCAGGTCGTCGTCACGCGCGAGCTCACCAAGTTGCACGAAGAAATCCGCCGCTCCTCGCTCCACGAGGCCGTGCAGCACGCCCGCACCCACGAGCCGCGTGGTGAATACGTGATCGTTCTCGAGGGTGCGCTTCCGCCGGAACCGGCGACGGAAGAACAACTCGAAGACGCCCTGCGCCGCGAATTGGCGAACGGCATGAGCAAGCGTGACGCTGCAGCCAAGGTCGCACTCACCTACGGCGCACCGAAGCGCCTCGTGTACGAACTCGCGCTGCGGCTCAGCTAGTCACAGCGGCACGAGGCCGATCTGTCGCGACTGTGCGACGAGCACGCCGCGCTCATCGAAGATCACGCCGTCTTCTTCGAACATCCCGCCCTGCACGACGCGCGCCTCGAATGAACACGCAAGCGGTCCTGGCGCGGG
>DAIRSS010000108.1:0-3366 GCA_036804285.1 Ilumatobacteraceae bacterium
ATCCCCGTCACTCACCGCGGTGTGTCACACGCGTTCACGGTCGTCACCGGGCATCGCGAAAAGGGCGGAGCCTCGGGCATCGACTGGGAGTCACTCGCTCGCGTCGGCGGAACCATCGTCGTATTGATGGGCGTCACCGAGCGCGCACAGATCGCGCGTCGTTTGATGGCTGGCGGCCTCGATGCATCCACGCCGGTAGCGGCGATTCGCTACGGCACGCGCAAAGACCAGACGACGCGGCGCTTCCCACTCGGTGCTCTCGCGAGCGAACCACTCGAGTCACCGACGACGATCGTGATCGGCGACGTGGCCGCACTGGATTTCTCCCCGCATCGCGAACTGACTAGGGCGATCTGATGCGCCGTTCGATCGACGACCGACCGCTGTCGCTTGCCGACCTCCCGAGCGGAGCCGACGACGTCGCCGAATTGTCGTGGGCCGTCGCAGTGTGCGACGACTACGACGATGCGACACCGCATGTCGTGTTGACGCTCGAGCCGCTCGGCCGACCGGGCGAAGGTCTCGCAGCGCACCTCTCTCCCGACCACGCCCGCCGCCTCGTGCGCGCACTCAGTGATGCACTGCGCGAGATCGGCGAACCACTCACCCTCACCCCCACGACCAAGGAGCACCAATGACGATCGATGTGACCGTCACCGCCAATTCCAACATCGCCCCTGCGCCGTTCCCTCGCGACCTCTACGAGGAACAACTGCGCGACATCGATCGCTTCGAGATCGCCATCGAGCAGTACCTCGCGGGCGAGATCACCGAGGACGTGTTCCGCGTGATGCGACTCAACAACGGCATCTATGGCCAGCGCCAGGGCGGCACCAACCAGATGGTGCGCATCAAGTTGCCGGCGGGTTCGATCCGACCGGACCAGCTCGAGTTGATGGCCGACCTCGCCACGGATTTCTCCCGCGGCTGGGGCCACATCACCACGCGACAGAACATCCAGTTCCACTTCGTGGAGCTTCGCCGCATCCCGAGCCTGCTCCGCAAGCTCGCCGCGGTCGGTCTCACCAGTCGCGAGGCGTGTGGCGACACCGTGCGCAACGTGATGGCTTGTCACCTCGCCGGTGCATGCCCGCACGAGAAGCTCGACGTCACCCCGTGGGCCGAGGCGACGTTCCGTCACTTCGTGCGCAACCCGATCGGCCAGCGCCTGCCACGCAAGTTCAAGGTCAACTTCTCCGGTTGCTCGACGGACTGCGGCCAGGCGATGTTCAACGACGTGGGCGTCGTTGCAGTCACCCGCGAGACCACAACCGGCGAGATCGAACACGGCTTCCGCGTGTACATCGCGGGTGGGCTCGGTGCGACACCGCATCCTGCGCTCGCACTCGAGGACTTCACGCGCCGCGAGGACCTGCTGCCGACGATTGAGGCGACATTGCGCGTGTTCGACCAGACCGGCAACCGCGACAACAAATTGCGCGCGCGACTGAAGTGGGTCGTCGACCAGCTCGGCATCGAAGAAGTGCGCCGACGCGTCATCAAGATGCGCCACACGCTTCCCGCTTCCTCCACGTGGCCGGGTGGAATTCCGCCCGAGGTCGTTGCAGCCGGAGACCTTCCCGCCGGACGCGCGGAGGTTGGCGAAGTAACCCAGGTTGGTCAGGGCGTGCGGGTGGACTTGCGCGGTGCGAACTCGTATCGCGCGTGGGAGATCGCAAGCGTCGTTCGCGGTGCCGCCAAGGGCACCGTGTCGGCGATCGCCTATGCCGCACTCGGCGACATCACCGCGGAGCAGTTCCGTGCACTCGCTGCGATCCAGCGCGAGTTCGTCGCCGACGTTCGTCTCACCAACCGACAGAACGTGGTGTTCCGTGGATTGCGCGAAGACCAACTCGAGCCGCTCTATCAGCGACTCGTGGCGATCGACATGGCCCGACCGGGTGCCGAACTCGCACGCGACGTCGTCGCCTGCCCCGGAGCGGACACGTGCAACATCGCGGTCACCCAGTCGCGTGGACTCGCCGGTGCGATCGGCGAGCGACTCGAGGAAGAAGGACTGGCCGAGGTCGGCGGTGTGCGCATCAACATCTCGGGATGCACCAACAGTTGCGGCCAGCACCATGCCTCCGACATCGGTCTGTTCGGTGCCGAGCGCCGCGCGCACGGCAAAGCACTCCCCGGCTATCAACTCCTCCTCGGTGGTCACGTCGGTGAGGAGCAGATCCACTTCGGAGACAAGGCACTGCGTCTTCCCGCCAAGACCGCACCGCAGGCCGTTGCCCGCGTCGTGCGACGCTTCGCCGAGGAGCGCACCGCGACCGAGACGTTCAGCACCTGGCTTGCTCGCGTGGGTGGCGCGACCGCAGTCGCCGAGGGTCTGCGTGACTTGGATGAGATCCCGACGCCAGAGGTGAACCCGGACTTCTTCGTCGACTACGGCGAAGTTGGACCGTACGTGGCGAACGTCGCAGAGTCGGAGTGTGCAACATGACGACCCCAGACACGATCATCGTCGGCTCGCACCAATGGTCGGTCGCCGACCGCGCGCGATCCACCGTTGCCTTCGTAGGCGGCGTCGGTGCACTCGTCGCATCCAACCTCCTGCACGAGCGCTGGCTCACGTGGGTCGGCGTGACCCTCATCGTCGCCTTCGCCTACGTGGCAATCACTTCTGGGCGAGTCGTGCGCATGACCCCCGATCGCCTCGAGGTGGTCGGTTTGTTCGGCATTCGCTCGATCGAGGCACGGGATCTGACCGAGGTGAGCGCAGCCGACGACCCCTACGGTTCGGTGATCGCGGTGTTCCGACCAAAGCGTGGACGACCACAGAGCATTCCGATGGCGGTCATCGAACAGCACCCACAGGGGCTCATCGCATTGCACCAGTACATCGACACCGCGATCGGATCGGGCCAACTTGACCCACGTCGGGTGTCGCTGAAGAACGAACTCGCGTTCTACTAGGAGAGATAGCGCGAGATCAGGTCGCGATAGAACGCTCGCATTCTGGCGTCATCCATTTGGTCGTCCGGCGCGAGCATCTCGTTGTGAATGAGCATGAAGGCGAACGACATCGTGAATTGGGCAAATGACGAGACGTCAAAGTCGATCGTCACATTGTTACGGCGGGCGATCGCGCGAATGAGTCGTGCGCTCGTCGCTTGGAACTCGCGTGCGAGTTCACTCAATCGTTCGCGTAGGGGACCATTGTCGACGGATGCCGCCAGCGTCTGCACGCGCGACCAGCGCATCCTTCGAAACTCTGCCGACTGTGGGACGGGAAGCTGGTCGATGACCACGTCGTAGTCGACTGGTCCCGTTCCCGCCTCGATGCCGTCGGTGAACTCGGCCCATCGCCGAATGTTGCGCGCATAGTCCTCGGTGAGGACATGTGCGAGCAATCCG
>DAIRSS010000109.1:0-3289 GCA_036804285.1 Ilumatobacteraceae bacterium
TCGTCGGTCTCTTGGTATGCCTGGCGATAGCCGGCAAAGGAGATCGTCGTTCCGCTGGCGGAGAACTCACAGTCGGCGGGGTTCGTGCCGGTCGACGTTGCACCCATCTTGACGGTGAGGGTCGTGCCCGTGGTGTCGGACATCTGTGAGGCGAGCGTGCGCTGCCAGATCAATCGATAGAGGGCGAGTTCGTTCGGTCGCAGTTCGTTTGCGAGTTGGTCCGGACTGCGCAGTGGGAGCGACGGGCGGATCGCCTCGTGTGCTTCCTGGGCGTTCTTGACCTTGGACTTGTATTCACGCGGCTCGCTCGACAGGTATGGCTCGCCGTAGCTCGAGCGAATCTCGTCGCGGACCGCGCCGAGCGCTTCGGCACCGAGCGTGACTGCGTCGGTTCGCATGTAGGTGATGTATCCGGCTTCGTAGAGGCCCTGGGCGAGTCGCATGACTTCGCTCGCCGTGATGCGCAACTTGTTGCCACCCTCTTGCTGCAGGGTGCTCGTCATGAACGGTGCCTTCGGCGACTTGCGGTATGGCTTTTCCTCGACGCTGCGCACCGACAGCTGGACTCCAGCAAGTCCTGAGCAGAGCTGCTCTGCGCGGGCCTCGTCGATGACGACAACGCCTTCCTTGGCTTTTCCATCCGACTGGAAGTCCTTGCCGGATGCGATGCGCATACCGTCGACGGCGATCAGGGTGGCGGTGAACTGCGGCTGGGTCGCGGTGACGGCCTCGAGGTCCCAGTAACTCGCCGCAATGTGGGCCATGCGCTCTTCTTCGCGTTCGACGACGAGGCGAATTGCGGGGCTCTGCACGCGACCAGCGGAGAGTCCACGATTGACCTTGCGCCACAGGATCGGCGACACCTCATATCCATAGAGTCGGTCGAGGATTCGGCGTGCTTCGGCGGCGTCCACCAACTTGTTGTCGACTCGACGAGGGTTGGCGAGGGCGTGCTCGATGGCGGTCTTGGTGATCTCGTGGAACACCATGCGGTGCACGGGGACCTTCGGCTTCAGATACTCCTGGAGGTGGGCGGCAATGGCCTCCCCCTCGCGGTCTTCGTCGGTGGCGAGATAGAGGGCGCTTGCATTCTTGAGGAGCGCCTTCAAGTCCTTGATGACCGTTGCTCCGCGCTCGGTCAGCTCGTAGTTCGGCTTGAAGCTGTTCTCGACGTCGACGGAGAGACCTTTGCTTGGCAGGTCGGCAATGTGGCCGACCGATGCGCGAACGTCGAATCCATCACCGAGATATTTGGCGATCGTTTTCGCCTTGGCGGGGGACTCGACGATGACTAAAGCGTTAGACATGACTTTTCATCGTTACGTTGTGGAGCACTGCCTTGTCAAGGTTATCGACGTAAACCCAAATGCACTATGGGTTTCAATTCTGTATCGTCCATAGGTAAATGACGCACGCGACACATCACGATGCATCGTCTCAGAGATCGGGACGTGTGACTCGCATCGATCGAGGATGGAGCAGCGTCGAGCTCGATGTGAGTGGAGAAGTTGCACGCGCGCGCAACATTGGTGCGGATGTTGCGGTCGGTGATCGTGTCGTGATCTCGAACGATGGTGAACGAATCGACGTCGTCTCGCCACGAACGTCTGCGCTGACGCGACGCGCCTCCTCGGACACCGTGCGCGCGGAGTCGCACACGATCGCCGCCAACATCGATGTGGTGCTCGTGGTGCAGGCTGCCTCACAACCCATCAATCTCCGTCGAACCGAGCGCGAACTCGTGCTCGCATTCGACAGCGGCGCGATGCCGATGCTCGTGCTCAACAAGCGTGACGAGATCAATGACGTTTTGCTCGGTTCCCGGGTCGAGCAGGTGCGCTCCGTTTCCATGGGCGTCGAGGTGGTGGCCGTGAGCGCGCAGTCGGGCCTCGGTCTGGATGAGTTGAAGCGACACATATATATGTGTGCGAAATCGAACGAGCCGACGATCGCCCTGATTGGGGCTTCCGGAGTGGGCAAGTCGACCCTGGTCAACGCCCTCTTGGGGGAGGATCGCCAGCGAACCGGCAGCGTCCGAGATGGTGACCAACGGGGTCGCCACACGACGACCGCAGCCGAGTTGCTCAAGATGGCCGATGGGGGGTGGATCGTCGATACCCCCGGCTTGCGGGCAGTCAGCTTGTGGACCAGCCAGCACGGCATTGAACGGGCTTTCGCAGACGTCTTCGCCGCAGCGGCAACCTGCAAGTTCCGTGACTGCAAGCATGAGCGCGAACCCGACTGCGGTGTCCGCACGGCGATCACCGAGGGCACGTTCACCGAGGAACGGGTGGCGAACCTGAAGGCGCTCGTTGCCGAGGAACAGGCGCTCGAAGCGGAGCAGGACGCACGCGAAAAGCTCGCCAACCGCAAGGGTGCTCGGCGCACTTCCTGAGAGAAGTCAGGGAAGTTCACTGCCGTCACGGTGGGAATAAATTCCCCACCACCACGGTTACATGATCGAACGCCTAAGACCCCCCGTAGACGTTCAGTAGCGGCCGGTGTCCAACCCCCCAAGGACGCCGGCCGCTCTGTCGTTTACGGCCTCGATGTTTGCGAGTCGCTGGGCGGCACGAACCTGCTGTGCGACTCGCGGATTCTTGATCAGTCGCGCTTCATTGCGCGAGAGGAAGTTCCAGTACAGCGTGGTGAACGGACATGCGTCATCTCCCACGCGCTTCGATCGGTCGTAGTGGCACGACGAGCAATAGTCGCTCATCTTGTCGATGTAGTTCCCGCCCGCTGCATATGGCTTCGTCGCCACGCGACCTCCGTCTGCATACAGCGTCATGCCGACGACGTTGGGCACCATCACCCATTCGGCTGCATCCACGAAGCTTTCCCACATCCAGTCGGTGAACTGACGCGGATTGATGCCAGCAATGAGCGCGAAGTTGCCCATCACCATCAAGCGTTGGATGTGGTGGGCATAACCGCGTTCCTTCACCGAGTTCACGCATTGTGACAGGCAATTCATCTTGGTCTTCGTTGGATCGGTGAACAGTGGCGGAAGTGGTGTGGTCGCGTCGAGGGCATTGAGGTCCGGGTAGTCGGGCATCCACTTCCAGTACATGTTCCAGATGAATTCACGCCAGCCAATGATCTGGCGGATGAAGCCCTCGGCTGAGTTCAGCGGGACTTTTCCCGCGAGGAAGGCCTCGTGTGCCGCATCGCAAACTTCTCGCGGCGTGAGGAGACCCAAGTTGAGGTACGGCGAGAGAAGTGAGTGGGCGAGATGCCAGTTATCTGCGAGCATCGCGTCCTCGTGCGGACCGAAGCTTGGGAGCAC
>DAIRSS010000110.1:0-3257 GCA_036804285.1 Ilumatobacteraceae bacterium
GCAATCGTGTTGAATCGGGTAGCCATCGCGATTCGCTGCAGGTTCCACCCGCTCTTGGTCGCGCCGAGCCCTTGGATGAGGACGACCGGTGCACCGCTTCGGCGTCCCGTCACCTCGTAGTGGATGCGCGTTCCGTCAGAAACCTGTGCAAAGGGCATGGCTCAGGCCGCGTCCGACGCGAAGCGAATGACACTCGGCCATTCATAGAGGTGCTCGATCACCTCGTGGGTGGAGCGTTGCGGTTGGAAGCCGAGCAGTTCGCGTGCGAGTTCACTTGAGGCGCAGCGGCCGTTCATCAACAGTTCCGTCACGTGGTCGGGAACCGGAGCACCGGCGAACGTGGCGAGTTGTGAGGCGATCCACCAGCCAGGACCGAACGTCGGGACCCCGAGGCGTCGACCGAGCGCGGCCGCCTTCGTCACGCTGATCGAGCCTGGCGCAACGATGTTGATGGCTCCGTGCGGCGAGTACTGCGCGGCCGCAACGAACGCCGCAGCTGCATCGTGGTCCTCGACGACCGAGAACTCTGGTGCGCCGAGCGGATTGAAGGCCACGAGTGGCAGGCGGAGCACTCGACCGAGCGGACTCGGCACGTGTGGTCCGACGACGGGGGCGAGGCGCAACATGGTGATGGCAGTCCCGCGTTGGATCGCGAGCTCGCTTGCCCGATGCTCGAGGTTGAGCAGCATGTGCCCGAACGTGGACTCAGGTTCGAGCGGTTGATGCTCGTTCGGCATCTTCGGCCAGTGGCCATGACTGCCGTAGACCTCGATCCCGCTGCGCACGACCACTGACTCCAGGTGCGGCACGTGCATGGCAGCGTCGAACCCCGCCTCGCTCATGGCATCGGTGAATGCCTTGGCATCAGGTGCCGACACTCGGGCGTGGGGTTCCCATACCCCGATGTGCACGATGACGTGCGGGTCGGCATCCGCGATGATCTGCATGATGCTCCGGCGATCGGACGCATCCACGAGGTGGAACACGCTGCGCTTCAGGCGCCGACGGGGAGGGTTGGTATCGAGGCCGACGATGTTGCCCACCCAGGACTGTTCCTCGAGCAACGTGCCGACGAGTGAGCCGAGCTCACCGCCGAGACCGGTGACGACGATGCGACGACCACTCACGAAATCAACACTACAACGGTGTCGTTTGGCGGTGTGTCAGCGAAGTTCGTGTACCCGCAGGATGAGTTCCCGCGAGGACGGATCCAACTGCCGCGAGCCGATGCGCTCGGTCAAGATGATTGCCTGCGATGCGTCGTCGACGAGACCCGACCAGCGAATGAACCCGCCCATCAGGCCGATCAAGCGGTCGCTCACTTCCTCGGCGTGCACGATCAACTTCTTGTTCTCTCGCAGGAGCGAGTTGAGGTCGCGATAGAAGTTCTTCAGCCAGGCATCCATGTCGTCAACGTTCAGCAACGGGTGGTGGCGATACGGCATGCCGAGCTCGTCGTAGTTGTGCAGGTTGTGTGGCGCCGCCAAGATCGACACCACGTAGTCGAAGTCGTTCTCGCGCAGCCAGATGATCTCTTCCTGACGACGGACCCGACGGTGGTTGGTGCCAAAACCGCCCGGTCGTTCGCAGATGGCGAGTTTGTCCTTGATGACCCACGTCAGGTTGCGGGGCGTGATTCCGAGCGCCCATTTTCCTCGCAGCTTTGGTGGCACGAACTCTCGACCCTTCTGTCACTGACCCGATAACTCTGCGAGACGATACACCAGATTCAACGAGGCGTGTTTTGGTTCCTCAGGATTTCTGTGGGTCGATGTCCTCGAGGATCAGTCGCTGTTGACTGCGTCGCACTCGCCGTGCCCCCTCGATGTCGCACGCCGTCGCTTCTCCTGCAGCAACGCCAAGCACGCGATCGACGGTGGCGACGTCCGGTGGATAGCGATCGGACAACCACAGGCGTACCGCCCGACGAGCGAGCGCGCGCGGGGCAGCCATCAAGGCTTTGGCATCGGTCGGATCGAGCGCACGCGCCAACTCGTCGAGCAGTGCGTCGTCGTCGCGGAGGAGGTCGGCCTGGCGAGTGAGCACCGCCACGACGTCGCGTGCGGCAATGTCAGCGAGCAGCGGCATCACTTCGTTGCGGATGCGGTTGCGTTGGAATACGGGTGAGTCGTTGGTCGGATCAATGACCACCTCGAGTCCGAGTGCGGAGCAGAGCGCATGTGTTTCTGAGCGTCGTAGTGCAAGGATCGGCTTGCTTGTCGAGGGCGTCATTGCCGCAAGTCCGCGAGAGCCGGCTCCGCGGATGAGATTGACGAGCATCGTCTCTGCCTGGTCGTCGGCGGTGTGTCCGGTCATCACGCCCTGTGGCAACACCGCGAAGCGTGCGTCGCGGGCTCGTGCCTCCACATTGGCGGAGTCGTCGACGGTGACGTGGCGTAACTCGAATCCACAGCCCAGTCGTTCGGCCAGTTCTTGGACGAGCGCAGCTTCACGCGCTCCATCGGGCCGAAGATGATGGTCGACGTGCCATGCGGTCGCTTCACAGCCGCTGGCGACGGCAAGGACGAGTAGCGCGACTGAATCAGCACCTCCCGAGACGGCGCAGTCGACCTTGCTTCCTGGTTTCGGGAACGTGCACCTCGAGAGGAGGTCAACGACCAGTTCGTGCTTGCGGACCGCATCACCGAATGCGGTCATGACGGGAATCGACTAGCTCTGAGCCTTGCGCTGGCGACGATTCGGGTACTTCATGGCGGTCACCTTGGACAGGTATCCGACGACGAGACCGACGAGTGAGAGACCGCCGACCACGAGAAGGATGAGACCGAGCCAGAAATGCCAGACGACTGCGAACATGGTTTCAAGCGTAGTGAATTGGTCAGGCTTGGTCGGTATCGACGGTGAGGTCGGTACCGAAGCACTGCTTGATGCGACCGAGCAAAGAATCGGGGAGCGGTTCGTCTCCCGCCGCCTTCTTCACGACCGCACGCAATTCCGCATGGAACTCAAACGCCTGCTGACAGTCGACGCACTGGTCCAGGTGCTCCATCATTTCGCCGAGTACCTCTGAGGCGAGTTCGTTGTCGAGGAAGCGGTCGAGTTCGCGCAGCGTCTCGTTGCAATCAGCCATTGCTGTGTCCTTCGTCGGCGATGAGGTGACGGTCCATTGCGTACCGATACAACGCTTCCTGGAGCGCTTTTCTTCCCCGGTGGAGGCGCGACATCACGGTCCCGATCGGCACGTCCAGGATCTCGGCGATTTCCTTGTAGGTGAAGCCGTCGATCTCCGAGAGCAG
>DAIRSS010000111.1:0-3253 GCA_036804285.1 Ilumatobacteraceae bacterium
CGTGATCACCATCGACAAGAAGTACAGCGGCAGGCTGATTCCGTCGAGGCCGATGAAGTACGAGCTCTTGATGAGCGGAATCCATTTGGTGTCGGCGACGAACTGCATCGTCCCCGCCTGATCGAAGTCGAAGCGCAGGAGCGTGAACACCCCGACGGCGAGAGTCGCCACGGAGGTGAGGACGGCAATGGCCTTGACCATCTGTTCCTCGGCCTTCGGCACGAGCATCATGAGCACAACTCCCACCAGCGGTAGGAATGTGCCGACGCTCAGCACCCAGTTGTCGTCACGGAGCATTTCCATGGCGTGTTCTCCCTTGGTTCTTTACTTACGTGTTGATAATGACGAGTACGAGGGCGGCAACGGCTGCGGCACTGAACAAGAGCGCGCCATATTGCCCGACTTTTCCTGACTGGAGCGGCTGCACTGCCCCACCGACACCCTTGGTCGCCTTGCCGGAGTTGTTCACCGTTCCATCGACGAGTCGCTGGTCGACGACGCGATAAAGCCAGCCGGACGCGCCACGAGAACCTTTCGATACTCCGTGCAGAACGCCGTCGAGAACGTTCTGGTTGAACCAGTACGCCGCTGCAGCAATCGGACCAGCAACGGCCCGCACGATCACGTTCTCATAGAGCGCGTCCAAGTAGTACTTGTTGACGAGCAGACGATGTCCGGCTCCCAGCAGCTTGTTGCGCTGGGTCAAGCCGACCAGCGCAGGATTGCGCTTCGTGAACAGCGCAACGCTGAGCAACCAGCTCAGCACGATGCCAGCGAACACGATGCCGAGCGACAACGCGGCCTTCGACCACTTGAACTTGGCGTGTTCCAACTGCGGCGCAAAGCACACACCCTTCTCGGGAGCCTCACTGCCACACGGGGACTTGCTGTGTCCCTCTTCGGCAGTTGGCAACACCACAACGCGGTTCTCACCCGGACCTCCGTGTGCAATGTCAACGACCACTTCGGGTCGCGGCTCGACCCACTTCTTCAGCAGCTCGAACTTCTCGCCGAACGGCGTCGCGTTCAGGAAGCCTGACGACAATGCAAGTACGGCGAGAATCATCAGTGGTCCGGTGATGAGCAGACCGGACTCGCGCGGTCCGTGACTTGCGTGGTCGTCATGGCCGTGGGCATCAGCATGATCATCGCCGTGGGCATCATGGTGATCGGTTGCATGCTCATCGTGGTGCTCACCCGCTGACGCTCCACGTGGCTCACCGAAGAACGTGAGGTACGTGGCGCGAGTCATGTACGCCGCCGTCATGAAGGCACCGATCAAGCCAATGATCATGAAGGTCTGGTAGCCGTTGTGCCCCACGTTGTCGATGATTTCGTCCTTGGAGAAGAACCCGGAGAACGGGAACACACCGCACAGTGCGAGAGTCGAGATCACCCACGTCGTGAACGTGATCGGCATCACCTTGCGCAGGCCACCCATGTCCTTCTTCATGTCGAAGGAATGGTGCGACGCACTATGGCTGATCGAGCCGGCGCCGAGGAACAGGCACGCCTTGAAGAACGCGTGCGTGAAGATGTGGAACACGGCAGGCAGCCATGCACCAGCGCCGAGACCGAGCATCATGTAGCCGAGCTGCGAAACGGTCGAATACGCAAGCACCTTCTTGATGTCGTTCTGCACGAACGCAAGTGCAGCGGCAATCACGATGGTGATGCCACCGATCACGGTGATGAAGTTGCCACCCGTACCGAGGATGTCGAAACCAGTGAAGAACACTGGATAGAGACGAGCGACGAGGAAGACACCCGCGACGACCATCGTCGAGGAGTGCAAGAGCGAACTGACGGGAGTTGGACCAGCCATCGCATCGGGCAACCATGTGTGCAGCGGGAACTGGCCACTCTTACCGATTGCGGCGATGAACAGCGCCACGCAGGCAACCAAGATCACCGTGCTGTTCGGGTCGCCACTGAGCGCCCACGCCGAAAGACCCCGAATGGAGAAGCCAGAGACCCCGAGGTTCTCCATCGTCCAGTCATTGGCAGCGAAGTACAGGATCGAGATGCCGATCAGCAGCCCCATGTCACCGGTGCGAACGGTGAAGAACGCCTTGAGCGCAGCGCGTGAGTTCGCGCCGTCTTCCCACCAGTGGCCGATCAGCATGAACGAGCACAGGCCCATGATTTCCCAACCGAGGAGCAAGAGAATCGTGTCTTCGGCGATGACCATCGCGAGCATGCCCGCGGAGAACAGCGTCAGCGCAGCGAAGAAGTGCGTGTATCGACGGTCTCCACGGAGGTACTCGACTGAATAGATCTGCACCAGCGTTGAGATGAACGCAACGACGACGAGCACGATGACCGCAAGTCCGTCGATCGACTGACCAATCGTCAACGGCGCGTCACCGATCGGCCACCACTTCCACGTGCGAACCACTGGAGAGATGAACTGCTCTTCGCCACCACTATTCACGCGTGCGATCCACTGGTATGCCGCCCCGCCGGACAGCACGAGAGACGCAAGCATCGACAGGATTCCGACTTCGCTCCCCTTCATCGGGAGACGCTTTCCGAACAAGATGATGAGTGCAAACCCGATCGCGGGGACGATCGGAATCAGCCACGCATGCTCGAGGAACCAGCCCGAGGACAGTGAGTGCAGCACTTCGGTCGCGGCGGCCATCATCAGCCCTTCATCTCCGAGAGGTCGTCGAGCGAAATCGTGCGCTTGTTGCGGTAGATCAGGAGCACGAGGCCGAGACCCACACCGACTTCGGCGGCCGCAATCGCAATCACGTACAGCGCAAATGTGTGGCCGTCAACCGATCCGTTGCGCAGCGCAAACGCGATCAGATTGAGGTTCACGGCATTCAGGATCAACTCGATCGACATCAACACGAGAACCGCGTTCTTGCGTGCGATGACTCCATACACGCCGATGCAAAAGAGCACGGCGCCGAGGAGAAGGAACTGATTGACGAGCACGGTCAGTCCTTCCTCGCGAGCACGATCGCCCCGATGACCGCAGCAAGCAAGACGAACGACAGTGCCCAGAACGGCAAGAGGTACGGTCCGAAAATCTGGTCCGAGACCTGCTGGGTGGTCACGATTGATGCGTCCTCCGGCATCTTTTCGTCACCGAAGGAGTTCAACAAGGCAACTGCCATCGCAACAAACAAGACCAAGGAAACGGGGATTCCGAGCTTCCAATAGGTGTTGTTGAGATCAGTCTCCCGGCCGATTCGTGAGCGGGTGAGCATCGTTCCGAAGAGGAACAACACCATCACCGCAC
>DAIRSS010000112.1:0-3230 GCA_036804285.1 Ilumatobacteraceae bacterium
TTCAGGCGTCTGCTTCCTGCAATTGGTTGGCTCGGACCACTCTCGGTGTTCCGCAGCAAGAGCCCGTTCGTCGCGCAGGTGAACGCGATCCTGCAGACCGATGAGACCCTCACCGACCAACTCGCCACCATCGCCGCGCCGACCCTCGTCATCGTCGGCAACCAGGACGTGCTCACCCCGCGCGGCGACTCAGAGGAACTGGCGGACATCATCCCGAATGCCGAACTCATCGTGATCTCCGGCGCCGCACACGGACTCATGATCGAACACGCCTCCACGTTCAACCGCGAGGTGTTCGGCTTCATCGACCGCGTCGAATCACGACGGTCGCTCGCAGTCAGCCAGTGACCGCCCGAGTCGTCGTCATCGGTGCCGGGCTGTCCGGCCTCACCGCTGCCCGCACGCTCACCGAACACGGCATCGACGTCGTCGTGATCGACAAGGGCAAGTCGCCCGGTGGGCGCGTCGCCACGCGTCGGATCGGCGAGGCCACCCTCGACCACGGCGCACAGTTCTTCACCGTTCGTGAGCCGAGGTTCAAAGAGATCGTCGAAGAGTGGCTGCGACATGATGTCGTGCGCGAGTGGTGCACGGGCTTCGACGACAACGATGGTCATCCCCGATACCGCGGCGTGCACGGTATGACGGACATTGCGAAGTATCTCGCGCATGGGCTTTCCGTTCGCTACGACTCACTCGCCTTCAGCGTGCAGCGGGGAACGTCGACGAAATGGTCGGTGCTCCTCGATACGGGCGAAACCATCCCTGCTGATGCGGTCATCACGACGTGTCCGACCCCGCAGTCCTATTCGCTCACGATCACGACCGATCTCGACATTCCCGAAGAACTGATCTCCCTCGACTACGACCGCACGATCTGTTTGCTCGCCGTGGTCGACCAGCCACTCGACCTCGGCCCTCACGGTGCACGCCAGCAGCCGTGCCCGTCCGTGTCGTTCGCCGCCGACAACCACACCAAGGGTGTGTCGACGGTCCCCGCTCTCACCATGCACGCCGATGCAGAGTGGAGCCTCGCGCACTGGGACTCATCAACCGAAGAACTCACTTCGTTGCTGCGCGAACTCGCAGCACCACTGCTCGGTCAGGCGCGCATTCTCGAGAGCAACGTGAAGAAGTGGCGGTTCGCCACGCCACGCACCATCTGGCCCGAGCGATGTCTCGCACTCGATGGCATCGTCTTTGCGGGTGACGCCTTCGGAGGCCCGCGTGTCGAGGGTGCGGTGTTGTCGGGTTTGGCTGCCGCGCAGGCGGTCAGCGAATCACTGAGTTGAGCAACACGCTCGGCGCGGCTCGCAGTGCGTCGGTCGCCGCACTCTGCGGCAACTTGTTGCAGTACTGATCGCACAGCTGCACGTAACTCTGCGCGCTGTCGATGGCACTGGCGACGCCAGGGCCCGAGCGCACGATCGACAACGCCTTGTCGCGCTCATACGAGCTGAGTGGCTTGCCGAGGATGTCGGTGAGTTCGTTCGATGCGGCACCGCCTGCTGCGAGGGTCAACAAGACGGGCAGCGTGTACACGCCCTCTTCCATGTCGTGACCGGCTGGCTTGCCGAGTTCTTCGTCCGTGGCGATGATGTCGAGCAGGTCATCCACGATCTGGAACACCATGCCGAAGGCCGTGCCGTAGTTCGTCAGTGCCTCGACCTCACTCGGCGAGAGACCGGCGAGGAGGCCACCGATGCGGGCCGACGTCGAGTACAGCGATGCGGTCTTGCCCTCGATGCTCACGAGGTACGACGGCACGGTGCGGGTGCGGTCGTAGGTGTGGCGCAGCTCTTCGATCTGACCCTCGCAGAGTTGGCCGATCGTGCGTGCGAGCAACCCGGCGATGTCGTTGCCGAGCGACGCGGCGATCTCCGACGCGCGACTGAGCAGGAAGTCGCCGGCGAGGATGGCCTGCAGGTTCCCCCACTTGGCGTTCACCGTTTCGACTCCGCGGCGCGACGGGCTTTCGTCCATCACGTCGTCGTGGTACAGCGAACCGAGGTGCACGAGCTCACAGGAAATGCCACCGAGCACCACCTCGTCGGAAACGGGCGACTGTCCGCCAACCTGGGCGGCCGCCACCGTCATCACGGGGCGCAGTCGTTTTCCACCCGCAACGATGAGATGTGAGGCGATTTCAGTGAGGTAGGCGTCGCGCGTGCGCACGGCGTTCAGCAGTGCCGCCTCCACGCGGTCGCGGTCGGCGTCCATCGAGGGCAGCCCAAGGAGAGGTGACGCCAGAGCCATTCCCTTCAGGCTACGCATGGCCCTTGTGAAATGGCGAACGAAGCGCACAATTCGCCACCCGAAAACGCACGATTTTCATACTTCGTGCGTGTGTCATGCACAACATCAGGTGCCTGACACCCACGGGTACACTTCAGACAAGGTTCGCAGCGAAAAAAGGCGGTCTCCACAGTGTTCGAACGATTTACCGACAGGGCACGCAGGGTCGTGGTGCTGGCGCAGGAAGAAGCGCGGCTCCTGAACCACTCCTACATCGGCACCGAACACATCCTGCTCGGCCTCATCCATGAGGGCGAAGGCGTCGCTGCAAAGGCCTTGGAATCGCTCAACATCTCCCTCGACGCCGTGCGCGCACAAGTCGAAGAGATCATCGGCCAGGGTGGCTCTTCGCCATCGGGTCACATCCCGTTCACGCCGCGCGCCAAGAAGGTCCTCGAGTTGTCGTTGCGCGAGGCGCTGCAGCTCGGTCACAACTACATCGGCACCGAACACATCCTGCTCGGCCTCATCCGCGAGGGCGAGGGCGTGGCGGCACAGGTGCTCGTCAAGCTCGGCGCCGACCTGAGCCGCGTGCGCCAGCAGGTCATCCAGTTGCTCTCCGGTTACCAGGGTTCCGCACCGAAGGGCGAAGGCCAGTCGAGTGCGAAGGAAGACCAGCCCGAAAAGGGTGGCAGCCAGATCCTCGACCAGTTCGGTCGCAACCTCACGCAGCTCGCTCGCGACAACAAGCTCGATCCGGTGATCGGACGTCAGCGTGAGATGGAGCGCGTGATGCAGATCCTCTCGCGTCGCACCAAGAACAACCCGGTGCTGATCGGTGAACCGGGCGTCGGTAAGACCGCAATCGTCGAAGGACTCGCACAAAAGATCGTGCGCAATGACGTTCCGGAGACGCTCACCAACAAGCAGCTCTACACCCTCGACCTCGGCGCGCTCGTTGCCGGCAGCCGCTACCGCGGTGACTTCGAAGAGCG
>DAIRSS010000113.1:0-3199 GCA_036804285.1 Ilumatobacteraceae bacterium
GGGCCACCCCGCTCACGATCAAGGCCAAGTCCTCGGCCAGCCTCAAGCTCCCGCAACGAGGGACATTTTCCATTGTCTGCGCCAAATGGCCCAGCCTGGTGGCGACCGTCGTCGTCAAGTAAATCCCCACTAGACGCAAGCCCACCCCATGGGGCAAGATGACCCCAGGGGATCGATGACACACGGGGGTGCGTCGTCGAAGTCAGTTCATCGATTGGGGGGCTTGTGAAAGTCAACATCACCGTCAATGGCGTCTCGAAAGAATCAGACGTCGAACCACGCACCTTGCTGGTGCACTACCTGCGGGAACACCTGCAGCTGACCGGAACCAACATCGGGTGCGACACCTCGAGTTGTGGTGCATGCACCGTGCACCTCGATGGTGAAGCCGTGAAGAGCTGTACGTTGCTCGCCGCACAGGCCGACGGTTCGTCGGTGACGACCATCGAGGGCATCAGCACGAACGGCGAGATGCACCCGATGCAAGTCGCGTTCATGGAGAACCATGGACTGCAGTGCGGCTACTGCACACCGGGCATGGTGATGGCGGCAATCAGCTTGCTGAAAGAGAATCCCAAGCCCACCGAAGAGGACGTGCGCCTCGGGCTCGAGGGCAACCTCTGTCGCTGCACCGGATACCACAACATCGTGAAGTCCGTCCTCGCGGCTGCGAAGTAAGGGGGAACGTCATGACGATGACCGAGAACAAGCCGACCACCGTGATCGGCACGCGCATGTTGCGCCGCGAAGACCCCGCCCTCCTCACGGGCGAGGCCAAGTTCACCAACGACCTCGCGATTCCGGGCGCGCTCCACCTCGCCGTCCTGCGATCGCCACACGCACACGCAAAGATCACGCGGATCGACGCATCGGCCGCACGTGCGCTGCCCGGCGTCGTCGCCGTCTACAGCGGTGCAGACCTCGCGTCGATGTGGGCCGCACCGATGCCATGCGCATGGCCGGTGACGCCGGACATGAAGAATCCGCCGCACTACCCGATCGCCGTCGACAAGGTGACCTACGTCGGTGACGGCGTGGCAGCAGTGCTCGCGACGAGCGAAACCGCCTCACGCGATGCACTCGACCTCATCGAAGTCGACTACGACGTGTTGCCAGCGGTCATCGACCTCGAGGAAGCACTCACCGACAAGGTCGTGATCCACGACTCGATCGGCACCAACAAGAGCTACACCTGGCCACTCCTCGTCGAGGCGACACCGGGCTGCGTCGAAGAAGCGTTCAAGACCGCGGCCTACACGGTGAGCGAGCGCTACGTGCAGCAGCGACTCATCCCGATGGCGATGGAGCCACGCGCGATCGCAGCGGTTCCGCAGCCGTTCGGCGGAGACATCACCCTCTATTCGGCGACGCAGGTGCCGCACATCTTGAAGGTGATGACCGCGCTCACGCTCGGCATTCCCGAGCACCAGCTCCGCGTCATCGCCCCGAGCGTCGGCGGAGGATTCGGATCCAAGCTCGACGTGTATGCCGAGGAATTGCTGTGTGTCGGGCTTGCCCGCAAGCACAACGCCCCGGTGCGCTGGGTTGAGGAGCGAAGCGAGAATGCCCAAGCCACGATCCACGGCCGCGGGCAAATCCAATTCGTCGAGCTCGCCGCAGACTCCAATGGCAAGTTGACGGCAGTGCGCATCCGCCTCATCGGCGACATGGGTGCGTATCTGCAGCTCGTCACGCCGGGCGTGCCGCTGCTCGGAGCGTTCCTCTATGCAGGTGTCTACGACATCCCGCAGGCGTACGACTTCAGCTGCACGAGCGTGTTCACGACGATGACGCCGACGGATGCCTACCGTGGCGCTGGTCGACCGGAGGCCACCTATGCGATCGAGGTCGCGATGGATGCCCTCGCCCGCAAGATGGGCATCGACCCGTATGAGTTGCGCAAGCGCAACTACATCAAGAAGGAACAGTTCCCGTACACGGCATTCAGCGGACTCACCTACGACTCGGGCGACCACGCACTCGCCGCGGAGAAGGCAGCAGGTCTCGCCGATTACGCCGGGATTCGTGCGAAGCAGGCCAAGCAGAACGTGCCTGGGTCGACCAAGCGGCTCGGCATCGGCATGAGCTCGTACTTCGAGATGTGTGGGCTCGCTCCGTCGCGCGTGCTCGCCTCGCTGAACTACGGCGCCGGTGGTTGGGAAGCTGCAACGGTGCGCGTGCTGCCGACCGCGAAGGTGCAGGTCGTCACCGGAACGTCACCGCACGGACAGGGACACGAGACCTCATGGGCGATGATCGCCTCGGAGAAGCTCGGCATCCCGCCCGAGGACATCGACGTGCTGCACAGCGACACCGCAATCGCACCACTCGGCATGGACACCTACGGTTCGCGCTCACTGCCCGTCGGTGGCGTCGCGATTGCCGGTGCGTGCGACAAGGTCATCGACAAGGCACGACAGATCGCCGCGCATCAACTCGAGTGCTCTCCTGAAGACCTCGCCTTCGATGCCGGCACCTTCAGCGTGAAGGGTTCACCGGATCGTGCAGTACCGATGGCGGCGATCGCGTTTGCTGCCTTCACCGCACACAACCTGCCCGACGGCATGGAGCCGAACCTCGAGGCCCAGTACACCTACGACCCGCCCAACTTCTCGTGGCCGTTCGGCACGCACATGTGCGTCGTCGAAGTCGACACCGAGACCGGCAAGGTCGACGTGCTCAAGTACGTCGCCGTCGACGACTGCGGAAATCAGATCAACCCGCTGATCGTCGAAGGCCAGGTGCACGGTGGAGTCATCCAAGGTCTCGCACAGGCGCTGTACGAGGAGGCGGTCTACGACTCCGACGGCAACCTGAAGACGTCCACGCTCGCCGAGTACCTCGTGCCCGCGGCGTCGGACGTTCCGCCGATCACCACCGCCCACACGGTGACACCGTCACCGACGAACCAGTTGGGCGTGAAGGGAATCGGCGAGGCCGGAACGATCGGTGCGGCATCGACGGTGATCAACGCCGTCATCGACGCTCTGTCAGGCCTTGGCGTGACCGAGATGCCGATGCCAGCCTCCCCACACAACGTGTGGAAAGCACTGCAAGCGGCAAAGAAGTAGGACGAAGGGAACCACAGTGATACCTGCAGCATTTGACTACAAGCGAGCAACATCGGCGGCCGAGGCAATCTCACTCGTCAGCCAGTACGGGGACGACGCAAAGTTCTTGGCGGGTGGGCACAGCCTGA
>DAIRSS010000114.1:0-2964 GCA_036804285.1 Ilumatobacteraceae bacterium
CAACAAGAACCCCGCACCGCCAGCATCCACCACACCGGCGTCCTTCAACACCGGCAGTTGCTCCGGGGTGTTCGCGAGCGCCACGCGACCCGCCTCGCGCGCAGCGCGCAGCGTTGCCGACAACGACGAACCAGACGATGCTGCGCGCTGTGCGGCGTCTGCGGTCTCGCGCACCACGGTGAGGATCGTTCCCTCGATCGGCTTCAACACCGCCGAGTACGCAGCCGTGCTCGCAGCCTTCAACGCATCGGCGACCGTCGAAGCCGATGCGGGCGAGGCGCCCTTCAACGACGAGGCCAGTCCACGCAGGATCTGGGACAGGATCACACCCGAGTTGCCGCGAGCGCCCATCAGCGAGCCGTGGCTGATCGCGTCACAGGTCGGCACGATCTCCGGGGCCGCCGCATCGAGTTCCTTGACGACCGCGTCCAGGGTGCGCGACATGTTCGTGCCGGTGTCCCCGTCGGGCACGGGATAGACGTTCAGCCGGTTGATGCCCTCGGCGTGGCGCTTCATGGTGTCACGGAAGGTGACGACCGTCGCGCGCAGGGCCTCGGCCCCGAACTGCTCCATTTCGGGCATTCGTCAAGGTTACTGAACCCCGTCAGACGGGCTGAATCAAGCCCCCAGATGCCCTCCATCACCTTGATAGATATGAACCCCCAGTGAAATCTGGATGCGAAATCGGTGAGTAAGGTCTGTCAAGATTTCTCTACCGAACACTCGCGGAGGTGGCAGATGCAAGGAGTGGTCAAAGCCTTTGACCCGGCAAGCGGAGACGGCGTCGTCATGTGCGACACCGATCTCAAGGACTACGAGCTCGCCCCGAACGCCCTCGAAGGATCGCTCTTTCGCATGCTTCGCCAAGGCCAGCGCGTCGTGTTCGCCCTCGACTCACTCGGTCGCGCCACCACCATTCGCCTCGGCTCCGAGCGCGACATGGGTACTCCCGGTTACTGAGCACTCGCCATGGCCGGCTCGTCGAACAACCCCGCACTCACGAAGTGGGTTGCCGACTGGGCCGCCATCTTGCAACCGAACGACATCTATTGGTGCGACGGCTCGCAAGCCGAATATGACGCACTGTGTGCACAACTCGTCGCAGCCGGCACCTTCACCAAGCTGAACGACGCCAAGCGCCCGAACTCCTACTGGGCACACTCCGATCCAGGCGACGTCGCCCGCGTCGAGGACCGCACCTTCATCTGTTCGGAGAACGCCGTCGACGCCGGCCCGAACAACAACTGGCGCGCACCACAAGAAATGCGCACCGAACTCACGAACCTCTATCAGGGTGCGATGCGCGGCCGCACGATGTACGTCGTTCCCTTCTCGATGGGCCCACTCGGTTCCCCGATCGCCCACATCGGCGTGCAGCTCACCGACTCCGCCTACGTCGCCGTCTCGATGCGCATCATGACCCGCATGGGCCAAGGCGCACTCGACGTCCTCGGCAACAACCAGTGGGTGCCCTGCGTGCACTCCGTCGGCGCACCACTCGCAAACGGCCAAGCCGACTCACCGTGGCCGTGCAACCCCGACAACAAATACATCGTGCACTTCCCCGAGACCCGCGAGATCTGGAGCTACGGCTCCGGCTACGGCGGCAACGCACTGCTCGGCAAGAAGTGCTTCGCCCTGCGCATCGCCTCGGTGATGGCCCGCGACAACGGCTGGCTCGCCGAACACATGTTGATCCTGAAGCTCACCAACCCACAGGGTGAGTTCAAGTACATCGCAGCCGCCTTCCCGTCTGCCTGTGGCAAGACCAACCTCGCCATGCTCGTTCCCACCATCCCGGGCTGGAAGGCCGAGACCATCGGCGATGACATCTGCTGGATGAAGTTCGGCGACGACGGCCAGCTCTATGCCATCAACCCCGAAGCAGGCTTCTTCGGCGTCGCCCCCGGCACCGGCTACGACACCAACGCCAATGCGATGCACACCCTGACCGCCAACTGCATCTTCACCAACACCGCCCTCACCCAAGACGGCGACGTGTGGTGGGAAGGCATGTCGAACGACAAGCCAGCCCGCGCCACCGACTGGCGCAACAACCCCTGGACCCCAGAGACCGAAACCCCCGCCGCACACCCGAACGCCCGCTTCACCGCACCGGCCTCCCAGTGCCCGAGCATCGCCCCCGAGTGGCAAGACCCCAAGGGCGTTCCCATCTCCGCCATCCTCTTCGGCGGTCGTCGCCGCACCACCGTCCCCCTCGTGACCCAAGCCTTCGACTGGAACCACGGCGTGTTCCTCGGCTCGATCATGGCGAGCGAGACCACCGCAGCAGCAGGCGGCCAAGTCGGCAAACTGCGCTTCGACCCGATGGCCATGCTCCCCTTCTGCGGCTACAACATGGCCGACTACTTCAACCACTGGCTCTCGATCGGCACCAAGACCGACGCCAAGAAACTCCCCCAGATCTTCTTCGTCAACTGGTTCCGCCGAGACGACAACGGACGATTCCTCTGGCCCGGCTACGGCGAGAACTCACGAGTCTTGAAGTGGGTGTTCGAACGCATCAACGGACAAGCCAAGGCTGAAAAGACCCCCATCGGCTATCTCCCCACGCACGACTCCCTCGACACCAACGGCGTCAACGTCACCAACGAAGATCTCAAAGAACTCCTCAGCGTGGACGCCAACGGCTGGAAAGAAGCAGTCCCCCAGATCCGCGAACACTACGCAGCATTCGGCGAGCGACTCCCGAACACCCTGAAGGCCTCACTCGATCAACTCGAAGGCGCACTGGCCTGAGCCGTGACCGATCAGTCCACGACTGATCCCTTCAACCTGCAACGCTTCCTCGACGCACAAGCCGGAATCGGATTCACCCCCTACGAAACCGCGCTCGCAGAGATGCGCGCGGGTCACAAGCAATCCCACTGGATCTGGTACGTCTTCCCGCAAATCCAGCTCGGCACATCAGCACTGTCAGAACACTTCGCGATCAAGAGCCAC
>DAIRSS010000114.1:2974-3193 GCA_036804285.1 Ilumatobacteraceae bacterium
ACGAAGCAAAGGCCTACCTGACAAACGAGACCCTGCGCAACCGCTATCTCGAAATCTCAACCGAAGTCCTCCACCGATTGGAAGAAGGAGTCAATCCAACCTTCCTGATGGGTGGCTCGACCGACCGAGGAAAGCTCATCTCATCGCTGACCCTCTTCGAATGGGCTTCCCAAAGCATCGACCCGCAGGGCTTGCTCAAGGTTTCTCGTTCGATTCTTG
>DAIRSS010000115.1:0-3158 GCA_036804285.1 Ilumatobacteraceae bacterium
CGGGGCTGAACACTTTAGTAATCACCCCGAATTCCTGTGCTACCGTTTGCCCTACGAGCGAGGGGCTCGTGGCGGACTCCAGTCCGTGACTACTCAGGGGGTAAGTGTTCATGGAACAGCACGAGTTGATCTCGGCGGAATTCACCCGCCGACGTTTCATCAAGGGCGCCGGAGCGGCAGCAGTTGCGGTCGGCGTGATGGGTACCTCGACAGGTATCGCATCGGCGGCCAAGGTTGCCGCGCCAAAGAAGGGTGGAACGCTGAAGGTTGGCGTCGTCGGTGGAGCAAACGACGTCTTCGACGCTCACTACATCGTCGCCAAGGCTGACCAGGCACGTTGCTTGTCGACCTTCGAGTCGCTGATGACCTTCGATTCGAAGTTCGCACCACAGACGAAGCACGGTTTGGCTGAGTCCGCAAAGGCTGTGAGCCCGACGAAGTACATCGTCAAGATCCGCAAGGGCGTCAAGTTCCACGACGGAACCCCGATGACCTCGGCCGACGTGATCGCCTCGTTCCAGCGCCTGTTGGATCCGGCTCAGAAGACGACGGGTAAGCCACTGCGCACGTTCCTCAACAACGCGAGCCTCGTGGCGACCGACTCACACACCGTCGAATTCAACCTGTTGATCCCGAACGTGGACTTCATCTCCACGCTCGCGGGTTACACCTACACCGTCGCCAAGAAGGGCTACGACGGTAAGACCCAGATCGGTACGAGTGCCTACAAGCTCGACAGCTACACCCCGGGCCGTGAGAGCACGCACTCGCGTTTCGATGGCTACTGGGACAAGACCGAGCAGTATCTCGACAAGGTCCAGCTCATCGACTTCGCCGACAAGACCGCACTCGTCAACGCGCTCGTGTCGAAGCAGATCGATGCGGCAATCGACGTTCCGTTCGAGCAGTGGCAGACGATCAAGTCGAAGAAGTACCTGACCGCAGTCGAGAACTCGGCCGGTGCGTGGTTGGCGATGTGCATGCGCATCGACATCAAGCCATTCGATGACAACAACGTCCGTCAAGCGATGCGTCTCATCGTGAACCGCAAGCAGATGGTCAAGCAGGTCTTGAATGGTCACGGCAAGATCGGTAACGACCTCTACGGTTACATCGACGAGTTCTACAACGCCAACAACTTCAAGCAGCGCGAGCAGGACATCCCCGCCGCGGTGGCATTGTTGAAGAAGTCGGGCTACTCCAAGTCGAACCCGCTGAAGGTCGAGCTCACGGCTCCGGACGACACCGGCGGTCTCGTGCTCATGATCCAGGCCTTCGCCGAAATGGCCAAGAAGACCGATGGCGTCGTGATCGTCGATGCGAAGGTCATCGACGGTGGCACGTACTGGTCGGCCAAGGGTCAGTACATGAACACCGGCTTCTACACGACCTACTGGTCGCCACGTAACTACCTCGCGCAGGTTGCGGCCTCCATGGACGTGTACCCGGAGCTCAAGTGGCCACCGGCGAACAGCACGTTCCGTGCGGACTACGAGAAGGCAGTCGGCATCAACAACAAGGAAAAGCGCAAGGCCGTTGTTGCAAAAATGCAGAAGGAAGAGTTCGAAAAGGGCGGATACATCATTCCGTTCTTCAACAACTTCGCCGATGCGTTCTCGACCAAGTTGAAGGGCGTGGACACCGGTCCCAGCCAGCTCAACATGGGCTACTTCGGTCACGGGTTCAAGGGCTGGTACCTGGCCTAAGGCTCGGTCAATCCAAGGCACTGGAAACTGCCGCCCGCTTCGGCGGGCGGCAGTTTCATAACTCGGGAAGTTTGGGGGATTGTGAAGGGGTATATCGCGCGCTTCTTGGTGAAGCGCATCGCGTTGGGTTTGGCGACGCTCTTCGTCGTGTCACTGCTGATCTTTCTGATCACGCAAGCGTTGCCATCTGACCCAGCTGA
Source organism: Ilumatobacteraceae bacterium (assembly GCA_036804285.1). Taxonomy (GTDB): domain Bacteria; phylum Actinomycetota; class Acidimicrobiia; order Acidimicrobiales; family Ilumatobacteraceae; genus UBA3006. The sequence goes on from DAIRSS010000115.1 coordinate 1,907, forward strand.
GTCGATGCTCGGTCGCGAGGCCACACCGGAGTCCCTCGATGCGTTGCGCGCGCAGTTCGGTCTCGACAAACCGGTGTACGAGCAGTATTTCTCCTGGCTCGGTGGCGTCTTCACCGGCGATCTCGGCGAGTCATTCGCGACGATGATGCCAGTGAGCGAGCTGATTGGTCCGCGAATTGGCGCTTCGTTCTTCCTCCTGTTGCTGTCGGCGATCGGGTCCATCCCGATTTCGATCATCATCGGGTCGTATGCGGCGTTGAAGCGCGACAAGAAGTTCGACACGACTTCCTCGATGGCAACGCTGATCTTGGCGGCGCTACCGGAGTTCGTCGTCGGCACCGTGCTCACGGTGCTCTTTGCAACGACGGTGGTGCAGTGGTTGCCGGCCGTCACCTACTTGGCTCCTGGTGAGCCACCGTGGTCCGACATGGCGGGTCTCACGTTGCCCGTGCTGACGCTCGTCATCTCCGTGACGCCATACGTTGCCCGCGTGATGCGCGCTGCAATGGTCGAGGTACTCGAGAGCGACTACATCGAGATGGCGCGACTCAAGGGCATGGACGAGCGCACGGTGCTGTGGCGTCATGCGATTCCGAACGGCATCGGACCGAGCTTGCAAGTGATCGCGCTCAACCTCGCCTATCTCGCGGGAGGCGTCATCATCGTCGAGCGGCTCTTCAATTATCCAGGTCTCGGCACGGCGCTCGCTGATGCGGTGCGCTCACGTGACATGCCGGTCGTGCAGTTCCTCACGTTGTTGATCGCGACGGTGTACGTGGTCACCAACCTCCTTGCCGACATCGGTACGGTGCTCGTCACGCCACGACTGCGAACGAGGCTCAAGTGAGCGCCGTCGTCGAGCAGGTGGTCGTCGAGCGCCCACCGTCACTCGTGCGTCAGGCGCTGAAGCTGCGTCGCACGCAGATCGGTCTCACGATTGCGCTGCTGATCGCGGCAATTGCGATTCTTGGTCCATTCGTTGCGCCGTTCGGCTCGACGGAATTCGTCGACTCACCGAATTTGAAGAGCGTTCCGGGCACGGTCTTTGGCACTGATTACTTCGGCCAGGACGTGTTCTCACGCTTCCTGTTCGGTGGTCGATCGATCCTGTTGCTTGCGCTGGCCGCTACCACCATCGGCATCTTGCTCGGCACGACGCTTGGTCTGATCGCGGCTTACAACAGGGGACGTTTGGACGAAGTGATCATGCGCACCCTGGACGTGATCTTGTCGTTCCCTCAGGTGCTCTTGT
>DAIRSS010000116.1:0-3122 GCA_036804285.1 Ilumatobacteraceae bacterium
CATCGGTTGAGGCGAAGACATTCAATACCTGGTGTCAACGACGAATGTACTGATCTAGAAAGTTCGCACTTTGCTTTACGACGTGGCAGAGAGAGTGTCAGAGATGTAGTGCACTCAAGAGATTTGCGATGGATCTCGCAGACCGGATTTGATCTCGAGCGTTGACCACCGCGATTGGCGCGCTCGGAGGGACTCGAACCCCCAACCCTCTGATCCGAAGTCAGATGCTCTATCCATTGAGCTACGAACGCTGGTGTCGTAATCCTACCAATGTGTTGAAATCGGTTTCCTAGGGTCTGATTTCGTAGAACGCATTGACGGCGTGATCGACGTCGAGGCGGCGGAATCGACTGAAGCCGGCATCTCGAGCCATCTGTTCGGCGGTGCCTGCGGAGAGACCGAGCGTGCCGAGCCCAGCGCCATCTGGAGTTGAGAGGGCAGAGGACATGCACGACAGGACACTCACCCCATACATCAATGGTGCCATTGGATTCTTCGTTGCGTTGAGAGTGAAGGTGTCGTGTGCCTTGATGTCGACGAGCAACCAGATCCCATCATCGGTGAGTGATTCACGTATCGATCGCATCATCTGGGCTGGGTGGGTCATGTCGTGGATGCAGTCGAAGGTGGTGACGACATCAAGCGAGTGGTCGTTGGGAAGCGGGGTGACTCGGGGATCGGCAAAGCACGCATTGGTGAGCTGTGATTCCGCCAGCCGCTGGTGTGCGCGATCGAGTGCGTACGTGCTGATGTCATAGCCGACGAACGAACTGTTGGGGAATGCTCGAGCCATGAGCAGCACTGCGCCGCCTGCTCCACAGCCGACATCGGCGACTCGACAACCGTTGGTGAGTGCATCAACGGCACCATCAAGCTTGGGCAGGACGGTGCCGACGAGGTTGGCGTTCGTCCAGGGTTCGAAGCTGCGCTCGATTCCGACTGCACCTTCGGGGCCGTGGCTGTCGTAGTCATGACCGAGTCCGGTGCGGAAACTCTCGGGCATGCGCGTGACGGCATTCATCGTCTGGGGGAGCCGATGAAACATGCCCATGCCGAATGCCGGATGTTGATCATCTGCAAGGACTGCACACTGCTCTGGGCTGAGGAAGAACGTGTCGTCAGAGACGGACGGTGGTGTGCTCGGCGAGGTCGCAAAGCTGATCAAGCGCGCGGACGCCTGGTTGTAGCACCACTCCCGAACCCAGCGTTCATGCAGACCGGTCGAGTGGGCCAGTTGGGCTGTCGTCATCGGAGAATTCGACTGCGCGAGGGTCTTGTAGAGGCCCAGATGGTCACCGAGATGGACCATCGCAGAGGTGACCGCACCTTCGAGTTTTGAAAACAGAAGGAACGAAAACATCTTCAGCGCATCTGGGTTCACCTCTGCCATCTGGCCTTCCTTCCTTGGAACAAACCTACTCAACGGGGTGAATCACCTCGCGTGGGGTTCTCGGGCAGACTTGGGGGATGGACACACGCTCGTCTCGCATCCTCGTCGGTGCTCTCGTCGGTATCGCATCGTTGTCACTCGCCGGGTGCAGCATCGGCGGAGGAGACACGTACACCGGAGTTCCCGTCGGTTCGGATGGGGTCACCGTGCAAGGGACCGGAAGTGTGAAGGTGGTCCCTGATGGTGTCGCATTCAGTTTTGCGGTGACGGTGATCGCAGAGTCGACGCAAGCAGCTGTGGCCTCGGTGGCAGACGCGGCGGACAAGGCGCGAACGGCGCTGCGTGATGCCGACGTTGACGAAAAGGACATCGCCACGCAGTCGGCGAGCGTCTATCCGGAGTACACCTACAGCAGTGACGGCACCCAGACGCTCAAGGGTTACCGAGCGACGCAGAATTTCGCGGTCACCTTGCGTGACACCGACCAAGCTGGGTCTGTCGTCGACGCAGTCGTAGCCGCTGCAGGTGACGCAGTGCAGATCAACTCGGTGACACCGGTCCTGATTGACACCACTGATGCCACCAATGATGCCCGCGAGAAGGCGATCGACAACGCCAAGGACAAGGCTGAGGACTACGCCGACCTCTTGGACGTCGATCTCGGCGATGTGCTCGTCGTGACGGAAGTGTCCGCTCCATCGGGTGTGACGCCGATTCTGGCCCGTGATAGCGGCATGGTCGAGGGCGGAGCAAAGACGCAGATCGATCTCGGAGTGCAGGAAGTGTCCGTCACCGTCGAGGTGCGCTGGGCGTTGTCGAACTAGAGATCCCTGCGCATCACCGTGTGCGGCAAGTCGTTGAGCGTCGTCTCGCGAACCACGGTCCAGCCCTTTCCTCGATACCAGTCGACGGCGTGCTCGGTATAGAGGTACAACTCGCGGTGCCCGAGCTCTCGTGCGCGCTGGGTGACGTGACTCACCAGACGTGATCCGATGCCCGATCGACGGGCCCCTTCGTGCACAAAGACGGCGGCAAGCCAGGGCCCGGGTTCGATCGCTCCGGGGAGATCGTCATCGTCCACGAGGGTGGCGAGTCCGCGAAGAGAGTCGTTACGTTCGAGTGCTGCATAGACCTCGATGAGGCGACCAGATGGGTTGGCGGCCCGCGCATATTGGTCGAGGTAGGTCTGTTCGGTGTCGTGGGGGAACTCGTGGCGCCAGGCTTCGAAGCTCCATCTCGCCGCCTCGCGCCACAGATGAGGGTGCTCTGCGAGTGGGACGATGCGTACCTCGTCTGCAGTGAGCGTTTCGATCAGGATTGCTACCGCAACGACCGCGATGCCGACCCAGGCAATCACGCTCGGTCGTTCGGCGAGGACGACTGCTCCGAGAATCGTGGCGACCGCGGGTTCGAAGAGTGTGAGCATCGTTGCTTCGCGTGGTTTCAGGTGTTTGAGGCCTTGCGCGTACGCCCAGTAGGCGAGGGCGACGGTGACGACTCCGAGCCAGAGCGCGAGCGCGACGCCGCTCGATGTTGCAACCCACGAGATGTCGACGAAGAACAGCGCTGGCGAGAGGAAAAGTGCCGCAAGCGCAAAGACCCTCGTCATGACCGCGTTGGAGGGCATACCCGTCTCGACAAGCTTCTTGCTTGCAAGTGCAAAGATCGCATAACCCAACCCCGCGCACAGTGCAAAGAGGATGCCCGTTGACGAAACCTCACTCGATGCGTC
>DAIRSS010000117.1:0-3032 GCA_036804285.1 Ilumatobacteraceae bacterium
GGTAGTCACTGACGGTGAAGCGCTCGGTTGCCTCCACGAGATCGACACAGTGGTGCGGCACCTCTGTGCGATCAGCAAGCGTCGGCTTGGCGGTGCCGATGTCCATTCCCCGATACACCTGCATCGCATCGCACACGACGATCTCGGTGTTGGTCGTTCGTGCCACGGCCATCGCGGTGTCGCTCTTGCCGCTCGCCGTCGGCCCCAAGATGACGACGGGCTTCTTCGTCGTCACGAGACGGACTGCACTGCGAGGCGAACCTTGTGCGTCGGCTCGCCCGTCACCTCGACCAGATGCCCGGACAGGTGGAATCGTGCGGCATCGGTGATCTCGACCGTTGCATACGTGCCGACGCGCAACAGCTCGGGTGCGGCAAAGTGCACGAGCTTGTTCTGGCGCGTGCGGCCCGTGAGCATGCGATCGTCACGCTTGTTCACACCCTCGACGATCACTTCCTCCATGCGACCGATGCGCTCGCGGTGCTTCATCACCGCCGTGCGATCGAGGACGACCTTCATCCGATCGAAGCGATCGCCCGCGACGGCGGGATCGACGAAGTGCTCGACCATCTCTGCTGCTGCGGTCCCCTCGCGCGGAGAGAAGATGAACAGATACGCCGAGTCGAACTGTGCCTCAGCCGCCACTTCGAGGGACTCGCGGAAGTCGGCCTCGGTCTCGCCGGGGAACGCGACGATGAGGTCGGTCGTGACGGCCAGATCGGGAATCGTGGCACGAGCCTCACGCAGGCGTTCGAGATACTTCGCAGCGGTGTAGCCGCGGTGCATGAGTGACAGCACGCGATCGGAGCCCGACTGCAGCGGATAGTGCAGGTGCTCGCACACCGAGGAAGTCTCTGCCATCGCGACCAGACAGTCCGTCGTCATGTCCTTGGGATGCGGACTCGTGAAGCGCACGCGGCGGATTCCGTCGACCTGACCGACTGCGCGCAACAACTCGGCGAACTGCGGTCGTACGCGAACATCGACATCTCCGCCACGTCGACGCTGGAGTGCGATGTCGCGGCCGTAGCTGTTCACGTTCTGTCCGAGCAGCGAGATCTCGGTGACGCCCTGGCTCGCGAGCTCGCGAACCTCGTCGACGATCTCGTCGAATGGCCGCGAGATCTCCTCCCCGCGAACGCTCGGCACGATGCAATAGGTGCAGGTGTTGTCGCAGCCGATCTGGATGGTCACCCAGGCGTTGTAGGACTTCTCGCGTCGCACGGGAAGCGCGCTCGGGAAGAGCGCATGGTCGTCGATGACGGCTTCATCCAGGATCTCCGTGATGGCGCCGTGCGTACGGGCATGGTCGAGGAGATCGATGGCTCGGTGCACGTTGTGGGTACCCATGACGACGTCCACGTACGGCGCACGCTCGCGCACCCGGTCCTTGTCCTTCTGGGCCAGACAGCCGGCAACGACGATCTGGCGGTCCCGACCGAGCGTCTTGCCCTCGTCCTTCCAGGGCTTCAGCCAGCCGAGCGACCCATACAGCTTGTCGTCGGCGTTCTCACGAATACAGCAGGTGTTGAGCACCACGACGTCGGCATCGGCCTCGTCTTCTGCGCGTTCGAGTCCGTCGGTCTCGAGCAGTCCGGCGATGCGCTCGGAGTCGTGTGCGTTCATCTGACAGCCGAACGTACGCACGACGTATTTGCGAGTCACAGTCCTACAAGTTTACCGCCGCGTCATTGTGCACGGCCGAGGATGGCAGCCCCGTCGGCGAGTGGTAGGGACACTCGCCGACGGGAAACTTGTCGAACCCTTAGTCGAGGTCGATGGGCTCGTCGTCTTCTTCGCTGAAGCCCGCGGCCTCGTCCACCTCGAGCACTCCCGCCTGCTGACGCACGCGCTCGGCGATCTGCACCATGATCTCGGGATTCTCGATCAAGAAGGTCTTTGCGTTCTCACGACCCTGACCGAGCTGTTCGCCTTCGTAGGTGAACCATGCGCCGGACTTCTTGGCGATGTTCATCTCGACGGCCATGTCGAGCACGGCGCCTTCGCGGCTGATGCCCTTGCCGTACATGATGTCGAACTCGGCCTGGCGGAACGGTGGCGCGACCTTGTTCTTCACGACCTTCACGCGAGTGCGTGAACCGACGACCTCTGCCCCGTCCTTGATGGACTCGATGCGACGGATGTCGATGCGCACCGAGGAGTAGAACTTGAGCGCACGACCACCGGTCGTGGTCTCCGGAGTTCCGAACATGACGCCGATCTTCTCGCGCAGCTGGTTGATGAAGATCAAGATGGTGTTCGACTTGTTCAGGTTCGCCGTCAGCTTGCGCAGCGCCTGGCTCATCAGTCGAGCCTGCAGACCCATGTGGCTGTCGCCCATCTCGCCTTCGATTTCGGCGCGCGGCGTGAGTGCGGCGACCGAGTCGATGACGATGACGTCGAGCGAACCCGAGCGCACCAACATGTCGGTGATCTCGAGGGCCTGCTCACCGGTGTCCGGCTGGGAGATGAGCAGGTTGTCGGTGTCCACACCGATCGCCTTGGCGTAGACCGGATCGAGCGCGTGCTCGGCGTCGACGTAGGCGCAGATGCCGCCGTTGCGTTGGGCTTCGGCCACCACGTGCATGGCAAGGGTTGACTTACCCGATGACTCGGGACCGAAGATCTCGACCACTCGACCGCGTGGCAAGCCGCCGACGCCGAGGGCGATGTCCAGTGGCAGCGCACCCGTGGGGATTGCGGCGACCTTCATGGAGTCCTTCTCGCCCATGCGCATGATGGACCCCTTGCCGAACTGCTTGTCGATCTGACCGAGCGCGGCATCCAGGGCCTTCATGCGGTCGCTCATCGACTCGTTCGAGTTGTTCTTGACCTCTGACTGCTTGTTGTCCTTGCTTGCCATGATGGGCTCCTGTCTGGTCTGGTTCCGAGTGGACTGCGCACCCTAAATGTGGGGTGTGCGGTGGTTCGCTCAGATGTGTGCGCGGGTTGGGTGGATTGGACTCCAGTGACCCTAACCCCGAACACCTGTTCGGTCAAGCATTGCCCAGCCCTTACTGGGCTTGGGTTTG
>DAIRSS010000118.1:0-2965 GCA_036804285.1 Ilumatobacteraceae bacterium
ACCACGACGTCACGTGACCCTGACCGTGTGGTGACGTGCCGGTGTAGACGATGGCGCGACCATTTGGCAGCACCTCGACCTTGGCATCCTCGCTCGACGATGTTCCCGCCGTGATTTCGACGTACACACTGACACCGATGCCGAGTTGCACACGGTCACCACGTTCGCGACGTGCGCGCTGTTCGGCACGCAGTTGCGCATAGTCGGCGGTCTTCAGCGCACGGTCGAGCGCACCTTCGAAGTCGCCGACGTCGTAGGTCTGGCCGATCGCCGTCGTGTGTGGCTCCATGAACTTGGGGATCAGGTTCTTGCGGCGAACGTCCGCGGGATCCATCCCGAGTTCGGCGGCGAAGAGATCCATCGCACGCTCGATCGCCGCCGTCGCTTCCGGTCGGCCTGCGCCACGGTACGCAACGGTCGGAGTCGTGTTCGTCGTCACCGACACGGTGTGCACGTCGATGCGTGGAATCGCATACACGCCCGAGGCCATCGGCCGTGTCATGAACGGAGCGAGGATCGAGCCGATGTCGACGAACGCACCAGCGTCTTGGTACACCTTCAGCGTGTAGGCGAGCACCTTGCCGTCTCGGGTTCCACCGATGGCGACGTCTTGGATCTGCGCACGCCCGTGACCGAGTGCGACCATCGACTCGCTGCGGGTCTCGCGCCAACGCACGGGTCGACCGCTGCGCTTGGCGAGCATTCCGAGCAGGACTTCTTCTGGATAGGCGTCGATCTTCGCGCCGAAGCCACCGCCGACGTCAGGAGTGATGATGCGCACGACCTCTGGCTCGACGCCGAGCGTCGTGGCGATGCGGGTCTTGGCGCCTTGTGCGTGCTGTGAGGAGATCCACTGGATGAGTCGGCCGTCGTGCCACACCGCCGCACTTCCGCGTACCTCGAGCGGACACGGAGCGACGCGCTGGTTGTTGATCCGCGCACGAACGACGACGTCACAACCGGCGAAGGCATCGTCGGCGATGCCGGGCATGCCGAACACCGTCGAGTCGACGACGATGTTGCTGCCCACTGCGTCGTACAGAGGAATGGCACCGGGTGCCATCGCCGATTCCATGTCGACGTACGCCTCGAGGACGTCGTAGTCGATGATCACGCGTTCTGCTGCGTCTTCACCCTGGTCGGACTGCTCGGTGAGCACGACTGCGACCGGCTCGCCGACGTAGCGCACCTTGCCACTCGCAAGCAGCGTGCGCGCGACTGCTGGGTTGTAGGTCGCGGGAATGTCGACGAGCTCGAGGTCCGCCGCGGTGTAGATCGCCACGACACCGGGCATCTCGAGTGCATCGGCGGTGTCGATTGAGCCGATGTTGGCGTGTGCCACGGTGCTGCGCACGTAGGTCACGTGCAACGCGTTTGCGAGCAACGGCTCGTTCAGCATGTCGTCGACATAGACCCCACCGGTGGTGAGGAACTTCGGGTCTTCCTTGCGCTGAACTCGATTGCCGAGGATGCTGCCGGCCACGTGGACTCCTTTGCTCGGTAGCACCGAGGCTAGTGAACGGGCGTCGCTACGGCGTCAGCGGCTGCAGAGGAATCTCGCCCTTTGCGCGACGGTCCGCAACCTCGATCGTGCGCACGACGAGCGCACCCGACACGAGTGTGTACGGCCAGCGTTCCGGCAACGTGGCGGACAGCGCGGGGATGTCCATCATCGGCAGGCGTCGCTCGTTGGGCTGCAGGAAGCCGAGTTGGGTGCGGATCGCATCCCTGAGTCCCTCGGGGGTCTTCAGGTAGAGAATCTGGTCCTGCAGCTTCTCGACGACGTCTTCATAGGCGCGGTACTCGCTCTCACGCTGGGCGAGGACCTCGCGCTGGTGTAACCACGTGCGCACGGGGAACACGAACATCGTGACGGCCAGTGCGATGACGAGTACCACGCCGAGCGGCATGCTGGCGATGCGAAAGCCACGATGGCGAACGAGGTTGGACTCGGTCGAGGACACCTCCATATTGTGGTCGCCCACGGGTCGAAAGTGAGGGAGTGTCGCCGTCAGGCAAGCGGTGCGAGCGCCGCGCGACCCTTGAACGTCGCCCGTGCGCCGAGTTCGGCCTCGATGCGCAACAACTGGTTGTACTTGGCCACACGGTCGCTGCGGGCCGGTGCACCGGTCTTGATCTGTCCGCAGTTGGTGGCAACGGCGAGATCGGCGATCGTCGCGTCTTCGGTCTCACCGGAGCGATGGCTCATCACGCTCGTGTAGCCGTTCGCATTTCCGAGCGCAATCGTGCGCAGCGTCTCGGTGAGCGTGCCGATCTGGTTGACCTTGATCAGGATGCTGTTCGCACACTGACGCTCGATACCCATCTTCACGCGCTCGACGTTGGTGACGAACAAGTCATCTCCGACGAGCTGGATCTTCTTGCCGAGTGCTGAAGTGAGGGCGGCCCAACCTTCCCAGTCGTCTTCGGCCATGCCGTCCTCGATCGACACGATGGGGTAGCGACCGACGAGTGCGGCCCACCACTCGCACAACTCAGTGCTCGTCATCGAACGACCTTCGCCGGCGAGGTGATACTTGCCGTCTCGGTACAGCTCGCTCATCGCTGGGTCGAGGGCGATCGCGATGTCGGTTCCCGGTGTGAAGCCCGCCGTCGTGATCGCCTCGACGAGGATCGCAATCGCCTCTTCGTTGCTGCGCAAGTTGGGCGCGAAGCCACCCTCATCGCCGACCGCAGTCGACAATCCACGCTTGTGCAGGAGCGACTTGAGTGCGTGATACGTCTCGACGCCCCACCGCAGCGCTTCGGAGAACGATGGCGCACCGATCGGCATCACCATGAATTCCTGCAGGTCGACGTTGTTGTCGGCGTGGGCGCCGCCGTTGACAACATTCATCATCGGCACGGGAAGCACACGTGCCTCGTCGCCACCGAGGTGCGCATAGAGCGGCTTGCCGTCATTGCTGGCCGCCGCATGTGCAGTGGCGAGGCTGACGGCGAGCAA
>DAIRSS010000119.1:0-2926 GCA_036804285.1 Ilumatobacteraceae bacterium
GACACGCATCGCGGTGTTCGTCGATCGAGGCTTCCGGCCACGTACTGAAACGAGCAATCACGGTGCGCGAGGGACGATGCACCCAACAGAATTGGCCGAAGATGCCGAGTCCCGTCATCACGCGTTCGGACTCCACGATCCACCACGCATTGCGGTACGCGCGCGGAGCCCACGGTGCATCGTCGCGCAACTCATTCACTGGGGCCGACACAAACGCATCTTGCGCAACGGAGTCGATGGTGGCGCTGTCCCGCACCCACTCGTTCGAAATGACTCGTACTCCACCCAACGAACCATCGTCGACATACGCCATGCCCACACGTGCGAGGTCGCGGAGTGAGCAGCTGATTCCCGCTTCAGCGATCGGGAAGCCCTTCGAGTCGACGACGATGTCGGCTGGGTGTTCTGCCCCGATCGGTTCCCACAGATCGCGAGACAGCAACGATGCATAGTCGAGGCCCGTTGCACACTCCACCACGCGCGCAACGATGTTGGTGAGTGGTGATCGGTAATCGAACCACGAACCATGCTCACGGGCAAGGCCGTACGTTCGGAAGTGTGCGAGCACCCCGACCGGTGTCCGACCGGCGAGTGGTCGGAAATTTGCCTGACGTTCGTACTCGATGACTTGGATGTCGGAGTCTGGCTGACTGTACGACGCGTAATCCTCCACGAAGTCGGTTCCTGCCGTCATGTCGATGAGGTGGCGCACGGTCGCATTGGCGACGCTCGTGTCCAGAAATTCTGGTGCGATGTCGCCAACCCGATCACCAAGTGAAACTTCACCTCGGTCAGTTGCCGCACCGAGCACCGTCGCACACAACGACTTCGACACACTCATGAGGAGATGACGTGAAGCTGGGTCGTCTACTGCGGTTTGGAATGCACCGACGACACCTCGTGGGTGCCATTCATATCGAACGACGCCATCGCGCACGACACACAGTCCGTCACAGTTGGTTCGGCGGAGATGTTCCGCCAGGGTCTCGTGCGAGTCAGGTTCGACCGAGGGCACGAGGATGTCGTCGAGGTTGGCCAACTTGTCGGCCAATCGATGGACCCGTCCCGAACCATTGCGGATCGGCTTGGTCGGGGCAAGGTCCCGGACACGCCAGAACGCCTCGCGGTTGTACGGGGGCGTCAGCCAGGTCTCGAGCGAAACGGTGTCGATGGACCCGACACTAGGTGGGGAACCCCGAAAATCGCCATCCTCCCTCGCGCGGACACCACTTTCTCAAGTAGTTTTTCCCACGTGGCAGACACGTTCGCACCACCGCTCGCCGTCGCCGCTCCGGCCCCCGGGCGCTCGGTGCGAATCGGCAATTCGGTCTATCCGGTCGTCCTTCCCAAGATCCGCGACTCCCGTCTGCACGTGGCGATGGTCGTCATCACGCTGCACACGCTCGGCCAAGTCGGTCTCGGATTTCACGTCAGCGTGCCGCAGATTCTTTCCGCAATCCTGACGACTGCGCTCCTTCAAGTCGGCATCACGTTCTACCAAACCCGTGCATTCGTCTGGCCCGCGAGCGCAATGCTCACGGGTAGTGGCATCGCACTCATTCTTCGCGTCCCGAGCACCCCGGTTGGCGACCACTGGACTTTCCACAAGTGGTGGATGTTCTCCGCCATCGCCGCGTTTTCGCTGCTGACGAAGTTCGTCGTCCGCAAGGGCGGATCGCACGTGTTCAACCCGTCGAACGTGGGTCTCGTGATCGCATTCATCGTGCTCGGTAGTAGCCAGGTCGAGCCACTCGACTTCTGGTGGGCGCCACTCTCCAATCCGTCGATGGTCATCGCCTACGCAGTCATCCTGATCGGTGGATCACTCGTCACTCGCCGACTCGGCCTCCTCGCTACCGTCATCTCGTTCTGGCTCGTACTCTCCGCCGGCACTGCAGTGAATGCAGCTGCTGGTCAGTGCTTCACCGCACGCTGGGCATTCGCACCCGTCTGTGGATCTGCATTGTGGACCACCATCGTGACCTCGCCCGAGATCCTGATCTTCACCTACTTCATGATCACCGACCCGCGCACTACTCCGAAGGGTCGCGTGGGCCGCACCTTGTTCGGCGCGTTGGTCGGAATCGTCTGTGTGATTCTGATGGCACCTCAGGACACCGAGTTCGGTGCAAAGGTCGCCCTGCTCGCGGGTCTCACGATCATGACCGCGGTGCGACCGCTCCTTGAGCGAGTCGTCCCCGAACCGGATTCGCCAGCCGACACGTTGCGCGGATGGACTCGAACGGTCGTGAATGGCCCCGACACGCAGGTGACGACCGCGGTGCGAACACGGCGAGCTGCAACCCTCGGAGTCGTCGCTCTCCTCGTCGTTGGCGGTCTCTCCTTCGGTGCCCGAACGACGCAGGGCGTTCTTGCCGGCGAGCCCGAGAACCTCATCGGTCGGCTCTCGACCCGCATCGACCCCGCAACGTTCCCCGACATCACGGTCGACGAAGAGGTCATGAACTGGAACCACGAGATCGACGTGGTCGGCGCGCAGGCGATCGTGCTCACACTCGCAGAGAACCTGGCGCTGGAATCGCAAGCGATCCTCGAGGGCGACGATGCTCTCCTGACCGCCGTCACGCACGGCGACCGATTGGATGCGATGCGGGCACGGCTGAGCGAGTCGGCTTCCATCGGACGCACCGTCACCGACAATTACACCATCGATCGCGTTCGCGTCACGCTCCTCGTTCCGTTCGGGCGCCAAGATGGCCTCAGCCTCGGCATGATCTCCGAAGGTACGGTCACCACGGAGATTCGCAATGCGAACGGCGAGGTCGTGTCGAGCTCGTCGGCACCGTTCGAGACGATGTGGGCGATGCGTCGCGCCACCGGTGCTCGTTGGCTGACCGTCGCTGAACTCCCACCGACCGATCGTCCGTGACCCGAGGCCGCCTGGTCGCAGTTGCGATCGTTGGCG
>DAIRSS010000120.1:0-2924 GCA_036804285.1 Ilumatobacteraceae bacterium
GAGCACGACGTCAAACTCCCGAGCATCTACTACGCACACCGTCGCCCCGTGTTCCGCCGCGACAACATGTGGATGGCGGTCACCGAGTTCTTGCAGCCCGAGCCCGGCGAGGAAGTCGTCGAGCAGATGGTGCGCTTCCGCACCGTGGGTGACGCCACCTGCACGGCGGCGATCGAGTCGAGCGCAGCCAGCGTTGCCGACATCATCGCCGAGACGGCAGTTGCGCGAGTGACCGAACGCGGCGCAACGCGCGCGGATGACCGCATGTCGGAAGCCGGCATGGAAGACCGCAAGCGCACGGGGTACTTCTGATGGATCGCCTGCGCTTTGCCACGGTCGGTTCCGTCGATGACGGCAAGTCGACGCTGATCGGTCGACTGCTGTACGACTCGAAGAGCATCTTCGAAGACCAGCTCGAACACATCGAGGCGGTGAGCAAGCGCCGCGGTGACGACTACGTGGATCTTTCGCTCCTCACCGACGGTCTGCGCGCCGAGCGCGAGCAAGGCATCACGATCGACGTCGCCTATCGCTACTTCGCCACCCCGAAGCGATCGTTCATCATCGCGGACTGCCCCGGCCACATCCAGTACACACGCAACATGATCACCGGCGCCTCGAACGTGGACCTCGCGATCGTGCTCGTGGATGCCCGCACGGGAGTCGTCGAACAGACCCGTCGCCACAGCTTGCTCGTGTCGCTACTCGGCGTGCCGCACCTCGTGATCTGCGTGAACAAGATGGACCTCGTCGGCTACGACCAGAACGTGTTCAACACGATTCGCGCGGAATTCGAATCCTTCGCCTCGCGACTCGACCTCCAAGACGTGACGTTTCTCCCCATCAGCGCGCTCGCCGGCGACAACGTGGTGACGCGTTCGACGAACATGGGCTGGTTCGAAGGACCGACGCTCCTGCATCACCTCGAGAACGTCTACACCGCAAGCGACGACAACCGCATCGACGTGCGCTTCCCCGTGCAGTTCGTCATTCGTCCACAACGTGCCGACTTCCCCGACTATCGCGGTTATGCCGGTCGTGTCGCTGGTGGCGTGTTGCGCGTCGGCGACGAAGTGATGGTGTTGCCATCCGGACTCACGACGACGATCACCGGGATCGACTCGCCACTCGGCCCGATCGAGGAGGCCACCCCGGGAATGGCCGTCACCCTGCTCCTTGCCGACGACCTCTCGATCACCCGTGGCGACATGATCTGTCGCCCGAACAACCGTCCGCGCGTCGCCCAAGAGCTCGAGGCGATGCTCTGCTGGATGGACGACGCCGCTCCACTCCAGCCGGGCAAGATCTACGCGCTCAAGCACACGACACGCAACGTGCGTGCGCGCATCAACGAGGTGCTCTATCGCCTCGACATCTCGACGCTCCATCGAGAGCAGGGTGCGACGGACCTCAAGATGAACGAGATCGGTCGCGTGACCCTGAACACCACCGCTCCGCTCCTCTTCGACGACTATCACCAGAACCGCACGACGGGATGTTTCATCGTGATCGACGAGGCGACCGGCCAGACGGCCGGCGCAGGGATGCTCCTTTCTCCGCGAACATGAACTCCCCGGTCTGGCACGAGCACACGGTCGGTCGTGCGGAACGCCTTGCCGCACACGACATGGTCGGCATGACGTTGTGGCTCACCGGGCTCTCGGGTTCGGGTAAGTCCACGATCGCCCACGCACTCGACGCGCACCTCACCTCGGTGGGCATCTACTCCTATGTCCTGGACGCCGACAACGTGCGTCATGGGCTGAACGCAGATCTCGGATTCTCCGACGATGACCGCCGCGAGAACGTCCGGCGCATGGGCCATGTCGCACAACTCTTCGCCGATGCGGGCGCCGTGGTGATCGTGCCGATCATCAGCCCGTTCCAAGAATCACGCGATGCCGTGCGAGCCTCGCACCACGTCGCCAAGCTCCCGTTCCTCGAGGTCTTCGTGGACACGCCACTCGTCGTCTGTGCAGAGCGCGACCCGAAGGGTCTGTATGCCAAGCAGCGAGCGGGTGAGATGACGGGGCTCTCCGGCGTCGATGCGCCGTACGAACCACCGACCACCCCGGAGGTCATCCTCGGTCGCGCGGGCGAGAGCGTCGAGACCGCCGTCGAGATCCTCGCCACGCTGGTGGCCGACGTGCGCACGAGGGCATTGTCGTGAATCGCGTGACTCCGCAGGATCACCTGCCCGAGCTCCTCAACTACGCCCTCGTCGCCCCACGCATCAAGGTGCTGTACGTGCCCACGACCAAAGTCGCGTGTAGCAGCCTGAAGCTGCTCGTCTCACAGATCGAAGGCACGTACAACGCCGCGGCTGCCGAGGAGATCATCACACCGAACATCTCCCAGGAACAAACGATCCACAACTACCGCGTGCACGGCCTCACACGATTCTTCGAACTGCCCCGCAAGGAACAGTGGAACATCCTCACGTCATCTGATTGGCTCCGCATCGCCGCACTGCGAGACCCGCTGCGTCGTGCATATTCGAGCTTCGAGAACCGCGTGCTGCTCCGCGCCCCCGGGACGCCAGAGGTCATCTTCGATCGTTGTCCCGACGTACTCGTGGACGGACGCATCGACGTCGCCGCGACGTTTGCCAACTTCGCGGAGCAGCTGCACGCTGACCTGCCGTCGTTCATGGCCGACGACCACTTCCGCCCGCAGTTCAACTCGCTCTACTGCGACCAGTACGAACTGCACCATCTGGTACGCGTGGAGCAACCTGGAGCGCTGCAGAGCCTCGCCGACGTACTGAATGCACGCGGTGGCACGAACGTCAAGCTCGCTCGACTCAACAGCGGACTCGGCATCACCCCGCAGCAGATCTACACCAAGCGCACCGCAGACCTCGTCGCCGAAACGTACGCCGAGGACTATCGCTGGTTCAACTTCGCACCGCACTCCTTCACCGC
>DAIRSS010000121.1:0-2921 GCA_036804285.1 Ilumatobacteraceae bacterium
TGCCCAGCGCGGCAATTGCCTCATCGGTGAGCGCAGAGATGTGGGCTTCGAGTTCATCGAGTGCACCAGTTTCCCGGATCACGTCCTGAACCTGTTCCACTTGGGCATCGGACAACGACACCGAGCCAACGAGATCCAAGATCTTCTTCTGGGACGCATTTGCACGCGACACCGCGATCGCCATCAGTGGCGTCGGCTTGCCTTCGCGAAGATCGTCGCCGACCGGTTTGCCGGTCACCTGCGTTTCCCCGAATGCACCGAGCACGTCATCGCGCATCTGGAACGCATCCCCGAGTGGCAGACCGTAACGCGAGAGCGCTGCCAGGTGTCCATCTCCGCAAGTCGGGTTGGCGAGCAGTGCACCGAGGTGCAGCGGACGCTCGATCGTGTACTTGCCACTCTTGTAGCGACAGATGCGTTCGGCCTTCTCACGGCGTCGCTCACTCGTCGCGGAGCCGACCATGTCGAGGTACTGACCAAAGTTCAACTCGACACGCAGTTCATTCCACATCGCCCATGCCTCGGGTGACGCTCCCTTCATGAGGAGATCGGCATAGACGAACGCGAGGTCGCCGACGAGAATCGCCACGCCCTCGCCGTATCGACGTGCTTCACCTGCAAGTGAGCCCTTGTGATGCTCCTCGATGAACACCGTGTGGGTCGTTGGCTCACCACGACGGGTCGTCGAGCCATCCATGACGTCGTCATGGAAGAGTGCAAAGGCGTGCAACAACTCGAGTGCGCCACCCGCGTCGATGACACTCGTCGAGCGAGCATCGCCACCACTGCCGACGAATCCCCAGTAACAAAACGCCGGCCGAAGTCGCTTGCCTCCGGCAAGGACCAAGCGCCCGATCTCATGGATTGGGGCGACCAAATCAGCGTCGAAGCTTCCCCACCGCGCGGTTTCCGCCTCGAGCAATGCGGCGAGTCGATCGTCGACCGCCCGAGCGATCGTCGTCAATGATGCCGGGGTCGTGCGCACGACCCAAGGCTACGCCCCGTTCGCAGACCCCAGCCTGTCGAGGCTGGACTATTCGTCCTCGAGGGCCCCGACGACCTCTTCGATGCGCAACTTTGCCGAACCGATGCGCTCACGACACAACTCGATGAGTTCTGCTGCGCGCTGGACGTGCTCGGACAATTGGTCGACGTCAACGTCATCACGATCGAGGGTCTCGAGGATCTCTTCGAGTTCGGCGATCGCCTCCGCATATCCCAGTTCCGCGATGCTCTTCTTCTTGGCCATTACTTCCCCTTCGTTTTCGTCGTGGTCTTCACCACGCTCTTGATCGTTCCGTCGACGAGGTGAGTAACGACCTCGTCTCCTGCCTTCACCTGTGACGCCTTGCGAATGGTCTCTCCGCTCGCCGTTTTGGTCATCGACCAGCCCCGCGCAAGCGTGGTCTGTGGATCGAGCAGTCGCACGCGCTCCGCAATTGCATCGACGTCCCGACCAGCGGACCGCACGATGTCGAGCGGACGGCGGCGAAGCCTCGTTCGTGCCGAGACGATGGTGTGCTCACCCACCCGCACGATTTCGTTCACGCGATGACGAACGGTGTGGGCTGAATCAGACAGGAACTGTTCCGCACTGCGCACCGTGTCGAGTGCGAGTCGAGCGATCGAGTCCCAGACCTGCTCGGAGCGATCAACGTAGGCATTCACGAGATCAACGACACCTGCTGCACAAGCGGTCGGTGTCTTGAACGCCCGACTTGCAACCTCGTCAGCAACGCTCGTGTCGATCTCATGCCCAACGCCGACGAACACGGGTTTCGTACACCGACCAATCGCGGATGCAACCTCGAGCGTGTCGTAGGCGAGCAGATCGGTGCGCGATCCTCCACCACGCACGAGCATCACGATGTCGACGTCGTCCCTGCGCGAGCAATGGTCGATCGCCTTCACGATCGACGGCACCGCACCCTCGCCCTGCACGCGAACGTCGAAGGTGAGGATGGAAAATCCGATGCCAGATTCAGTGAGTTCCTTCTCGGCATCCCGATGTGCGGCACTCCCGAGTGAGGTGATGAGCGCGAGGCGAAGTGGAACGAGTGGGATCTCGATGTGTTTGTTGGTGTCGTAGAGCCCAGCTTCACGCAGCTTCCTGATCACCTCGTCGCGCTGGCCGGCGAGATCACCGAGCGTGAACAGCGGATCGATGTTGTCCACCTTGAACGAGAACTTTCCGTTGACGTCCCACACGTCGGCGGTGCCATGCAGACGAACCTTGATCCCATTGCCGAGCTCGAGTCGATGACGCTCGAGCATCGGGCGGAGCCGGTTCCGAATGCCATCCCACAGGGCAACGTTCAGCGTTGCGCTTGCCTTGCCGTCTCGCTCGACCAGGTTGAAGTACGTGTGCTTGTTGCGATCATTGAACGACTCGATCTCGCCCTGCACCCACACGCCACCTGCAAGGCCGCGCTTCAGGATTCCGTTCACGTGGCGAACGAATTCACTCACCGTCATCGTCGTGACGGGAGCTTCGGTGTCCTCCTCGTCAAAGAGGACGTCGTCGTCGAGATTCGCCATGTCCACGGGACAGGCTAGGTCAGGCCACCCACGCGGATCTGAGCCGCATAAGGCCCATTGTTGGCCATCAACTCATCGTGCGTGCCCCGCTCGACGATGTGGCCCTCATCCACCACCAAGATGACGTCTGCGCCACGCACTGTTGAAAGACGATGGGCGATGACGAGCGAGGTGCGTCGCTTCATCGCCTCATCCAACGCCGATTGCACTACGGCCTCGCTCTCGTTGTCCAAGTGACTGGTTGCTTCGTCCAGGATCATCACCGCAGGGTTCTTGAGGAGGAGCCGAGCAATTGCAAGCCGTTGCTTCTCGCCTCCCGAAAGTCGGTATCCGCGTTCGCCGACCACGGTGTCGTAGCCATCGGGCAAAGACATCAACACGTC
>DAIRSS010000122.1:0-2822 GCA_036804285.1 Ilumatobacteraceae bacterium
ACCGATCAGCCGATGACCGACAAGTTCGGTACGTTCGTTCCCAAGCCGACAGCGCGTTTCGTTCCGATGTGACCAACAGCATCACAAGAGAGGAATTGGTGCTAACTCAACGATGAAGGATGCCTAACGCGTACTAGGCACGCCTAACACTTGGCGTCAGGAAACGACAACGACTGCGCCGGCCACAACGTCGAACGTGGTTGCACGCTGGCAGATCACGGCGTCGAGATCGCCAAGATCGTGCACGTCACCCGCATGGCGCACAACAGCCCCTCCCTCGAGTGCAACAACACTGACCGCCGTCACGGTGGCCCCCGCAACGGCAACGTGATACCCACGGTGGCTTGCTCCGTCACGCACCATCAGATTCACCGCCCGCATCGGCCCATCGATCAGGGTCGCGAAGATCTCGGCATCTCCCCTGAAGTGCGTGACGGATCGAGGCTCACAGCGGTGGTCGACACCGTCGATGGTGAGGACGACTCCATTACCAGTGCCAACGCAGAAGAAGCGGTCGACACCAGGAAAACTCGAGAACGCAACGTTCGTCGTGATGTCGGCAGTCGACAGACGCCAGCCCCAACCATCGGGCAGTGGACCGTCAGCCGTGATTTCGTATTGCACTCCGAGCCCGTTGCGCCACGGCACGCCCGGTCGATCGGATGCGCGCTGGATGATCACGGGCAGTAGCGGTTGCCCTTGTCGCGGAACATCTGGGCGTCTGCGAGCTGCTTGTCCGTGATGCCGACCGCCGTCGTGGGATCGATGCCACAGATCACCGCGTTCGTCATGATCGCATTCGTGAAGTTCGCACCAGCAATCACCGCACCGGTCAAGTTGGCGCCGGTCAGGTTCGCACCCGTCAGGTCGGCGTTCGTGAGATTGGTACGGATGAGCACCGTTTGCTTCAGGTTCGCCCGCACGAGTGACGCTCCGGTGAGGTCCGCCACGCTGAAGTCGGTGAATTCGAGCTTGAGGAGCGAGAAATCGACCCCTGCCAGATTGGCGAACTGACACTTGAGGAGCGTCACGCAGGTGAAGTCGATCTCGGGCACGGTGGTCGTGGTGGTCGTCGTCGTGGTTTCGATCGTCGTCTCGACGGTCGTGTCGTCCGATGCAGCCATGGTGGTGTCGACGGCTTCAGCGACGCTCGACTCAGCGGAACCCGACGGGGTGGAGTCCATCGTGCACCCCGCAAGCGTGACGCCGAGGACGACAAGAAAAGCAACGCCACGACGGGAGGTCATCTCTCAAGCCTAGGCTTGCACGCGATGTCGACGAGCCATACTTCCGCGCAGTGGGGCACGCCCGACATGGTGTCACCACTCGCACGAGTGCTCGTGCGCACGCCAACGACGATCGGTAAGTTCGTCGAGGACGGTCACTGGCGGATGCCCGACACCGAAGCACTGTTGCGCGAACACGATGAGTTCGTCGCACTACTGACGTCGCTCGGCTGTGAAGTCGACATCGCTGCACCGATCGACGGACTCGTGGATGCGGTGTACATGCACGACCCGATGATCATGACGCCACACGGAGCGATCCTGCTGAACATGGCAAAGCCGATCCGCTCGCCGGAGCCGAACCACTTCCGTGCAGATCTCGAGCGACTCGGCGTGCCGATCCTCGGACAACTGACGGCACCGGGTGTCGCCGACGGTGGCGACAAGGTGTGGCTGGATGAACGCACCTTGCTCATCGGCCATGGGTATCGCACCAACCAGGCTGGCATCGACCAGATCCGTGCACTGCTGGCACCGCACGGAGTCGACGTGCACTCCTTCGACCTTCCCCACTACGAGGGTCCAGCCGCGGTGTTGCACCTCATGTCGGTGCTCTCCCCGATCGCCCACGATCTCGCCGTCGTCTATGAACCACTCGCACCGGTGCGACTGCTGCAATTCCTCGAGTCGCGTGGCATCCGATGGATCCCCGTGAGCGAACGAGAGATGCTCACGCAGGGTGCGAACATCTTGACGATCCGCCCGAATGTCGTCGTGCTCGCAGCGGGCAACCCCGAGATCGAGGGTGCGCTGCGCGAGGCCGGCGTCGAAGTGCACGTGTTCAATGGTGCGAACGTGGCCGTCAAGGGCGACGGCGGACCGACGTGTCTGACTGCGCCACTCACCCGCATCACCATCTAGCGAAGGGACAGCCATGGCCGAGTTCACGAATCGCGTCGCAATCGTCACGGGATCATCGAGTGGAATCGGCGAGGCGATCGCCAAGCGACTTGGCGCACTCGGCGCGACCGTCGTCGTGAACTCCGCGACGTCTGTCGATGCCGGCACTCGCGTCGCTTCGGAGATCGGAGCGAACGCCACCTACATCCAGGCCGACATCGCCGACAAACAGGCCGGTGAGAAGCTCATTGACGAGACGATCTCGCGCTTCGGGCGACTGGACATCCTCATCAACAACGCCGGGTGGACGACGCTCGTCGACCACCGCAACATAGAGGCACTCACCGACGACATCTTCGATCGCACGTTCGACGTGAACGTCAAGGGCACGTGGATGCTGACCAAGTACGCACTCGAGCACCTGAAGAAGAGCGACGCCGGCAACGTGGTGACCATCACCTCGATCGCAGGCGTGCGTCCGGTCGGCAGCTCGATCGCCTACGCCATGTCCAAGGCGGCCTTGAATCACATGACCCTGCTGCTCGCCAAGTCCCACTCGCCAGTGCGCTTCAACGCAGTCGCCCCTGGACTCGTCGAGACCCCGTGGACCAAGGACTGGCAGAACCAGCACGACGGCGTCAGGGCCGTGGCTCCGCTCCATCGTTCGGCCACCCCCGAGGACTGCGCCGAGGCGAC
>DAIRSS010000123.1:0-2801 GCA_036804285.1 Ilumatobacteraceae bacterium
CGCTCGAAATCTCTCGACCGGTCATGGACCGTGGTCGGCTTGTCAGGCTATCGGGCATCGGAGCGAATCTAAACCGACCTTCCCCAAGCCCCGTTTGGCCCCCACCCGTTCGCGAGGACCCCGAACGTTGGACTGACAATCGCAGCCGCCGACGCAAATAGAGGTCAACCCGTCGCTTCAGTTCAATCTCTGAACGACGCTCTCAACCCGGCGGCAGTTGATCACGCAGGGCATCGAGTGCAGCCCAGCGGTCGTCCTTCTTCACCGCGTTACATCCACACGGTGCCTTGGCGAGATCCGCCCCGCACTGCGGGCACAGTCCCGGGCAATCGGGACGGCACAGTGGCGCATCGGGCACCGCAAGCAACACTCCCTCGCGAACCACCGAGGTGAGATCCAACTGTTCGCTCGTGAGCGCAGTTGCATCCGGGTTGTCGGGAATGCGCTGGTACAGCTCGTCGATCTCGCCCGAGATCTCCATCTCGAATTCCGCCAGACAGCGCCGACAGGACAGGTGCGCCTCGGCCACTGCCGTTCCCGTGACGACGATGCCACCGCTCACGCTCTCGAGATGGATGTCGACGTCCACGTCCTGGTCGTCAGCCACCCGCGGATCATCCAAGGAAAGGATCGTGGCGGGAACCGCAACGACGAGGTCCTTGTCGGTGCCCGGGCGTCGGGTCAGCTCGAGGATGTTGACGACGAGCGGCGAGGCCATGTCGCGTGCCTGGAACGACGACTAGTAGAGGTCGGTTTCGTCCACGTCGAAGAACGTGGCGCCGGTCGAGTCGGTCGACTCGACTGCGGGCTCGGCCGCCTCTGGCTGGGTGCCGATGAGCTGCATGCGGCGGCGACCCTGGGCGATCGTGTTCGTCAGACGGTCGAGGATGATCTCGAACGACGCGAGGCGCTGGTCGAGGTAGTCCTCCATCTCGTTCTTCATCCGCTTGCTGTCGGCGTTCGCCGACTCGAGCACTTGGCGGGCCTTGGCCTCGGCGGCACGCACGACCTCGGTGCGCTGCACCATGCGCTCGGCCTGCACGCGCGCGGCCTCGACGATCTCGTCGGCTTCGCGCTGGGTCTTGGCCATGAAGTCCTGGCGCTCCTTCAACATCCAGCGCGCCTGGCGAATCTCATCGGGCAGGCATGCGAGTGCGTCCTGCAGGAGACCCACGACGTATTCACGGTCGATGCGCGGGGTGCTCGACAGCGGCACGTTCGGTGCGGTCGCGATCATGTCGGCGACCTTCTCCAAGATGCTCTCGGTGTCGCCGAGCTCCACCGTCATCTGGTCGTCGATCACCTGGTCGTCGTCGTAGCTCATGGTTGCTCCTTAGCTCTTCTTTTTCGCCAACGCCTCGAGGACGCACTGCGGCGCCAAGTTGGTGCGCATCGTGCCACCCTGCTGGGCGAACTGACGGATGTAGGTGCTGCTGATGAACTGGTGCTCGGGCGTGGAGAACAACACCACCGTGTTGATCCCCGTCGCGGCCCTGTTCGTCTGGGCCATCTGCTGCTCGGTCTCGAAGTCCGCACCGGTACGGGCGCTCTTCACGATGAACGTCGCCTTGATCGAGGCGGCGGCATCCACGGTCAAGCCAGAGAACTTCTCCACGCACACGGCCTTGCCGAGATGGGTGGTGGACTGGCGGATCAGGTCTGCCCGCTCATCCGCGGTGAACATCCCCGAGGGCTTGGCCGGGTTGTGCATGACCCCGATCACGAGTTCACCGAACATCCCCACGGCCTGTTCGACGATGTCGAGGTGACCGAGGTGGAACGGATCGAAACTGCCCGGGTAGAACGCGACGCCCATGTGCCCTCCACGCTATCGCTGGAGAAAGGTCACAAATGCCCGCCCATAACGCTTCACGCGCACCTGGGTCCATCCGGCAAAGGGAGCATCTGCTCCCCCCAATTCCCTGTCGCTTTCGGCAACGACCAGATCCGCCAAGGTCGCATCCAACAACTCCTGCCACGCGACGAAGTCATAGGGCGGATCGGCGAGCACGAGCGTCGCATCCGTGACGTTGCGCAGCGACGTCATCACGTCCCCGCGAATCACCGTCGCACGATCTGCGATCCCGAGTGTCTCCAAGTTCTCCCGCAACACCTCGACGGCCGCACGATCACGTTCGATGAACGTGCAGTGCGCGGCACCGCGCGAGATCGCCTCGATCCCGAGCGCACCCGAACCCGCAAATGCATCCACGACCCTCGCCCCGACCACCACGTCGAGACTGCCCAAGGCATTGAACGTCGCCTCGCGCGCCATGTCCGTCGTCGGACGGGTGGTCTTGCCCTCCGGGGCCTGGATCTTGCGTCCCTTCAGTTCCCCCGCCACGACGCGCATGCCAAGAAGGCTATTGGGCATGTCTCCAACGACGGCGACACCATATATATGTGACAAAACGAGCGACGCCCGCCCACACCAGTCGGCCACACTTGAAGTGACCATGACGGACGCCGACCTGCCCAACCCGCTCGCGAGTCCGCCAGCAGAAGAGATCATCTGCGTCGACTGTGGTGGCCCATGCCATCTCCTCACCCCGGCACGCGAAGACGCACTGTGGTTCGCCGGCGACATCGTCGCCTATCGCTGCCGTGACTGCCGCGACCGATGGGACATCGAACTCCCACCGATCGACGACACGAACGACTAGATCAGTTCGCACAAGATCTCCCAACTGACGTCCATCGCGCATCATCTGCGCACACATCTGGGTCATGGACACCCACACCGATCAGTCGGCTGCACCTAAAAGCCTTGACAGCCAAAGCACCACTCCTGCTACGTTCCC
>DAIRSS010000124.1:0-2800 GCA_036804285.1 Ilumatobacteraceae bacterium
TCGCCAAGATGCGGGCAGCGCGACGGGTTGCGATCCTCGGTGTGATGGCGGAACTTGCTGACACCAAAGCCGAGCACGAGCGGATCGCCGCGCTTGCAGGAGAGCTCGGCGTCGAGGTGTTCGCAGTCGGCACCGACCTCTACGGTGCTCCGATCGTCGAGATCGAGGCCGCGGTGCAGATGCTCGACGAGTTGGGTGCTGATGCCGTCGCGCTCGTCAAGGGTTCGCGCGTCGCGCGTCTGGAGCGAGTCGTCTCAGCTCTTCGTCTTCGCTGACGATTTCTCCTCGAGTGCGTGGATGTTGCACCACCACGCAAGCAGGAGTGCCCACGCCGCACCGAAGATGAGGAGCCATCGCGCTCCGTAACGGTCGATGACGGGACCGAAGAGCAAGTTGCCGAGCGGAACGGTGCCGCCGAAGGACATGAACCACAATGCAGAAACACGACCGCGGTTCTCGGGCTCGAGTCGACGTTGGAACTCGGTGCTCATTGCGGTCGTCGTGAAGAAGTAGAAGAAGCCGAGCACGAATCCGATGATGAAGGCGGGAACGGCGCTGCGAACGAGGGCGAAGCAGGTGAGTGCGGCGGCGAAGCCGACGAAACCAACTTGGATCATTCGCGCGCGATCGCGGTGCGCGAAGGTCGTGCCGATCGACAGTCCGCCGAGTGCGGCACCGAGACCCCACACCGCATACAGCCACTTGTAGGTTGCGCCGGCCTCGTCGATGCCGAAGGTCAGTCGGGCGACGGCGGGGAAGAGGCCGACATACGGAAGGGAAAACAACGAAAAGGTCGCAAGCGTGAGGAGCAGTCGCGAAATGATCGGGCGTTCGCGTGCGATCGACAGCCCGCGGGTGAAGCGACGCCAGCCAGTCGTCGAGTCGCGGACGAACGCGGGGACGTGCACGTTGAGGAGCGCGATCACGACGAAGAGATAGGTGGCCGCATTGAGGTAGAAGAAGTGTGCGGCCGTGAGCCCGACTTGGGAGAACACGGCAACGATGATCGGGCCAACCACGCGAGAACCATTGATCACCGTGGAACCGAGGGCGAGCGCGCCAGGAAGGTCTTCGGGCTTCACGAGCGACGGCACCATCGCCGACCATGCCGGCGCGTTCAGTGCATTGCCGATGCCGACGCCGAGTGCGGCGGCGAACAGCCACCAGAAGCTCGCATCCACGAGCGCGAGGGTGGCGAGCAGCGCGGAGAAGGCGAGCTGCACGATCTGCATGGAAATGAGGTATCGCTTGCGGTCGAAGCGGTCGGCGAAGACACCTGCGGGGATCGCGAGGAAGAGCAAGGGCCCGAGCTGGGCGAAGATGAGCGTCGCGACGTAGGACGCCTTGCCGGTCTGGGTGTAGACGTAGGCGGGGAGCACCACGTTTTGCATCCAGGTGCCGACATTCGAGGCGAACGAGCCGATCCACACCAACCGAAAGTCGCGCGAGGCGAGCGCAGACCTGGCGGTGCCGGGGCGATGTCGCAGTTCGTCGAAGTCGGTGGGGGTAATCTCGGACATGTGGAGCAGACTCACGCTACAACTCCGACTCCGTCCGACTCGGACGCAAGTCGCTTCACGTGCGTCACACCGCGTTATGCGGTATTCAGCGAATGTCCGCACTGCGGGTCGGCGTTGTATGCCGAGCACGCACACTTCAGGTGTGCGGGCTGTGGCTGGCGCGACTCCTGCTGCGACTAGTTAGCCGAGCGCAACGAGCGGCTCGACGTAGTTCTTGCCGAGATCGCGCGCGACTGGTTCGTTGCACACGTGACCGTTCGCGGTGTTCACGCCGAGCCTGATTGGTTCGGACTTCATCGATGCACCGCGCGCGCCGAGCGTGGCGATCTCCAACTGATAGGGCAACGTCGCATTCGTCAGCGCATAGGTGCTCGTGTTCGGCACGGCACCGGGCATGTTGCCGACGGCGTAGTGCACGACGTCGTGGACGACGTAGATCGGCTCGCTGTGGGTGGTTTCGCGAGTTGTCGCGACGCATCCGCCTTGGTCGACGGCGACGTCCACGATGACGGAGCCCTTCTTCATCGAGCGCACCATGTCTTCGGTGACGACGACGGGTGCCTTCGCTCCCGCGACGAGAACGGCGCCAACGACGAGGTCTGCATCGGCGAGCGCGCGCTCGATGGAGCCGCGATTGGATGCAATCGTCGTCGTCTTGCCGACGGCGATCTGCTCGAGTTGACGAAGTCGGTCGAGGTTGCGGTCCATGATCGTGACGTTGGCGAGCATGCCGGCTGCGATCCACGCGGCGTTGTACCCGACGTTGCCGGCGCCGATGACGACGACGTTGGCAGGCTTCACTCCCGGTGCACCGCCCATCAACACACCACGACCACCTTGCGGTCGCTCGAGGAAGCGCGCGCCGGCCTGCGTCGCGAGCCGGCCAGCAATCTCGCTCATCGGAGCGAGCAATGGAAGCGAACCATCTAGGAGCTGCACGGTCTCATAGGCGATCGCAGTGGTCTTGGCCTTGACGAGTGCGTCGGCCACCTTCGGGTACGCGGCGAGGTGGAGATAGGTGAAGAGCGTCAGGTCCTCACGCAGGAAGCCGAACTCTTCTTCCTTGGGTTCCTTGACCTTGACGACCATCTCTTGTGCCCACGCATCCGCGGCCGTTGGCACGATCGTCGCGCCGGCCGCGACGAAATCGGCGTCGGGGATCGAGGCGGCTTCGCCTGCCCCGCGCTCGACGAACACGTCGATGCCGAGTCGTTCGAACTCGCGTACGCCATCTGGGGTGAGTGACACCCGGCCTTCGAGGGTCTTGACTTCCTTGGGTA
>DAIRSS010000125.1:0-2654 GCA_036804285.1 Ilumatobacteraceae bacterium
CAAGCGATCCACATGCCGATGCGATGACGCTTGCGCGCGAGATCGCTTCCAAGAGTCCTGACGCGGTGCGTGGGGCCAAGCAGTTGATGAACCGACTGCTGAATGACGGTGCAGCAGGGCAGTTCGCCGCCGAACGGGAGACCATTCACCAGTTGATTGGAACCCCGAACCAGGCGGAAGCCGTGATGTCGCACTTCGAGAAGCGCCCGGCGTCGTTCACCACGACGGGGTTGTTCCGCTGAACGCTCGCTAGCCTGTAGCAATCGGGCCAACGTCGTCCCGGGTTCGCGACAGCCGTCGCGGATCACACTCAGTTCTGAGGACGACGATGCAATCTTTCCTGCCGCCTGCGCGCGGTCTGTATGACCCACGATTCGAACACGACGCCTGTGGCGTGTCGTTCGTCGTGGACATCAAGGGTCGCGCGAGCCACGGCATCGTCTCGACTGCGCTCGGTGCACTGTGCAGCATGGAGCATCGTGGCGCGACGGGCGCTGAGCCTGACACCGGCGACGGCGCAGGCATCCTCGTGCAAATCCCGGATGCATTCCTCCGCGCGACTGCAGGGATCACACTTCCTGAAGTCGGTGCGTATGCAGTAGGGATCGCATTCCTTCCGTCGGATGGATCACTCTGCGAAAAGGCGATCGATTCGATCGAGCGAATCGTCGCGGAGGAGAACCTGCGTGTCCTCGGCTGGCGCGACGTGCCCGTCGATCCTTCATGTCTGGGGGCGAGTGCGAAGCGAGTGATGCCGACGTTCAAGCAGCTGTTCGTCGACGACCCGCGCGGGGCGAAGGGGATCGACCTCGACCGCAAGATGTTCGTGGTGCGCAAGCGCATCGAACACGAACTCCCCGCAGAACAGCAGACGTACTTCCCGTCGTTGTCCTCGCGCACGCTCATTTACAAGGGGATGTTGACCACGCCGCAGCTCGGCATGTTCTTCCCCGATCTGCATGATGAGCGAGTCGTCTCGGCGCTCGCGCTTGTGCACAGCCGCTTCAGCACGAACACCTTCCCGTCGTGGCCACTCGCGCACCCGTATCGCTACATCGCACACAACGGCGAGATCAACACGGTGCAGGGCAACCGCAACTGGATGCGCACGCGTGAGTCGATGGTGGCAAGCGAATTGATCCCCGGTCTTGAGCGCGCGTTCCCAATCTGCTCGACGGGCGGAAGCGACTCGGCGAGCTTCGACGAGGTGCTCGAGTTGCTGCACCTCGGTGGTCGCAGCCTGCCGCACGCAGTGCTCATGATGATCCCCGAGGCGTGGGAGAACAACCCGACGATGGATCCGGCGAAGCGCGCGTTCTACCGCTATCACGCCGCGCTGATGGAGCCGTGGGACGGACCGGCGAGCGTGTGCTTCACCGATGGCACGGTGATCGGTGCGGTGCTCGATCGCAATGGACTTCGCCCAAGTCGGTTCTGGGTGACCGACGACGACGTCGTCATCGCTGCGAGCGAAGTTGGTGTCGTGTCGATCGACCAGTCGAAGGTCGTGAAGAAGGGTCGCTTGCAACCAGGCAAGATGCTGCTCATCGACACCGCTGCCCAGCGGATCATCGACGACGAAGAGATCAAAGCGTCGCTTGCCAACGCAGCCCCGTATCAGCAGTGGCTGGACGAAGGTCAGGTGAGCCTGGCCACCTTGCCCGAGCGCGAACACGTGGTCTTCAGCCGCGGCAGCGTGCTGCGCCGTCAGCAGGTGTTCGGCTACACCCACGAAGAATTGAAAGTGATCCTCGCGCCGATGGCGTCGAGTGGTGCAGAGCCACTCGGCTCGATGGGCACCGACACCCCGATCGCGGTGTTGAGCGCGCGACCTCGATTGTTGTTCGACTACTTCCAGCAACTCTTCGCTCAGGTCACCAATCCGCCACTCGATGCAATCCGTGAAGAAGTGGTCACCTCCGTTGGTACCTCAGTAGGCCCAGAGGGCAACTTGCTGGATGCGACACCCGAGTCGTGCCGCCAACTCACGCTCCCGTTCCCGATCATCGACAACGACGAACTCGCCAAGATCATCCACATCAACGACGATGCGAACTTCGATCACCTGCGCAGCGTGGTCGTCGCCGGTCTGTACCGCGTCGCCGATGGTGCCGCGGGCATGCGAAGCGCGCTCGATGCGATTCGATCAGAGGTGAGTGCGGCGATCGAGGCGGGTGCGCGCATCATCGTGTTGTCCGACCGCAACTCCGACGAAGTGTTCGCGCCGATTCCGAGCTTGCTGTTGACGAGTGCCGTGCACCACCACCTGATTCGCGAGAAGCTGCGCACGAAGGTCGGGCTCATCGTCGAGTGTGGCGATGCGCGCGAAGTGCACCACATGGCGTTGCTCATCGGATACGGCGCAGGCGCGGTGAACCCGTACCTGGCTTTCGAGTCGATCGAGGACATGATCGCCGCAGACGGGGGATCGGGCATGCACGGTCTCGGTGGCATGGATCCGCACAAGGCCGTGCACAACTACATCAAGGCCGCTGGCAAGGGCGTGCTCAAGGTGATGTCGAAGATGGGCGTGTCGACCGTTGCGTCGTACACGGGTGCGCAGATCTTCGAAGCGATCGGACTCGGATCCGAACTGGTTGACGAGTTCTTCACCGGCACGGTGTCGCGGCTCGGTGGCATCGGCCTCGAGGAAG
>DAIRSS010000126.1:0-2606 GCA_036804285.1 Ilumatobacteraceae bacterium
TTGGTGGTGATCATCGGCACGCAGAGGCCACTCGAGGCGAGTCGCTCCTTGAAGCGGGCAACGATTGCGTCACGCTCAGACGCTCCGGTGCCGAAGGGAACGAGGTCATCGTCGTGGAACGTGATGCCCCACGCTCCGACCTCAGCGAGCTTGTCGACGGCATGGAGCGGATCGAGTGGCGGTCGGGTTGCCTCGCCAAACGGGTCCCGGGCTTGCCAACCGACGGTCCACATACCGAAAGAAAACTTCTCGGACGGAGTGCGTGTGCTGCTCATTTGCCCAACGGTACTTGACGTTCTCTCTCGGGGGCGAGGGCGAGTCAGCGGTGGTGGAGGACGTTGAGTACCGAGTCCATGTACGCCGAAATGGCGCGACTGTCGCGGTGCGACATGCGCGGACTTTGGTTCTCTCCTGCGGCGATGCAGCGGTGCACCTCTCGCACCTGATGGTGCAACCCAGGTTCGTCGCAGACCAGCTTCTCCGTCCCCGACGACGTGCGGATCTCGGCGATGTTGGACGCGTGGGATCTCGTGGGAATGACGATCGTCGCAGATTCACAGACGATGGTGGATGCCGTCGATCCTTCGTGCGTCGAACCGCAGGTGAGGTGTGCCGAGCGCCCGTCGCTCCACTGCATTTCGATGGTGGCGCGCTCGTCCACACCGGTTGGACCGATCACCCCGGTTGCGTTCCAGGTCGTTGGTTCGCCGATGAACCACCACGCGAGCGTGATGGGATAGATCCCGACATCGAGCACGGAGCCACCACCCTTGGTCGGGTCGAACAGCCGGTGCGTCGGAGTGCGCTCGGCGGCAAAGGAGAAGTCACTCTCGATCGAAATCACCTTGCCGAATTCGCCGGTGTCGAGTCGTCGCTTCAGTTCCACGTGCAGGGGATTGAAGCGCATCCACATCGCTTCCATGAGGAAGCGCCCACTCGACGCGGACACGGCAAGCATGTCGTCAACCTCGGTCGGGTTCATCGCGAGAGGCTTCTCGACGAGCACATGCTTGCCGGATTCCATCATCAGGATCGCCTGCTCGCGGTGGACGGGGTGGATGCCGGCCACATACACGACGTCGACTTCGGTGTCGCGCGCAAGATCGGCCACCGATCCGTGCACGTGAGGAATGTTTCGTGACGAGGCGAACGTTCGTGCCGAGTCGATCGATCGACTGCCCACCGCGACGAGTTGTGCGTCGGCGATGTTCGCTAGATCGCGCGCGAAGTCGGATGCAATTCTTCCGGTTCCTGCGATTCCCCAACGCATGGTCATTGATGTGCTCCGTGTGTGTCGCGAGATGATGGTGAGGACAGGGTCAATGCGGCGACCCAGAGGAGCGCCGCCACACCGAAGATCGTGGTGAACGCCCACCCGTAGCCGACTCCCGCCGAGAGCGCGCCCATCGACGACGTTGCGGTCATGAAACCGATGCGTTGGGCAAGCGTCATCGCGGCGAGTCCTGCGCCGGGATGTTCGGGATTCATGCGCGCGGCCATCAGGTAGATCTGCGGGAACATCACACTCACGCCGAGTCCCCACAATGCAAACGCCACCAGAGCGACAAGTGCATTCGGTGCGACGATGAGGACGACGTAACCGACTGCGATACTGCCGAGTGAGAGCGCGAGCAATCGGGCCTCACCGATGCGGTCGATGACACGGTCGCCACGCAGGCGACCAATCAGCATTGCGGCAGAGAACACGACGGGACCAGCACCCTTCAGGCGCCCAGCGTCCAACCAGTCGCGCAGTGCAGTCGCACTCCATTCGTTGGGTGTCACTTCGAAGGCCGCTGCTGCGAGCGCAAAGAACACGATTGCGAACACGGCGCGCGAGACACCCACTGATCGGCTCGACTCGGTGACCGTCGGTGATGGGATGTGTGCTGCGTCGAGTGCGGACACCGAGCGGGTGGACACGACGAGGAGGACGATCGACACGGTGATGAGTTGTGCCTTGAGCGGGATGTCAAGCACGGAAGAGGTCCATCCGATCACCGTTCCGGTGACGAAGCCCAAACTCCACATCGCGTGAATTCGGTGCATGATCGAGTTCGTCATCGTGGACTGGATGGCCGCTGCCTCCGCGTTCATCGAGGCGTCGGCAAGCACGTCGGAAAACCCGAGCACCGTCAACAACACGAGCAGGGTGGCCGCATTCGGCACGAACGCGATGAGGGGCAGTGTGAGAGCAAGGCCGGTCATCGACCATCGAAGCACGCGCAGGATGAGGCCCGCCCGCAACACTCGGCCCCCGACGATCGAACCGAGGATTCCGCCGAGGCCGCCGCCAAGAAGGGCGAGCCCGAGCCCTC
Source organism: Ilumatobacteraceae bacterium (assembly GCA_036804285.1). GTDB lineage: Bacteria > Actinomycetota > Acidimicrobiia > Acidimicrobiales > Ilumatobacteraceae > UBA3006. The sequence continues at coordinate 2,319 of DAIRSS010000126.1, forward strand.
CGTTGCCGACGCCGATCGAATCGCGGACCTCGTCCACGCGGGGCAGCCAGTTCGCAAAGGACGCCCCGTTGGCAAAGAACATGAGGCCGATGGCACCGACCGTCGTTCGGGACCCACGTGGCACGGATCGACTGTACCCGAGGTCCCCGCCTTGGGGTCCGAGAAGAGGTCAGTCGTGGGTCGAAAACGCCTGTGTTACGCTTTACGGCGTTGTCAATCAGGCAGCAATCAACCATTTACTTTGGGGGAACCTCATGAGGAAGAGTCAGCTCGCCGTCCTCGCAGCTG
>DAIRSS010000127.1:0-2570 GCA_036804285.1 Ilumatobacteraceae bacterium
TCAGCGGACCCGCGGCCCACTTCGTCACGATCGGGGTGCGGCCGGGTGGGAGTTCGTCCAGCACGCTCACGTCGAGGTCGCCGTAGACGGTCATCGCGGCCGTTCGCGGGATCGGGGTCGCGGTCATCACGAGCACGTCCGGCGTGGACGAGTCATCACCCTTCGCCGAGAGCGCCGCGCGCTGCTCGACACCGAAGCGGTGCTGTTCGTCGATCACGACGACGCCGAGGCTCGCAAAGTTCACGCCCTCCTGGATGAGCGCGTGCGTGCCAATGACGACGTCGATGGCACCAGAGGCGAGATCGGCGAGCACTTCGCGGCGCTTCTCGCCCGTCACGCGCGAGGTGAGCAACTCGACGCGCAGCGGTCGATCCCCGAACAGGTTGTCCGGGTCTGGCACCTGCAACCCCTCGACCATCTTGGTGATGCCGGCGTAGTGCTGCTCGGCGAGCACTTCGGTCGGGGCCATGAGCGCACCCTGGTGCTTGCCCTGCACGGCGACCAACATCGCCGCAACTGCGACCACGGTCTTACCGCTACCCACGTCACCTTGGAGCAAGCGATGCATCGGGTGCGCACCGGCCAAGTCGTGAGAGATCTCCTCGATCACGCGGCGCTGCGCACCGGTGAGCGGGAACGGGAGCGCACTGACGAAGCGCGAGAGCAACTCGCCATCCACGACGTGGCGGATGGAGCGCGAGTTGCGCTCGAAGGCGCGCTTGCGCCCGACGAGCACGGTCTGCACGCGCAGCAACTCATCGAAGGCGAGCCGACGACGGGACTCTTCCTTGGCGAGGATGGACTCGGGCAGATGGATGCCACGCAACGCAGAGGTGCGATCGATCAGGTGATGTCGCTCGAGGATCGCACTCGGCACCGGGTCGGCGATGCCGCGTGCCTTGCAGCGCTCGAGTGCGCTCTCCACCCAGCCGGCGATCTCCCACGTGGACAGGTTCGCCTTCTCGCTCTGCGGATAGATGGCCACGACGCGACCGGTGCGGTTGCCGATCAGGTCGACGACCGGGTTCGTCATCTGCAGACTGCCGCGATACAGATCGACCTTGCCGAACATCGCCACCTGCATCCCCGACTGCAGCTGCTTGGCTCTCCACGGCTGGTTGAAGAACACCACCCCGATGCGACCGGTGTCGTCACCTGCCGAGACCGTGACCATCGTCTTGCCACCGCGCAGTGGTCGCTTGTTCACGCTGCGGATCTCGACGATGACGAGTGCCTCTTGGCCCGCCTGCAGGTCGGCCACGCGCGCCTCGTTCGTGCGATCCACCCAGCGCCGTGGATAGGTGGTGAGGAGATCGAGCACGTTCTCGACGCCGTAGTCGGACAGCGACGACTTGCGCTTGTCGCCGATCCCCTTCAACACCGCCACATCGATGGCCTGCAGATCGCGCAGGGTGATGGGCTCGCTCATGGCACCAGTCGCGACGGTCTACTCCACGCCGAACAAGTACGGATACAGCGGCTGTCCACCTGCATGTACCTCTATTTCAACATCGGGGTATCGCTCGGTGAGGAATGCCTCGATCTCCTCGGTCGCACGAGCAGTGGCCAAATCCCCCGTGATCACCGTCAACAACTCCCGACCCGGGGTGATGAGGTGCTCGAGCAGTGCCGTCGAGGCCGCCACCATCGAGTCCCCGATCGCCACCACGCCGTCACCGCGCACGAGACCGATCCAGTCGCCCGACTTCACCTCACCGGCATCGGTCTTGGTGTCGCGCACCGCCTGGGTCACCTCACCGGTCGCCACGGCCTGGGCGGCATCGGTCATCGCCGCGGCATTGGACTCCGCCGTGCCCTCGGGGTCGTAGAACACGAGTGCGGCCAGCGCCTCGGGCATCGAACACGTCGGCACGACCGCCACGGTCTTTGTCGTCAGCTCGTTGATCTGGTTCGCCACCGGGATGATGTTCTTGTTGTTCGGCAGGATGATCACCTGACGTGAGTTCATGTGCTCGACGGCATCCAGCAACTCCTGCGTCGAGGGGTTCATCGTCTGGCCACCCGTGATCACGCCGTGCACGCCCATCTGGCTGAACAACTCATCCAGTCCCGAACCACTCGAGACCGCCACCACCGCACACCCGACCTCGGGCAGCGACGGCACGGCCGCGTGCTTCTTCGGGGTGGCAACACCCAGTTCCGCCTCACGCTTGGCGTGCTCCTCATCCACTTCCTCGAACAGGTCCGTCACGCGAATGTTGAACGGCTTGCCATCCAGCTTGAGCGGCGCCTCGATCGCAGCCCCGATGTCGTTCGTGTGCACGTGGCAGTTGTAGAGACCGTCCCCGCCAACCACGACGATCGAGTCCCCGATCTCACCCCAGGCCTCCATGAACGCCGTCTTGTTCACGTCATCGAGGTTCAACAGGAACATCACCTCGTAGCGCAGCTCGCTCACGTCCACCGAGCCGTCCTGGCTCGCGCGGTGCGCAACGGCCTCCAGTTGTTCCCCCGTCGGTCCACTCACGACGCTCGGCTCCGGCAGCGGCTCGCCATCCACGACGTGTAACGCAGAATCCATCAACAACAAGAACCCCGCACCACCGGCA
>DAIRSS010000128.1:0-2550 GCA_036804285.1 Ilumatobacteraceae bacterium
AGGAGCACGTTGTCGAAGCCGTTGGCCTCGGCGCGCATCACGATGTCGCTGCAGTGCAGCCACGAACTTGCTAACGCAGGATCGGGAACCCCGAGGAACTGATAGTCGTCGTCACACAGCGCCGCGAACCACGCCAGTTCGACGGGTTCGCGACGCGATGTGTTCAAACGATGGTCAGGAGCAACCGCTGGACGAGCCGCAGTCACCGCACACGTAGCAGGCACCGGCCCGCTGCATGTTGGCCGAGCCACACGACGAGCAGATGGCGCCCGTCTTGGCCGGCGTCGGCGCCGAGTAGGAACCGGCGTCGATCTGGGCGATCAGGTCCGAAGCCGACGGAATCGTCTTCGGGTCGCTCATCACGTCGGTGCCCTGCGTGGTCTCGGTGACCGACTCCTCGACGCCTGGCAGCGTCGGCTGCATGCGCTCTTCGCGGGTGTAGATGCCGAGCTCTGCGCGCTCGTCGGCCGATAGGTACTCGACCGCCAAGCGACGGAAGAGGTAGTCGACGATCGACGATGCCATGCGGATGTCGGAGTCGTCCGTCATACCGGCTGGCTCGAAGCGCGTGTTGATGAACGCTTCGACGAATGCACGCAGCGGCACGCCGTACTGGAGGCCGTACGAGATGCTCTTGGCGAAGGCGTCCATGATGCCAGCCAGGGTCGAACCCTGCTTGGACACCGTGAGGAACACTTCACCGGGGCGACCATCTTCGTACTCACCGATCGTGGCGAAGCCCTTGCAGTCCGCGACGCGGAACTCGAAGGTGCGACCGCGACGCGAGCGTGGCAGCTTCTGGCGAATCGGCTGGTGCACGACGCGCTCGATGACCTTCTCGACGGCGGTCGTGGCCGCATCGGCCTTCTCGCCATCCTTCTTGGCCGTCGACAGCGGCTGGCCGACCTTGCAGTTGTCGCGGTAGATCGCCACGGCCTTCACGCCGAGTTCCCACGCGAGCATGTGCAACGCCTCGATGTCTTCGATCGTGGCCTCTTCGGGCATGTTCACGGTCTTGGAGATCGCACCCGAGAGGAACGGCTGGGTGGCACCCATCATGCGCACGTGACCCTCGTAGTGGATCGTGTTGTCACCCATCGAGCAGGCGAACACCGGCAGGTGCTCGACCTTCAGGTCGGGCGAGCCGACGATCGACTTGTTGGTGTCGATGTAGGCGACGATGCGATCGACCTGCTCGGAGGTGTAGCCGAGGCGAACGAGCGCACGCGGAACCGTCTGGTTGACGATCGCCATGTTGCCACCGCCGACCAGCTTCTTGAACTTCACGAGGCCGAGGTCTGGCTCGATGCCGGTCGTGTCGCAGTCCATCATCAGACCGATGGTGCCCGTCGGGGCCAACACCGATGCCTGGCTGTTGCGCACGCCGTACTCCTCGCCATCGCGAACGGCTGCGTCCCACGCATCCGTCGCGGCTTCGACGAGGTCGCGCTGGACGACACCGACGTTGCTGATCTTGGCGTTCTCGTCACGGTGCATGCGCAACACGTTGAGCATGTAGCGCTCGTTGGCGGCGAAGCCGGCGAACGGTCCCATGCGGCTCGCGATGCGGGCACTCGTTGCGTATGCGTGACCCGTCATCATCGAGGTCAACGCTGCGGCCCACGCACGACCACCTTCGGAGTCGTACGGCATGCCGAGTGCCATGAGGAGCGCACCGATGTTCGCGTAACCGAGACCGAGCTGACGGAACAGGCGGCTGTTCTCGCCGATCTTTTCCGTCGGGTAGTCGGCGTTGCCGACGAGGATCTCCTGCGCGGTGAACACGACTTCGATCGTGTGGCGGTAGGCCTCCACGTCGAAGGTGTCGGTGTCATCGAGGAACTTGAGCAAGTTGATCGAGGCGAGGTTGCACGCCGAGTTGTCGATGTGCATGTACTCGCTGCACGGGTTGGAGCCGTTGATGCGGCCCGCAGCGTGGGCGGTGTGCCACTTGTTGATGGTGGTGTCGAACTGGAGACCCGGGTCTGCACACTCCCACGAGGCCGTGGCGATCTGGCGCCACAGGTCACGGGCGCGAATCGTGCGCACGGGGCTGCCGTCCTTGACCGCACGCAACGTCCAGTCGCGGTCTTCCTTGACGGCGTGCATGAACTCGTCCGTCACGCGCACCGAGTTGTTGGCGTTCTGGTACTGCACCGAGAACGAGTCCTTGCCGTCGAGGTCCATGTCGAAGCCGGCGTCGCGCAGTGCGCGGGCCTTCTGCTCTTCGCGCGTCTTGCACCAGATGAACTCTTCGACGTCGGGGTGCTCGACGTTCAAGATGACCATCTTGGCTGCACGACGGGTCTTGCCACCCGACTTGATGGTGCCGGCCGACGCGTCTGCACCGCGCATGAAGCTCACCGGACCGGAAGCGGTGCCGCCACCCTTCAGGTGTTCTGCGCTCGAGCGGATGTTGGACAGGTTGATGCCTGCACCCGAACCACCCTTGAAGATGATTCCTTCTTCGCGGTACCAGTTCAAGATGCCGTCCATCGTGTCGTCGACGGCGAGGATGAAGCACGCGCTCGCCTGCTGCGGCACGCCCTT
>DAIRSS010000129.1:0-2547 GCA_036804285.1 Ilumatobacteraceae bacterium
CTGCATCACCGGGTGCCGCGGTCGGCAAGGTGTACTTCACCGCCGACGACGCAGAGGCCGCAGCTCACCGCGGCGAAGCCGTCATCCTCGTGCGCAGTGAAACGAGCCCCGAGGACGTGCACGGCATGATGGTCGCCAAGGGCATCCTCACGTCGCGTGGCGGTCTCGTGAGCCACGCCGCCGTCGTCGCCCGCGGTTGGGGAACCCCGGCAGTCGTCGGTGCAGAGTCGGTGAAGATCGAGGGATCGCAGTTTGCAGTCGGCGACACCGTCGTGCGCGAGGGTGACGTGATTTCGATCGACGGCACCACCGGCGAGGTCATCGTGGGTGAGATGAAGCTCACCGCAGCCGAGCCGACCAAGGAATTCCACACCATCTTGAAGTGGGCGGACGAGATCCGCCGCGGCAAGTTGAACGTGCGTGCGAACGCCGACACCGAAGCCGATGCCACCACCGCCCGTCAGTACGGCGCCGAGGGAATCGGACTCTGCCGCACCGAGCACATGTTCCTCGCCCCTGATCGCCTGCCGGTCGTGCGTCGCATGATCTTGGCGAACACGCCGGCCGAGGAGACCGCCGCGCTCGAGGAGTTGCGCAAGGTGCAGACCGAGGACTTCGTGTCCTTGCTGCGCGCGATGAGTGGCCTGCCCGTCACCGTGCGACTGCTCGATCCGCCACTGCACGAGTTCCTCCCACGCGTGGATGAGCTCGAGATCAAGCAGGCGACCTCTGGTCTCACGCCGGAAGAGAAGCAACTCATGCAGGCTGCCCATGCCTGGGCGGAGATGAACCCGATGCTCGGCACGCGAGGCGTGCGACTCGGCGTGATCAAGCCGGGTCTGTATGCGATGCAGGTGCGCGCGTTGATGGCCGCGGCGGACATCGTCGCCGCCGAGGGCTACCAGCCGATCGTCGAAGTGATGATCCCGCTCACCGTCACGAAGGACGAACTCGCACTCGCTCGCAGTTGGGTCGAGGGTGCGATCGTCGAACACTCGCGTCAGCCAAAGCCCGCCGCGAAGAAGGGTGCGAAGAAGGTCGTCCGACCCAAGGTCACGATCGGCACGATGATCGAGACCCCGCGCGCCGCGCTCGTGGCGAATGAGCTCGCCGAGCACGCGGACTTCTTCAGCTTCGGCACGAACGACCTCACGCAGATGACCTTCGGGTTCAGCCGTGACGACGTCGAGAGCCGAATGATGCCGGCATACCTCGAGGCGGGGCTCTTGAAGCGCAACCCGTTCGAGACCATCGACCAGGTCGGCGTCGGTGAGCTTGTGAAACTTGCCTCAGTGAGGGGTCGTAAGGCCAAGCGTGGAATCAAGCTTGGTGTGTGCGGAGAACACGGGGGAGACCCCGAGTCCATTGGGCTGTTCTACAGGGCAGGACTGGACTACGTCAGCTGTTCGCCGTATCGTATTCCCATAGCCCGACTTGCCGCAGCGCAAGCGATCATCGGGGGAAATAAGACCGAAACCAAGTAATTCGTTGCCTGGTTTCATTCGTACCCGAAGGATCGAGAGAAAGTACACATATAAGTCATGTTGATTGCAGCGGGCAGTTCCAGAGGAAATTTCGTCGACATCACCGTCCCGAGTTGGGGCTGGCCGATGTTGCTCGGTGTCATCACCGTGTTGCTTTTGGTGGACATCTTGGTGTTCCACCGCAAGGCGCACGTCGTCACCATCCGCGAGGCGGCGATTGAGTCGGCGATTTGGGTGACGCTCGGTCTTGCCTTCACCTTCGTGTTGTGGTGGATGTTCGAGCGTGCAGCGGCCGTCGAATACATCAGCGGTTACCTGATTGAAAAGAGCCTGAGCATCGACAACGTGTTCGTGTGGGCGATGATCTTCACCCACTTCAAGGTGCCACGCCAGTATCAGCACCGCGTACTCTTCTGGGGCATCTTCGGAGCCCTCGTCATGCGCTTCATCTTCATCTTCCTCGGTGTGGCGATCATCGAGCGCTTCGACTACATCCTCATCTTGTTTGGTCTCTTCCTCATCTGGACCGGCGTCGGCGTGTTGCGCCACGGCGGTGAGGACGAGACGAACCCCTCCGACACCCGCACGATGAAGTTGTTCCACCGCTTCGTGCCGACGACGGATCAGTTGGACGGCCAGAAGCTCTTCACGCGCATCAATGGCAAGCGCTTCGCGACTCCGCTCCTTGCGGTGCTCGTCGTGATCGAGATCTCGGATTTGATCTTCGCGATCGACTCGGTGCCCGCGGTGCTGGCCGTGAGCCACGAGCAGTACATTGTGTTCGCGGCGAATGCGTTCGCGATCATGGGTCTGCGAGCCTTGTACTTCCTCTTCGCCGACATCCGCGAGCGATTCGTGTACCTGAAGCCCGCGATCGCGGTCCTGCTCGTCTACGTGGGCGTCAAGATGCTGTTCGCCCACTGGTACCACCTGCCCACGGTGGTGTCGCTGTCGTTCATCGTCCTCGTGATGACGGTGGCGATCGTGGCTTCTGTGGTCAAGGACCGTAGAACTAGCCTTCGCTAGGTGGCCATCGCCGAAGACGACATCGAACGCCTGCGGG
>DAIRSS010000130.1:0-2495 GCA_036804285.1 Ilumatobacteraceae bacterium
TATGAAGATCGGTTCGGTAACGAGAGCCCGAGCATCCAGCGCCAAATTGGCGCTCAGTCGATGACGACATCGAAAGAAATCGCTGAATATGTTGCACTCGAGCTCCTTGGATATCCCGTTTCATTTGCTTACGGGGACATCGTGATCCAAGAGCTCGTTTGTGCAGACAACCCTGCACCACGGAGCGCGTGCAACGTACTCAATGTTGGTGACGTAATTGTTGCGTTGGACGGGCAAAGTACGCCAACTCTCGAGCAATTGATTGATGTAATGGCGGGGAAGAAGAGTGGCGAAGAGGTGACGGTGACGGTCATCCCGCATGGTGGTGGAAACCAACAATCGAGACGGGTCGAGCTGATGACGAGCCCTGATGATCCAACTAGGACGATCATCGGATTCATTCCGCTCGATACACGGACAGTGGAACTTCCGTTTCAGGTTGAAATTGACACGGACTCCATCGGGGGTCCCTCGGCTGGCCTCGCATTCACGCTCGCGTTGCTTGACGAGCTGACCCCTGGTGATCTTTTTGCTGGCCAAAGAGTCGTCGCAACTGGAACTGTTGGTGAAGATGGGTCAGTTGGTGCGATTGGTGCTTTGCCACAGAAATCTGCCGCGGTAAAGATGGCTGGTGCAGACGTCTTTTTTGTACCTGATTCTCAATCTGAAGAGGACTTGGCTGAAGCACGTCGGGTACTTGGCAAGAGTGTTCGCATTGTCACGGTCGCGTCGGTCGAAGAAGCGCTTCAGGTGCTCGAGGACCTCGGCGGAAGTGGCCTGGAGAATGCCACGATTGACCTATAAATAGGGCGTACTGTTGTTCGCATGGCGATTTCCTTTTCGCGCCCTGATCCGTCGTCCCCTGCGGCAGTCGGTGCTGCGCAGTTCACCGTTGGTCGCCGTGGTTTTGAGCAGGAGGAAGTGCGGGATTTCCTCCGGATGGTTTCGGCGGAGCTTGCACGTCTACAGGAACGGGAGCGCTTTCTCGAATCTGAGTTGCGAACCCTTCAGACACAGGGGATTTCGTCGCCCGGAGTTCTCGATGAAGAGACCGTCATGCGTGTCTTGGGCGAGGAGACCGCAAGAGTTCTGACGGCAGCTCGCGAGGCTGCACACCAGATGCGACTTCGTGCTTCGGAGTCTGCAGACCGAATCGTCCGTGAGGCGAGTGCTGACGCCGCTCGTATTCGAAATGATGCAGAAATTGAAGTCTCGCGTCAGCGTGCCGACGCAATCGCCGATGCCGAGGCAGAGATAGAACTTGCAAAGCAGCAGGGTCGAGAAATGGTCGCTGAAGCTCGCGCCTACCGAGAAAAGGTGCTGTCCGAGCTTTCCCGCAGACGAGAACTTGCCCGTGAGCAAATCGAACACCTCATCCATCACCGTGATCGGTTGGCTACTGCTTTCGAACGTGCGCGTCTTGCTGCGACGGACGTCGTCGGCGACCTTGATGAATTTGATGAGCTCGCCGATGAGATCGAAAAGGGCGCTGGGCTCATGGCTGGAACCGGTACTCCTGTATTCGTCGATCACACCGCAGACCCCGAAGCAATCCCTCAACGTACGATCGCAGCAGTCGATGATGGCGAGTCGACTAACGAAACACCTGAAGTCGAAGTCGTTGATGTGATCGAGACGGAAGTTGTTGTTGAGGAGCAAATCCAGGAGGCTGCTCAGAGCCCAGTTGAAGTCGCCAATGAGAGTCGTCAGACAGCGGTGATGGCCGAACATCCATCCACCGAGCAGCCGACAGACCACATGGCCGAGGTCGTTCAGCTATTCGCTCCAAAGAAGGCAGAGCCTTCCGTAAAGAGCGCGGAAAAAGTAGAGGAATTGGCTCCCGCGGTGGTCGAGGAGTCGAGTTCCGAGAAACCACAGGTGCCTCGAAGCAAAGAGAAGAAATCCGTTGATGAACTATTCGCAAAGTTGCGTGAGGCGAAAGTCGAAGAAGTTGCTCGGACGCTGTCAGAACCGTCCACTAAGCCTGAGCCCGAAGTCGAGTCAACGCCAATTGCGCCAAAGGCACGAAAGATTGTGGTTCCTCCGACGAACCCAGCCCTTTTTGAGCAGCGAGACTCGGTTCTTGCACCGTTGAATACCACGATGACCCGCGCGATCAAGCGTGTACTCGCCGACTTTGAGAATGGCTCTCTGACACTTCTGCAATCGAAGAAGTTTGTCGTCAGTATTGACACACTGATGCCACCTGCCGACTCGATGGCTCAAGAACTTGTTGAGGCCATCGCTGACGACATGATGAACTCAGCCCTTGCTGGAGCTCAGAGCGTCGCCCGCGGGTTAAAGGCGGACCTTCGTAAGCGTGTGACCAAGGCGTTGGTTCTTCAAGTCATTTCTCCGCAAGTTGCGGAATTGATTGTCAACCCGCTTCGTTCCCAGATCCAACGGTCGATCGAGCAATGCGATGCTGACAAGAATGAGATGTCTGGACTTACTCGATCTGCTTTTCGCGAACTGAAGATCCAACGAGTTGATGC
>DAIRSS010000131.1:0-2467 GCA_036804285.1 Ilumatobacteraceae bacterium
CACGAGCGACATTGACGATCCAGGCGTGGCGCTCCATGAGTTCGAACTGCGTACGGGAGAACATCCCCACCGTCTCTTCGGTCAGCGCGAGTGCCAACACGACCGCGTCCGCCCCGGGAAGCACGGAGTCGAGGTCGTCGTGGCCGACGACGACGTGCACGTCGGCCATCTCCTGCACCCTGTTGCGAACGACCGTGACGTGACAGCCAAACGGCTTCAACATCGCCGCGAGACTCGTTGCGATCCCGCCCCCACCGACGATGACGACGTTCGCGCCGACAAGGTTTACCCCGTGATCTTCAGACCAGTGCGAGAGTCGCGAGTACGCCACGATGTGGCGCATCCCGCCGAGCAGCAGTCCGAGTGCGAGTTCGGCAACGGCGGGTCCGAAGACCCCCTTTGCGCTCGTCCAGGTGCGGCGCGAGTCGAAGAGATGCGCAAAACGTTCGACGCCCGCCCAGGGCAGCTGCACCCACTCGATGCCGGAGTTCTCCTCGAGCACACGTTCGAGTTCATCGACACGGTCGAAGTCAATCCACACGAGCCCAGCGGCCTCTTGGTAATCGGACACCATCCCGCCACCTGCGACGATCGCATCCGATGCCCACTGCGGCGAGCCGTGTGGCCCGACCGCGACGTTGACCATGCTCAGCTTCCGGTGAGCGTTGCGGCGATGTTGCTCGCCGAATCACCACTGCGGCGCAAGATCACGACGAGGAACCACAGCGACGTCATCGTCACGACGAAGAGGCTGATTGCACCAACTCCCCAGAACGGCTTGATCGTGCTGCGCGTCGCACCGAGGAGTGCGACCGGGAACGTCGTCGAGCCGGCCTCGCTGATCAGCGTCGAGATGACCGCATTGTCGAGGCACAACGCGAACGACAACAACCCACCCGCGATCATCGCCGAGGCAATCAATGGAAGCGTGATCTGACGGAACGCGCGTCCCGGGGGCGCACCGAGGTCCGCTGCTGCCTGCTCGAGCGACTCATCCAGTCCGGCGAGTCGTGCGCGCACGATGAGCGTCACGACTGCAGACGCATACATCGACTGACCGACCCACAACTTGTTGATGCCACCGTTGAACGGCCCCCACCCGTTGGTGAAGATGTGTCCAACGATCGGCAGGTCCTGGATACGCGGGAACCAGGTGGCGAGCGCGATCGCGTCCATGATCTCGGGAGTCACCAAGATGAGGAACACGAGACCCATGAACACCGTCGCCCAGCGACCGGGCCGACGCGCGAGTGCCACACCCGACATGCCGCCGATCAACACGGCGATCACCGTCGCACCGAAGGCAGCCATGAACGAGTTGCGGATGGCATCACCGATACCGGCGAAATCGAAGATCTTGGCGTACCAACTGGTGATGAGACCGTTGATCACGAACGCGAGAACGACGACGCTCGTCATCAGCCACGACGAGGTCCGCGACCCGAGGAGCTGACGACGAGTGAGCAGCCACTTGGCGAAGAACCCGGCGCCGATCAACACGGCAAACCGAATGGCGGTGTTGAACACCTGTGCCCCGTCGAACAACTCACCCCACCACTTGACACTCACCGCGTTCGACCAGATCGTGAAGGAATTACCACGGTTGAAGGAGTGGAGGAACACGAGAAAGATGGGAATGAAGAGAAACACGAGGACGAGCACGCACCACACGCCGAGCATCCTTCGCAGGACGCCGTCGCCGACGACGACACCTGCGCGAGGGCCACGCTGTTCCTGTCGCGCACGGGTCGCACGACGCCAGCGCTGCACGAGCGGTTCACCGAGACCGATGAGCTTGGGAATGACCCACACGATCACCGTGCCGACCACGAGGGTGAGCAGCACGGCTGCGATCATCAACACCGCCATCGCCGAGCCGAGCGGCCAGTTCTGCGCACCGCTGAACTGCGAGGCGATCATCGCCCCGATCATGTTGCCCTTCGCACCACCGAGGACGGTCGCCGTCACGTAGTCGCCGCACATCGGAATGAAGGTGAGGAGTACGCCGGCGATGATGCCCGGGCCGGCAAGCGGCAAGGTCACGCCGAAGAACGTCGCGATGCGACCCGCGCCGAGGTCCTTGCTCGCCTCTCGCATCCGCGAGTCGATGCGATCGAGTGCGACGAAGAGCGGCAGGATCATGAAGCCGAGATAGTTGTAGACGATCGCGATCTGCACGGCGAGTGACGTCTCGAGGATCTGGATCCCGTTCTCACCGACGAGGTTCAGATCCATCAAGAACTTCGACAACGTCCCGTTCGGCGCGAGCGGGATGCGCCAGGCGACGGTGCGGATGAGGAAGCTCGTGAAGCTCGGGACGACGACCGCGGCCAGCACGATCGCCTTCCACTTCTCGCTCACCTTGAACGCTGCGAAATACGCGACGGGAAGGCCGACGATCAGACACAACAACGTCGCGGTGATCGAGATGCGCAGCGTCGCCTTGAACGTCGTGAAGAACGTCTCG
>DAIRSS010000132.1:0-2457 GCA_036804285.1 Ilumatobacteraceae bacterium
TCAATTACAGCGATCGGTGACAGTCCGACTGCAGAAGTCGAAAACACTTTGCCAATCAATCTCGGCGTAGGTCGAACCGCACTTGCACTGGCTGCGGGTGATGGACACACGTGCGCAATTCTCGACAATTCGACCGTCAAGTGTTGGGGTGCGGGTGGCAATGGTCGGCTCGGAACGAATGACACTGCCGATGTTGGCGATGGAATTGGATCAACTGTCGCAGCAAGCGCCGCAGTCGATCTCGGCACTGGCAGAACCGCACGCGCAATTACCGCAGGAGCTGCTCACACATGTGTCTTGCTGGACAACGCGACGGTGAAGTGCTGGGGCAATGGGTCTGAGGGTCGACTTGGTTATGGCAACGCGAATGACATCGGCGACGATCCAGGCGAAGTGAGTGACAGTCTCCAAGCAGTAAGCCTCGGAACTAGTCGAACCGCACTCGCGATCAGCGCAGGTGCTCTTCATACGTGCGCAGTACTCGATGATGCATCTTTGAAGTGTTGGGGCAGTGGGGCAAGTGGTCGACGGGGTTCAGATTCGACGGCTTCTGCTGGTCGAACTGCGGGGACGATGGGCGACTCACTTGCGATCGTTGCGTTTTCAACGGGCCGAACCGTCAGTGTTGTGGAGTCGACTACGACCACTACTACGACGACATCAACAACTTCTACCACCACGACAACGACGGTTGCGCCAACAACGTCAACGACTTCAACAACTGCTGCTCCGACAACAACTGCTGCTCCGACGACGACTGCTGCTCCAGCGGGTGGAGGTGATTCTGCTCCACCAGTCGTGGTCGCAGTACCGGTGACGACGAGTACGACGTCGACTACAACGACGATTCAGCCGACAACCACGTCGTCAACCACTGCGCCATCGACGACGGCGCTGCCAACTCCGAGGTTCGAACCCGTTCGTTCGCTTGGTGTGCTGATCCTTCCGCCATTCACTTCGGGCTCGTCCGAACTGAGTTCCTCGCAGACGGCTCGGCTCACGCGCTATGCAACACAACTTCGAGCAGGGGATCGAGTGACCTGCACCGCGTATCAGGCGGGAAGTCCGAACTTCGTGAGTCAGCTGAGCCTGCGTCGTGCCAAGTCAGTCTGCACGTTCCTCGGTCGCAGGGTTCCGGGGCTCGAGGTTCGTGCCGTCACTGCGGTCGCGGACGTCTCCGCTCAGGTCCAGCGCCAAGACCTTGCCGGACTGAGCCCATCGGCGCTGCTGAGGCGGGTGGTCGTCCAGGCCACTCCGGGGCTCCCGAAACTGCGCTAATCGGCGGTTGCCGAACGGGTTTTTCACTGACACACTGGAGGTCGTGAATACCGCAAAGGCAGCCTCTTTCGCAGTTGTCGTCGTAGTAGTTCATTAGGCGCGTCGGCTCACGCCGTTCGCGCCCAAGCCTCCCAGTCGGGAGGCTTTTTTAATCCCCAAAAACACAACCAACGGAGAACACCATGAGTTCCAAGGAGAAGTCGAAGGCCCCAAAGGCCGGTGAGAAGATCACCGGTGCCCAGGCACTGATTCGCGCCCTGGAGATGGAAAACGTAGACGTCATGTTCGGGTTGCCGGGCGGTTGCATCCTGCCTGCGTACGACCCGCTCATCGAGTCGCCGATCCGCCACATCCTCGTTCGCCACGAACAGGGTGCTGGTCACATGGCTGAGGGATACGCACACGTCACTGGTCGACCGGGTGTCGCCATGGTGACGAGCGGACCTGCAGCAACGAACATGGTCACGCCGTTGTGTGACGCGTACATGGACTCGATCCCGATGGTCTGCATTACGGGTCAGGTACCCACTGCGGCGATCGGCACCGACGCATTCCAGGAGTGCGACACCGTCGGCATCACGCGCAGCATCACCAAGCACAACGAACTCGTCATGACGGCAGACGACCTGCCAATGGTCGTTCGTCAGGCATTCCACATCGCAACGACTGGCCGTCCCGGCCCGACGTTGATCGACGTGCCGAAGGACGTTCTGCAGAACACGATGGAGTGGTACTGGCCATCGGATGACGAAGTCGAAGACTCGCTCCCCGGTTACAAGCCGAACACCAAGGGTCATGCACGCATGATCAAGGAAGCTGCACAGCTCATCCTGCAGTCCAAGCAACCACTCCTGTACGTCGGTGGTGGAGTGTTGAAGGCGCGCGCGGCCTCCGCATTGCGCGAACTCGCCGAGCTGACCCAGATTCCCGTCGTCACGACGCTGATGGCGCGTGGCGCGTTCCCCGACGATCACCCGTTGTGCCTCGGCATGCCGGGAATGCACGGAACGGCGACCGCAGTCACTGCGATGCAGAAGAGCGATCTGTTGATCGCGCTCGGAGCACGCTTCGACGATCGCGTCACAGGCCGCGTGAATGCGTTCGCACCCGATGCGAAGATCATTCACGTCGACATCGACCCGGCCGAGCAGGGCAAGGTCCGCAAGCCAGACGTGCCGA
>DAIRSS010000133.1:0-2431 GCA_036804285.1 Ilumatobacteraceae bacterium
ATCGCCGAGATACTCGGATCCGGAATCGACCACTCGGCAAACACGATCTCAAGCGACCCATTCACCGAGACCTTCCCGTCGACGAGCTTCGCAACCAGTGGAATGGATACCTGCTTGGTTACACCACGCAACGTCAAGGTGCCGGCCGAAGTCACCGACAGCTCTGCACCATCGAGTGCAGCCGGTGTGAGCACGATCGGTTCAGTCAGTTCGAACGTCGCGGTCGGAAAACTCGCGACATCGAGGATCCGTCCCGACACCTGGCGATCTCGGCGATCACTGTCGCTCGTCAACGTGCCCATGTCGACGCTGAAGTTCGCCGAGGTCACGGTCGAGTCGGCGATGACGAGCGAGCCCGTGACCGCGTTCGTTCGACCGACTCCTTCGGTGCTCTGCCCGAAGAGGATCTCCTTCACGCGATAGCCGACGACCGATTCACTCGTCGCGACCCACTCGCCCTCGACGTCGCTGGTCGACGGCGCTTCGGTTATGTCCGTTGCAACCGCAACCGTTGTCGACGAGGCCTCGAGGGTGAGCGCATCAGGCGCATCGTCCTTGATCAGGTTGATGTACACCCATGGTCCGCCGACGACGCCAAGCGCAATGACGATGACACCTGCGACGATCTTGCGGACGAGGGAACTCATGGCTCCACGATCGCAAAACCAGCGGCGATTTCGTCGAGGTTGCCGAAGATTGCCAACAACGCGGCACCATCGCCGTCCAAGGTGATCGATCCCTTGCCGATCTCATCCACGAAGGTCGTGTCCTGAGACACGATCGCAAGCAACAGAGCTCGAGTCATCGTGACCTTCACCGCAGCACCAGAGTCGTGTCGACCCTGCGTCGAATACAGGGCTCGATTCGACAGTCCGAGTACCCAGCGTTCGTCAGGGGTGCCGGCCATGTCCGTGAACGTCCAGTTGACGATTGCACTCACTCCGCCGACCGACTCGGCCTTCACCCGCACCGCGATGGTGTCGAAGACCTGCTCGATCGTCATCGCACGGATCATGCTGCGCGCACGTCGTGCGCCCTGGGTCAACTTCGGTGGACCTTCGCGCAACTCCTTTGCCCCCATCAGATATGCGTTGCGGAATGTGGACGACTCCGATTGGTAGCCGAGTTGTTCGAGCGTGTCGGCCTGCAGCGTACGTGCACGTTGATTGGCGGGATCTGCAAAGACCGCATGGTTGACGAGCTCTGCAACCCATCGATAGTCACCGGCATCGAATGCCCGTTGTGCGCGATCGAGCAGTGCATCCATTCCACCTGCTAGTTCGACATAGCGTTTGCCCACTTCCGTCGGCGGGAGCTTGTGCAGGTTCGCGGGATTCGCGTCGTACCAACTCAGATAGCGCTGGTACACCGCCTTCACGTTGTGTACGAGATCGCCATAGAAACCACGGGTGTGTTCTTGGGCGAGGAACTCGGGGGGCAACTCCATCACCTCGGCGATCTCGGTGGCGACGAGGCCTTTGTTTGCATGGCGCATCGCTTGATCGTGGATGTATCGATAGAGATCGCGCTGCAGCACGAGGTACTCGCGCACGTCCGTTGTGCCCCACCGTGGCCAGTTGTGCGAGGTGAACAGGATCGGCGACGAGTCGGCGAACAACTCGATGGCCTCGTTGATGTACTTCGACCAGCGCAAAGCATTGCGCACGAGGGCTCCGCGAATCGGAACCAGGTTGTGCATCGTGTGCGAACAGTTCTCCGCCATGCACAGCGCGCCGAAGTCGGGAAAGTGGAAGTTCATCTCGGCGGGCGCCTCGGTTTCCGGCGTGAGCTGGAACACGATGCGCACACCGTCGACGACCATCTCTTCTCCGGTTCGTCGGATCTCGATCGTCGGCGCGATGAGCCCAGGCGGTCCGATCGGGGTCGAGTTGCCGAGACCGCAGTCCACGTGCCCGGTCGGGTCCGCCTCGAGGAACGGTCCGAACTGATAGATCGCTCGGCGGGCCATCGCTGGTCCCGCGATGATGTTCTCCCCGATCGTCTCTGCGAGAAACCCCTCGGGCGCAATGACCGAACAGCGCCCGTCGCGAACGTCCTCTTCGCTCGTCACACCGAGCACCCCGCCGAAGTGGTCTGCGTGCGAGTGGGTGTAAATGACCGAGATGACTGGTCGATGCCCCAGGTGCTGTGTGATCAGTTCGTAGGCAGCTCGCGCGGTCGCCGTCGTCGTCAGCGGATCGACGACGATCCAACCCGTTGCGCTCCGGATGAACGTGACGTTGGAGATGTCGTAGCCGCGAACCTGCCACACCCCATCACACACTTCGAACAAACCGTGGTGCGCATTCAGCGTCGCATGGCGCCAGAGGTGGGGGTTCACCGTGTCGGGCGGAGTCCTGCCATCACGAAGGAATTCGTAGCGCCCCGCGTCGTAGACGAACCGGCCTTCGGGATCGACGATCGCGGACTC
>DAIRSS010000134.1:0-2406 GCA_036804285.1 Ilumatobacteraceae bacterium
ACGAATGGCAAGCCGAAGGTCTGCTCGGCACCGTCGTCACTGCAGGCGCAATCCTCTGGCTCTCTGCACTCATCGAGGTGCGCGAACGCGATGCGATCCGCATCGGTCTCATCATCGTGGGCATCGTCGGTCTCGTGCAGTCGGTACCACCGACGATCGTGTACTTCGCCGAAGACGCCGCGCTCAACACCGGTCTCGCCATCAGCACGATCGCAGTGTTCTTCGTGCTCATGGAGCTCTTCGATCGCACGCCGTTCGGCGTGGCGACATCGGCGATCGCCGGAGCAGCCCTCCTCGGCGGAGCAGCGATCACGGGAGCAGAGACGCAGAGCTTCGCCACGGTCTTCGGGTCGATGATGGCGATCCTTCTGATCGCCGTCGGCACCACCCCACGCCACGTGCTCACCTCGATCATCGGTCTCGTCGGACTCGTCGTCTTCGTGCCGTGGGGCATCTCGTACTTCTTCCCCGGCCAAGCACGCGTGCCGCTCATCGTGTTCGTCGTCGGCGGACTCATCACCGCATCCGGCATCATGCTCGGTCGGCTCGCTCGGTCCCGCTCGAAGGCGATCGACGTCGAGTCGGTGCAGGCCTGGTGACCCGGTGCGCATCGGATTCTGGGGTGCCAACAACACGGTGACGGGATCGCGCACGGTCATCGAGACGAACGACGCGCGCATCCTCGTCGACTGCGGACTGTTCCACGGCGATCGTGGCGCACGCGCACACAACCGCGCGCCGTTCCCGGTCGACCCCTCGACGATCGACGCGGTCATCCTCACGCACGCCCACATCGACCACTCGGGCTTCCTCCCCGCGCTCGTGCGCGACGGCTTCCAGGGTTCGATCTGGTGCACGCCCGGCACGGAAGACGTCTGTCATCTCCTCCTCCCCGACGCCGCACGACTCGAAGAGGAAGAGGCGTACTACGCCAACCTGCACCGCACGTCACGCCACAAACCGGCGATGCCGCTGTTCAACACCCACGACGCACACCGCGCACTTCGCCACTTCCGTTCACAGCCATTCGCCTCGACGTTCTCACCGGTGCCCCGCGTGCGCGCGACGTTTTCCCACGCCGGACACATCATCGGGGCAGCATCGCTGCAGATCGACGACGGCGACACACGAGTGGTGTTCTCCGGTGACCTCGGCCGATCGAACGATCCAGTGATGAAGGCCCCCGAGCCTCGACCGGCAGCCGACATCCTCGTCGTCGAGTCGACCTACGGGGATCGTCGCCACCCGCCCTCCGACGGTCGAGCAGAACTCGGCGCGATCACGCGCGAGACGATCGCGCGCGGTGGCACGCTCCTCATCCCGGCATTCGCCGTCGGCCGCACGCAAGAGGTGCTGTTCCTCCTCGGCGAACTCCGCGCAGCGGGCGAGATTCCCGACGTGCCGGTGTATCTGAACAGCCCGATGGCCACGAACGCCACCGATCTCTTCCTGCGCTACCCCCGCGAACATCGCTTGAACGCCGAGCAGTGCGACCGAATGGCCGACAACGTGCGCTTCGTGCGCTCGATCGAAGAATCCAAGGACCTCACCCACGACGCGTCTCCAAAGATCGTCCTCTCGGCGAGCGGCATGGCCACCGGTGGTCGCGTGTTGCACCACCTCATCCAGCTCGCCCCAGACCCGAACAACACGCTGCTCTTCGTCGGCCACCAGGCGATCGGCACGCGGGGCAACTCGATCGTCAACGGCGCGACTCACGTGCGCATCTACGGCCAAGACGTACCGATCCGCGCCCGAGTCGAGCACCTGCAGATGTTGTCTGCCCACGCCGACGCAGATGCCCTCGTGGAGTGGATGACGAGCGAATCCACGACACCGCGTCGCACCTACGTGAACCATGGCGAGGCAGACGCTTCGGCTGCGCTCCAAGAACTCATCTGGCAACAACTCAGCTGGCAGGTCGAAGTGCCGTCGTTCGGCACGACGATCGACACCACACATCTGAGCCCCGAACTGACGAAGGCGGCGCACCATGGCTGAATCGAACGATCACACTCACGCAGTCGCCATCGTCGTCGTGCGCGAACGCGAGGCGCTCATCTGGCACGGACTTCCCCCGCGCACCGAACGCGTCATCCCCCAGCGGATCATCGCCCCCGATGCGCACCGCGATCATCGCCACGTGCGTACCGGCCAGGCACATCACCTGCATCACGTCGATGCCGACGACCCCAAGTACTTCGACGCGATCGCCTCGAACCTCGGGGATGCCGAACGCATCCTGCTCGTCGGCCACGGACACGGTCGATCGAACCTCTCGCACGGCTTCGCCAAGCACGTCGAGCGACACCACCGCGGAGTCTCCGCGCGCGTGATCGGTGAGATGAACGCGAACCTTCCCGCACTGCAGGATCACGAGATCCTGGATCTCGCCCGCCACTGGTA
>DAIRSS010000135.1:0-2378 GCA_036804285.1 Ilumatobacteraceae bacterium
ACCCCAACACTTGACCGACCAATCGTCGAGCAATGCACACGTGTGCGCTGAACCTGCGGCGATGGCTCGGGCCGTCCGCCGCAACCCGAGACCAATCGCCGCCGAACTTGCAACTGAGTTCGCCGTGCTTGCGCCGATGTTGGCCGTCGCACCCGAACCCAGTCGACCTTCACTACCGAGACCGAAACACCTCACGCTGTAGTCGTCGAGGATCACGCATGTGTGCGCGTCACCGGTCGTCACGAATCGCATTCGTGTCGAGGTGGGCGTGGATGCGCCTCCCGAGATGTCTGCGCGTGCTGTCGCAACGCCAAGGACGCCGACAAATAACGCAAGGGTCGTCAATAACACCATGTTCCGCCGAAACATGTGTGAGAAAATATGAAACGCTGTCCCACTCGTGCGACACGCTTCTCAAATCTGTAAATGTGTTTTTACATCGGTTCATATTTCAACGATGTGATTTCAATGTGAGGAGAGTCGGTCACTGTCGGCGTTTCCGCCTGTTTTCAATGACTCCCGACGGTCGCCTCGGGGCGTAGCCTTATGGGGTCATTCGTTTGAGGAGACCCCATGCCTAATTCCAAGCCAACCGTCGCCCCCGCAGAGGGACGCCTCGGCGTACTCACCGTCGGGCTTGGCGCCGTTGCTTCCACTCTGATCGCCGGTGTCGAACTCACCAAGCGCGGTCTTGGCGCCCCGATTGGCTCGCTGGCCCAGATGGACACCATCCGTCTTGGCAAGCGCACGGACGGACGCTCGCCGCTGATCAAGGATTTCGTCCCGCTCGCCAAGCTCGAGGACATCGTCTGGGGCGCGTGGGATCCGTTCCCGGATGACGCCTACGTCGCCGCCGTGCGCGCGGGTGTGCTCGAGGGACCGAAGCACATCGAGGCAATCGCCGAGACGCTACGCGAGGTTCGCCCAATGAAGGCCGCGTTCGACCGCACCTACGTCAAGAACATCGACGCCGACAACGTGATGGGCAAGATCTCCAAGCGCAAGATGCTGGAGTCGATCCGCGAAGACATCAACCGTTTCAAGGACGAAAAGAAGGTCGACCGCCTGGTCATGATCTGGTGCGCATCGACGGAAATCTTCATCGAGCCGGGTCCTGCACACATGAACCTCGAAGCCTTCGAGAAGGCGATCGATGCGAACGACCCGACGATTGCTCCGAGCATGTTGTACGCGTACGCAGCGATCCTCGAAGGTGTGCCGTTCGCGAACGGTGCACCAAACCTCGCCGTCGACACACCAGTACTTCGCCAGCTCGCCACCGAGCGCAAGGTGGCCATCTCGGGCAAGGACTTCAAGACGGGTCAGACCTTGATGAAGACCGTGCTTGCTCCGATGCTGCGGGCCCGCATGTTGGGTCTCGCCGGTTGGTACTCGACGAACATCCTCGGCAACCGCGACGGCGAAGTGCTCGACGATCCGGACAACTTCAAGACCAAGGAAGAGTCCAAGCTCGGCGTGCTCGAAGACATCCTCCAGCCAGAGAAGTTCCCTGAGCTGTACGGCAACGTCTTCCACAAGGTGCGGATCAACTACTACCCGCCACGTGGAGACAACAAAGAGGGCTGGGACAACATCGACATCTTCGGTTGGCTCGGTTACCCGATGCAGATCAAGGTCGACTTCCTCTGCCGCGACAGCATCTTGGCCGCGCCGCTTGCGCTCGACCTCGTGTTGTTCATGGACCTCGCCCAGCGCGCAGGCCTCGGTGGCATTCAGGAGTGGTTGTCGTTCTATTACAAGAGCCCTCAGGTCGCCCCTGGTCTCCACCCCGAACACGACCTCTTCGTGCAGTTGACCAAGCTCAAGAACACCTTGCGCTGGATGATGGGCGAAGACCAGATCACGCACCTTGGCCGCGAGTATTACGACGAGGCCTAGCCGCCGGTTCGCCTGGTTGGCGATCGACGTTCTTGCAGTCCTGATCTTCGTTGCCGTCGGTCGACGGAATCACGACGAAGCGGCGTCAATCTCCGGAGTCCTTGGTACAGCTGCGCCGTTTCTCATCGCGCTTGTTGCGAGTTGGCCCATCTCGCGAAGTTGGGTGAAGCCATTCGAGCGACGCTCGATCATCCTGACGTGGCTCCTGACCGTGATCTTCGGTCTTGCGCTACGTCGAGTGGTGTTCGACGACGGAATTGCAACACCATTCATCATCGTCGCGACGATCACGCTCGGGGTGTTGATCGCGTTGGGTCGAGCGTTGGCGAAGCGACTCAGCCGATCACGTTCGTGATCGCACCCTTGTCCGCACCCTGCACCAACTTTGCGAACTTGGCGAGCACACCACTCGTGTAGCGAGGCGGATTCGGCTTCCAGCCCTTGCGCCGCTCGGCAAGCGTTGCATCATCGACCAACAA
>DAIRSS010000136.1:0-2363 GCA_036804285.1 Ilumatobacteraceae bacterium
CGACACATTCGCCTCGCGCCAGCCATGCGTGAGCGAGATGCTGTCTGGATGAACATCTGAGCTGAACTTCGCTCGTATCTGAAGCGACCCCGACGACGCAGACACGACGACGTCGTCACCGTCGGCGATCCCCCGCACGGTCGCGGCTTCAGGGTGGATGATCGCAATGACGCCGTCTGCGTCGTCGTGATTCATCGGCGGATGTTGTGAGTTGAGATGACGAAGTTGGCGCCGACTCGTCACCAGGAGTCCACTCGGGGGAACGAGATCTCGCCATTGTTTGAGTTGACCGACGAACTCTCGAGGAGCAAGCCGCCAGCGACCATTCGGCAACACGGTGTTGAGAACCCAACCGAACGTCGGCGCTCCTGACACGTATCTCTGTTCGACGATCTCGTCGAACGGCACCGCGGAACGTTGGGAAAGGAATCGCAGGACGTCTTCGTCGGTCGAGGATGTCGTGAGCGATGAGGGAAGTATCGACGAACCCATCTCCTCGGCGACCCGAGCCGCGATCCACCACATGCTCCGAGACTCCCCAACCGGGGAGACAATTGCCGGTGTGAACTGTGTTGAAAAGTCGAGGTTGAACTGGTCGTAATAATAAGGAGTGTCGGCGCGCTCGAGCTGGCCCCTCGTCGGAAGTACATGAGTTGCACAGTCCGTCATTTCGTTGTCAATCACGTCGAGGACGATGAGTGCTTCGAGCTTCTCAAACGCGCGTTGGGTTCGCTGTGCATCTGGGAATGCGCTCAGCGGATTACCACCGAACACCACGAGCACGCGAAGGTTCCCCGCCTCGATCTCACTAACCATCGCCGAACACGGATACTCATCCCCCCACACAGTGAGCTCAGGCCGGCTCCGTGGCCCCGGACGTGCAGTGGGCAGGGCAACGTTCTGCTTCACATCACGCTGCACCTGACGGAGGAATCCGGGATGGAACCACATCCCCCCTGGGGCGTCGTATGAACCCGTCACGATGTGCAACACCCACACCAACCACTCAGTGAGATTGGCTGCAGCCGTCATCGTGCTCCCGGTCCCGGTCTGCACCGACACTCGACCGTGTCGGCGAACTGCAGCCACCAATTCACCGAGATCATCGACGGAACAGCCCGTGACGCTGCTCGTCTGCTCCGCGGTCCACTCACCGAGCAATTCCCTAAGCAGGCGCACGTCGTCTGCATGTGCATGCTGCGACAAATATGTTTCATCGCTACCGCCGCCATCGAGAAGCTCTCGGATGAGGAATGCCAGAATCGCGAAGTCAGTGCCAGGTCGCGGTTGCAGTGATCGCGTGGCGAGCCGACTCGACTCCGTCACACGCGTGTCAATCACCCACAGTTCTCGTGGTGCCGTGGCGAATTCACGTAATCGCACGACCGGGTCGGGAAGTCCATTCAGATGTCCGTGAGAGACAACGGGATTACAACCGATGAACATCGTGAACGTGCATCGTTGGTCGTCGACCACTGGCACGAGGCTCTGGTGACCAGACATGAGGAGTGACACCAGCGGCTTACACGGGTTATCGATACTGATCGCCGAATACTTCGAGCGTGATCCGAGCGACTTCGCGAGCTGCTCAGCCGCCCACTTCCCTGCCCCATCAAGTGATGCAGCAGTGCCGCTGTACACACCGATCGAGTCGGGGCCATGAGTCGCGATGCTTCGCTTCATGATCGACGCGATGTCTGCACTTGCCTCCGACCACGACTGTTTCGTCCATTCGGACCCGTGCCGACGACGTGGCTCGAGAATTCGATGCGGATGGTGATGCCAACGGCCGAGTGAGCGGCCCTTCGCACACGTGTATCCGCGCGAACCAGGATGATCGGGGTCGCCCTTGACGGAGACAACGGTCTCGCCGTCAGTCATCACCTTGATGCCACACAAGGCAATGCAAAACCGACAGAAGCTTCGAACCTCGAGGGTCATCTGTGTCGATCGCCTTGGTTTCTTGGACTCGTGCTACTTACTGCAAACCGACGTCACGGCGTTCGGAACGGGGCGCCGGCTGCCTCTTCATACAGTTTGACGACCGACATCTCACCTGACTTGGGGCCGTACTTCTGCAATGCCCGCTGGTGAAGCTCCTCGACGAGCCGCGACACCGCGATATCAACACCAGTCCGCTCACCGAGTTCGAGTCCCAGCTGGATGTCCTTGCACACGAGATCCAGCGTGAAACCATCGTCGTAGTTCCCCATCTCGAACACGCTGTTGATGTCGTATTGCAGGAAGTTCGACTGCGTCGGTGAGGCACACAGCGCTCGTTGGAGAAGTCGCAGATCAATCCCGAGCTTCGAACTCAACGCGAGAACTTCCGCGGTGCCGGTCGCGTAGATGAACCACAACAA
>DAIRSS010000137.1:0-2351 GCA_036804285.1 Ilumatobacteraceae bacterium
CTCGGCTATCGCACGCTGGACTTCGACAAGCAAACCCACGACGGCGATTATCAGGGCTGTCCGGTGATGAACTACTGCGACGCCGACGTGCCCTACACGCGCATCACCGAGCACAAGCACTTCGCCCCGTGGGAGTCGCACGACAAGACGGTGACGTACCACGAGTACTCACGCCTGTGTGGTGAGAATGACGTGCCGTACTATCCGATCCGGCTCGTGGAGGAAAAGGAACAGCTGCTGCGCTATGTCGAGCGCGCACGCGCCGAGCGCAACGTCACGTTCCTCGGACGCCTCGGCACCTATCGTTATCTGGACATGGACGTGACCATCCACGAAGCACTCGCCGCGGCGAACGGCATGCGCGAGGCGATGGGTGCGGGCACGCCGATCCCGTCGTTCTTCGTCGATCCATTGGGCGGTTCGTGAGCACCACGCAGTTGTTGCAGCGCCTCGTGCTGCCCACGCCGACCACGCCCGAGCCGCTCCTGTACGCGCGCACGACGGGCGAGGCCAAGGTGGTGCCGGGTGGCGTCGTGCTGCAGGCCGGCGCGACGCTCAGCTTCGACACGTCCTTCGGAGTGTTCCACGTCGGTCGCTGGCGACGACTGACGACCATCGATGCGCTGTACGTGTCCGTGCGCGCATCGGGTCTCGGCGTTGCCGAGGTGGTCGCCGTCACCGGTTCGACCGAAGAGGTGATCGCGAGTGCCGATCTGCCGCGCGGCGAAGGCTCACCAAATTCTGTCGAGTTGTGCGTGCCGAACGTGCAGGCTTCGCGGCACGGCACGTACTTCGTGCGCGTGCGTGCGACGACCGGCGAGGTGTGTGCGACGGGCGGGGAGTGGCGATCGAGTGATCCCATCTCCCGCGACGTGCGTCTGTCGCTGTCGATCACCACGTTCAACCGCCAGGACTACGTGCGCAAGACCGTGCACGCCGTGCTCGACCTCGAGTCGACCATCGAGTCGCTGCGCGACAAGGTGCGCGTGCTCGTCGTCGACAACGCGCGCAACGTCACCTTCGATGCAGCCCCTGATGCCCCGCTCCGTGTGGTGGAGAACGGCAACCTCGGCGGTGCCGGCGGATTCGCACGAGGATTGATGGAGCTGCGCAAGGTCGGCTGGGCGACGCACGTGTTGTTCATGGACGACGACATCACCCTCGAGCCCGAAGCGCTCGTGCGCACGATGGCGCTCTTCCGCAACGCCAAGGATCCGAAGCTGTGCGTGCACGGGGCGATGTTGAGCGAAGAGCGCCCGTGGCTGCAGTTCGAAGCGGGGAGCGAGTACTCGTTCCGCAGCATCTATCCGCTGCAGGCGCTCGGTCGCGAGGACGACCTGCGTCATCGCGAGGTGGCGATCGCCGATGCACCCGAGATTCCCTTCGACTACACCGCGTGGTGGTACACCGCGTTCCCGATCGACATCACCCGCGACAATCCGCTTCCCGTCTTCGTGCGTGGAGACGACGTGGCCTTCGGCCTCATGCACACCGGCAAACACTCGGTGTGTCTGAACGGTGTGATCGTTTGGCACGCGGACTTCGGTCTCAAGAACAACCCGAGTTCGCTGTACTACGAGTCGCGCAACCTGGCCCTCGTCGACACCCTCGTGTTCGATCGTCACCATTGGTGGAACCTCGCCTATCGCTTCGCCTCCTTCGGATTCCGCAACCTGTTCTCGATGCGCTATGCCTCGACCGAATACATGCTGAAGGGTCTGCGAGCATTCCTCGCCGGACCCGAGGCGTGGATGGCCATCGACCACGCTGCGCTGCACGACGAGTTGCGTAAGTGCGCGGAGGAAAAGCCCGCGCCGCTGTCCCCGGAGCTCGCTTCGATCGCCCCGCGCATGCCTCGGCACAAGCTGCTGCGCGCATGGGGATTTTTGTTCGCACTCCTCACCGTCGGCGGCTATCTCATCCCGCGACCACTGCGACTGCGCGGTCACGGTGTGGCTCCGATCGATGCACGCGCCGTCGGAGTCGCGACGCTGCGCAACACCGTGCTGTATCGCCACGACCGCATCGCCGATGGCTACGTCGTCGAACGCGACGCCAAACGATTCTTCAGTCTCCTTGGGGAGGTAGCTCGGTCGATCGGTTCGATTGCGGTCAACTATGGAAGGTTGAAGCGTGCCTATCGCGCCGCCTATCCAGAGATGGTCAGCGACGCCGCGTGGGAAGCCCGGTTCAGCGCTGCGCTGAAGCCGTAAGCAACGCGATCCAGGTCGTGCGATCGATTGCACCGGTCTGCTTCAAGCCGACCGACTTCTGGAAGCGCTTCACCAACCTGGTCGTGCCTGAGCCATAGATCCCGTCCGCGCGCACCTTCACCTTGAGCACGCGAGACA
>DAIRSS010000138.1:0-2323 GCA_036804285.1 Ilumatobacteraceae bacterium
GCGTGGAAGCAACCGCAGAAGTGGCCAACGGTTGGATGCCGATCTTTTTCTGGCCCGAGAAGTTCGAACAGGTGTGGGGACCCGCACTCAAGGCCGGACTCGCCAAGCGCGATCCGTCGCTCGGCGCGATGGACATCCAGGCGGGCGGCATGCTCGGCATCGACGAGTCCCTCGTCGGCGACGATCAGGACAAGGTGCTCGACTTCGCGCGACCCTCGACGGCGCTCTACGTCGGCGGCATGGGTGCGCGCGGCAAGAACTTCTACAACGACATCTGCAAGGCCTACGGGTACGAAAAGGAAGCCGTCGAGATCCAGGACCTGTACCTCGATGGCAAGAAGCAGGAAGCCGCGGCCAAGGTGCCGGGCGAGTGGTTGAAGATGTCGCACCTCGTCGGACCGAAGAGCTTCGTCAAGGAACGACTCGCCGCGTACAAGCAGGCGGGAGTCACCGTGTTGCAGGTCAGCCCGGTCGGCCACGACGCGGTGAAGCAAGTCGAGACGCTGCGCTCGCTCATCGACGACCTCTAGAGATGAACGTCGAAGGGTTCGCGGCACCCGGCTTCGATGCCGTGCGCGACGCCTTCGTCGCCAACCTCGAGTCGCGTGACGACATCGGTGCGGGTGTCGCGGTGTTTCATCGCGGGAAGCTCGTCGTGGATCTCACCGGCGGCTGGCGCGACAACGCGGGCACCATCCCGTACACGCCCGACACCCTGCAGCTGGTGTTCTCCACGACCAAGGGTGTCGTCGCGACCGCGGTGGCGATGTGTGTCGAGCGCGGGCTGTTCGACTACGACGATCTCGTCTCGCACATCTGGCCCAACTTCGCGCAAGCCGGCAAGGGTGACGTCACGGTCGCGCAGCTGTTGAGTCATCAGGCGGGTCTGTACACCGTGGACGGACCACTCGAGTTCGACAACGTCCTCGACTGGAACGAGATGGTCGCGCGACTCGCCGCGACCGCACCACGATTCGCACCCGGTTCCGCACACGCGTATCACGCGCTCACGTTCGGCTGGCTGGCTGGAGAACTCGTGCGCCTCACCGACGGTCGCAACATCGGCCGCTTCGTCCGCGAGGAGATCGCGAGCCCCCTCGGCGTTGAGGCCTACATCGGATTGCCCGAGCATCTCGAGACCCGTGTCGCGCCGGTGAACACCGGATGGGCAAAGCCCAAGGATCCATCGGTTGCGCCAACCGAATCGAAGGCGGGCAAGTTCGCCACGCCACTCGTGGACGACTCGCCGCTCACGCAAGCGCTCACGCTGAACGGCGCGATGAACGTGAAGGGCGGCTTCAATCGCCGTGACTTGCATGCAGCCGAGGTGCCCGGCGCGAACTGCATCACGAACGCGCGCTCGATGGCGACGATGTATGCCGCAACGATGGGCGAGGTCGACGTCGACGGCAAGTCCGTGCGCCTGGTCTCACAGGAAACGATCGAACGCGCACGCACGCCGCAGGTTCCATCCCGTCGCGACGGCGTGCTCATCGTCAACACCCGTTTTGCGATGGGGTACATGTTGAACACGGATGCCAACGCGTTCCCCGGCGAGGGTTGCTACGGACATCCCGGCGCGGGTGGTTCGGTCTCGTTCGCCGATCCGTCGCGTGAGCTTGCGTTTTCCTACGTCATGAATCGCATGACGGATGCGCTGCTCGGTGACCCCCGCGCTACGCGGCTGGTTGCGGCTGCGACTCGGTGCGCAGACGCGCTCTGATCTTTCGCGTCAGCACCATGTAACTGGATGCACCGCCTGCGGCGAGCAATCCCATGATCGCAATGCCTTGGCGCACGGGGACGAGTTCGCCGAGGATTCCCGCGATGAGGCTCGAGAGCCCGAGCATGAGCGTCACGATCGCCATGTCGCCGGCGAGCACGCGACCGCGAATCGCATCGGTCGTGCGCATCTGCAGTCCATACGTCGACAACGTCCACTGCGCGCCACCACCGAAGTGTGCGACGGCGATGAAGCCGCAGGCGACGAGGATCGACGGTGCAATGGACGCGCCGAGATAACTGAGTGAGAACACGAAGCCGGCCATGCCGCACACCGTGACGACGCGCGCGAGGTTGCCTCGTGCGTACCGCATCGCAAAGATCGGACCGAGGGCTGACCCCGCGCCGCGGGCGGCGAGCAACAACCCGCTCCCGCCGTCGCCCTTGTTGAACACATCAGAGGCGAACACCGCGAGCTGGCTGACCGCTCCCGCGCCGATGGCGAACGTGGTCTTCGAGGCGATGAGGGCGAGGATCACGTGATCCTCCTTGGCCACGTGGAACGCCTCGCGCATGTCGGCGAGCGGACGGATGCGACGTG
>DAIRSS010000139.1:0-2302 GCA_036804285.1 Ilumatobacteraceae bacterium
AGCGGACCGACTTCTGGCGAGGTGATGAAGTCACCGCGCCGACCTGCGTGTCCCACCGTCGTGTAGAAGCCGTGCGGCCCATACAAGGCGATGTCCATGAACTCACTGAATGGGATCGCTCCGCCAGCCGCGAGGATCGCGGCGTGTAGGTCGTCAGCTGCCGAAGGCACCGGTGATACGCGCGAGATCACCGAAGTACATCGCGACGCCCGGCAGGACTCCGAGTACCAGCGTTGCAACCGTGCTGATGCCAAGCGCAAGACCGATGGAGGCTGGAGTGCGAATCGGGGTCGTGTCACCGTATGGCGCTGGCTTCATCCAGATCTCGCGCATGACGACGCCGTAGTACCCGAATGCGATCACGGAGTTCACCGCGCCAATCACGGCAAGTCCGTAGCCCCAACCGCTTCCGGACGTCAGCAAGGCCTGGAACGCACCAAACTTGGCGATCCAACCACCGAGTGGCGGGATGCCAGCAAGCGAAGCAAGGAACACCGTCGCCATCACGCCGAGTGCCGGTGCATACGAGAACAGTCCACCAAAGCTCTCGATCTGACCACTGCGAGTCTTGCGCGACACTGCAATGATGACTGCAAACATTCCGAGGTTCGTCGCCGCGTAGACGATCAGATAGACGACCACTGCGCGGAGCGCAGAATCAGCAACCCCATCCATTCCCGCGACCGCAAGCGGCATGAGGACGAATCCGCCCTGGCTGATCGACGAGTACGCAATCATGCGAACGATGTTCGTCTGGCGCAGTGCAACGACGTTGCCAACGGTCATCGTGAGCGCAGCGAGCACCCACATGAATGGCTGCCAGACGTCGCTCGCCTGAGGGAATGCGACGTACAGCATCGTGACAAGCGCAACGAAACCAGCTGCCTTCGAGGCGACCGAGAGGAACCCGGTGATTGGCGTCGGTGCACCCTCGTAGGTGTCCGGTGCCCACGTGTGGAACGGCACGGCAGAAACCTTGAACGCAAAGCCGACGACGACGAACACGACTCCGAGCGCATAGACCGCGCTCATCGAGCCGTCGGTCGTGACGCTCTTGCCGAGATCGACGAGCAACGTCGAATTCGCCGCACCGTACAGAAGTGACATGCCGTACAACATGACCGCCGAGGCGAACACACCGAGCAGGAAGTACTTCATGCCGGCTTCGTTACTCTTCTCGTCGCGCTTTCGCCATGCGGCGAGCATGTAGGCAGGAATCGAAAGGAACTCGAGTGCCACGAAGACCGTGATGAGGTCGCGTGACGAGGCCATCATGACCATTCCCATCACGCTCGTGAGCAAGAGGAACCAATACTCCCCGCGCCAATACTCCTCTTCTTCCACGTGATTCGTCGACAACAGCACGATCACATACCCGACGATGAGGAACAGCGCCTTCAAGACGACGCTGAACTCATCCACGACATAGCGACCGTCGAACATCGAGCGCACGGGCGCTTCCGACACCCCGAGGGTGAGAACGGGCAACAAGGCTCCAAGCAACGTGAATCCCGTCAGCGTTGACAGCACCCACTTGCGCGACTCATCCAAGAAGAGATCTGCGAGCAGGACGAGGCACAGCCCGCCTGCGAGGACGATCTCGGGTGCGAGCGCGTGGTAGTCGATGACCGGTGCCGACCACGCTGCGCTCAAAAGGACGTTCATGGACTGCTCAGCCTCCGAAGGCGCTCAACACGCCCTGCACAGCGGGATCGAAGATCGAAAACATCAGATTCGGCACGACGCCGAACACGAGGATCGCGATCAAGAGCGGTGTCCACGCGATCCACTCGTACTTGTTCACATCGTGGAAGTGATGGTCGTCGTGGCCGTGCCCTGAGAACTCCGGCTTCGGCTCACCGAACGCGACACGCTGGAACAGCCAGAGGAGATACGCGGCGGCAAGCACCGTTCCGAGCGCGGCAATCACCATGTACACCCTGAAGGTGGTCTCGTTCAGTCCGTCAGCAGGGTTGTATGCCGACAGGATTGCCGGGAACTCACCCCAGAACCCGGCAAGACCTGGCAGGCCGAGCGAGGCCATGCTGGCGAACCCGAGGATCCAACCCATGCGTGGCATCTGCTTGAGGAGCCCACCAAGACGCTTGATCTCGAGTGTGTGGTAGCGCTCTTTCACGCTTCCTGCCACGAAGAACAACATGCCGGTGATCAGACCGTGGGCCACCATCCCGAACATGGCCGCATTCGTTCCGAACGGCGTCAACGTCGAGATGCCGAGCATGACGAATCCCATGTGTGCAACCGAGGAGAACGCGATCAGACGCTTCATGTCGGTCTGGGC
>DAIRSS010000140.1:0-2250 GCA_036804285.1 Ilumatobacteraceae bacterium
CCGTGGGTGTTGATCATCTTGGCGTCTTGTTCGTAGCTCTCGTGCGGGGCGATTCCATGCCCTTCGACGATGCGATTGAACAAATTGAATGCTGCGCAGACCGCGATCGCGTCCTTGAGTTGATCTTCGGAGAAGCCGGCAGCGTGGACGGCCTGCTTGTCTGTTTCAGAGATTGCGCTCGGTGTGAGGGTGAGTTTCTTGACGTAGGCCAGCAGCGCGGCGAGGCGGTGGCCTTCAGTGACGCCACTCGCAATCATTGCGCTGTCTGCGTCGCTCGCCCCGAGGGACGTTGCGAAAACCGTGTGAGAACCGCAGCAGTACTCACAGCCGTTGAGCTTGCTCGTGTAGGCCGCGATCACTTCTCGGTCGACGGCGCTCAAGTGTGAGTCCTCGCGCAGGACCTCCTGGGCAAAGCTCATCAGCATCATGTACTTCGATGGTCGCTCCTGCATCACAGCGCCGATGCCAGCGCGGCTTCCTGAGAGACCGGCAAATTGTGGGCGATCATGTGTCGACATCGTTGAATCCCTTCGTGGAGAGCGCACCGAAGCCGGTGCGATGACCTTCAATGTAGTGAGGCTCTGGGATCGCTAGGAAGGCGTACTCGATGTTCGGGAAAGCCAATGTGTTCTGGCTTGTGCGTACCGTTCCCGCACCTGTGGGGTCAGTGGGGCCTCGTACGTCTGTAGTGGTGCATCGAGTGGCCAGTGTGGGCGCTGGCCAGTAAGTGCCCATGCCGCCTGGCGAGCAGCTCCGTCGGCAACGTATTCACCAGGGTTCGGCACGGCAACCGGTACGCCGAAGATGCTTGCCGCGATGATGCGGACCGCTTCGGACGCGGCAGCCCCACCGACGAGTCGAATTTGGGAAAGTTGAGCACCTTGCTGAACGAGCGCATCCAATGCGTCGGCGAGACCACAGAGCATGCCTTCGATCCCCGCGCGGGCGAGGTGGGCGGGAGTCATGTTGTCGTTGGTCATGCCAAGTAGTCCGCCCGTCGCGCTCGGAAGATTCGGCGTACGTTCGCCAGAGAGATAGGGGATGAGGACGAGTCCATCGGCTCCAGGTTTGGCCGACAGTGCAAGCTCGGAGAGTGTGCGGTGGTCGACGCTGAGCATTGCTGCAACTCCGTCGAGTACCCGCGCTGCGTTCAACGTGCAGACGAGTGGGAGGAATGCACCCGTCGCATCCGCAAAGCCCGCGACGCTGCCACTGGCATCACGCGCGCAGACGTCGCTGCGGACGAATGCAGTGCCGGAGGTTCCGAGGGAGACGACGATGTCGTCACCCGAATCCACTCCGAGCGCCGCGCCTGCATTGTCGCCACATCCAGGACCGAGAACTCGCGTTCCCCACGAGACGCCATCGCTCGGACCGAGCACGGTGGGGAGCAGCACGTCGTGGCCGAGTGCACGAGTGAGGAGATCACGGTTGTACGTATTGGAGACGGGGTCGAAATATCCCGTACCCGAGGCGTCCGACCGGTCAGTGGCGAGATCAGCGAGATCGTTCGACCCGCGCAGTTTCCACGTGAGCCAGTCGTGTGGGAGGCACACCGCGGCGATGCGTTGTGCGTTGTGTGGTTCGTGTTCGGCGATCCAGCGCAACTTGGTGACGGTGAATGAGGCGACGGGAACGGATCCGGTCGCCTCGACCCACGCGTTCGCTCCGAGTTCGTCGACGAGTTGCGATGCGGCTTCTGCCGATCGGACGTCGTTCCACAACAATGCAGGACGGACGACCTCACCGTTCTCGTCGAGGCACACCGCACCGTGTTGCTGCCCGCCGACGGAGAGTGCTGCGACGTCGTCGATGCCTCCCACCTGGGCGATGGCTGCATGCAGTGCACGTTCCCATTCGTGCGGGTCGACTTCGGTGCCGTTCGGGTGTGGTGCAGAGCCTTGCCGAACGAGCTGACCGCTATCAGCGTCGCGGATGACGATCTTGCACGACTGCGTGGAAGAGTCGACTCCCGCGACGAGGGTCATTTCAGCGGGCACCCATGAGGTGTTCGACCGCGAGCTGCTGGAGTCGCACGAAGCCGTACCCCTTTGCGCCGGCGGCATCAACGTCGAAGCGTGCGATCGAGTCGTCCGCAAGCACGTCCGACCAACGCTCGCCGGGTTTGAGTGTCGGTGTCGACAGCTCCGCAACGCGCGCGGCTTCGAGTGCCGCCTTCACTTCTGGATCGGCGCGGAACGCCGCTGCGCGTTCCCGTAGCAGTCGATACATCGTGATGTTCGCCGCAGC
>DAIRSS010000141.1:0-2197 GCA_036804285.1 Ilumatobacteraceae bacterium
TGTTTCGTCACGGTCTGCGCGTTGCAATCCTTCCGCTGACGACGTTCTTTGCGTATTCGTTCGGTCTCCTCATCACCGGCGCCGCGTTCACAGAGACGATCTTCGGTTGGAACGGGATGGGGCAGTGGTTCGTGACGTCGGTGCAGGCCAACGACATCAACTCGACGGCCGCAGTGATCCTGTTCTCCTCGGTGCTCGTGTTGTTGTCAGGGTTCCTCGCTGACGTCATCACCGCTGCACTCGATCCACGGGTCAGGTTGCGATGAGCGACGTCAAGCGACTGACGCGCGGCCAGTTGGTGCGACGACGTTTCCTGCGCAACAAACTTGCGGTGTTCGGCCTCGTCACGCTGTGCCTCATGTTCCTCCTGGCCTTCATCGGGCCGTACTTCAACAAGTACAAGTGGGACGAACTCGACTTCTTCAACCTCTTGCAACCACCATCGCGTGAGCACTGGTTCGGAACCACGCAGATCGGTGGAGACGTCTTTGCGCTCACGATGCGCGGACTGCAGAAATCACTGATCATCGGTCTGCTCGTCGCACTCTTCTCCACGGGCATCGCGGCGATGGTGGGTGCATTCGCTGGCTACCTCGGTGGCAAGGTCGACAGGGCCATGATGTGGGTCGTCGATTTGCTGCTCGTCCTTCCGTCGTTCCTGCTGATCGCCGTGATGTCACCGCTCTACCGAGGACGGACGTGGCTCGTGTTCGTCGTACTGCTCGCTGCCTTCGGCTGGATGATCACGAGTCGAATCGTTCGTGGCATGGCGATGAGCCTGAGGGAACGCGACTTCGTCCGCGCGGCGCGGTACATGGGAGTGCCGACTCGCACCATCGTCTTTCGGCACTTGATTCCCAACGTCGCCTCGATCCTGATCATCGCCGCGACCCTCGACGTCGGTGGCACGATCCTGAGCGAGACCGGCTTGTCCTACCTCGGCTTCGGCATCCAGCCACCCGACGTGTCGCTCGGCAGCTTGATCGCGGACGGAACGAACTCGGCGCTGACCTATCCGTGGCTCTTCTGCTTCGCGGGCGGAGCGCTCGTGTTGACCGTCCTCTCGGTCAGCTTCATCGGTGACGGTCTGCGCGATGCGTTCGACCCGGGCGCCGCAGTGGGGTCGAAGTCGTGAACAGTCCGCTGCTGCAGATCCGCGACCTCTCGGTCAACTTCCCGAGCGAAGCCGGCACCGTTCGCGCCGTGCGCAATTTGAGCCTCGACATCCATGCAGGGGAGGTGCTCGGTCTCGTCGGAGAGTCGGGTTCCGGCAAGTCGGTCACGTCGCTCTCGATGATCGGCCTGCTCCCGCAGACTGCGCAAGTTTCTGGTCAGATTCTTTACGGCGGGAAGAACCTCCTCGAGTTGAGTGACGACGAGATGTCGCAGTACCGCGGCAACGACATCGCGATGGTGTTCCAGGATCCGTTGTCGGCACTGAATCCGGTGCGAACGATCGGTCACCAAATCGCCGAAGCCGTGCTCATCCACAAGGGAGTCTCCGAAGATGCCGCGCGTGCGCGAGCCATCGAGCTCCTCGACGTCGTGGGCATCCCGCGACCAGCGGAGCGCGCCAATTCGTTTCCTCATGAGTTCTCGGGAGGAATGCGTCAACGAGTGATGATCGCACTCGCGATCGCCAACGAACCGAAGGTGCTGCTCGCCGACGAGCCGACGACCGCACTCGACGTCACGGTGCAGGCGCAGATCTTGGAAGTGCTGCAGCGCGCACGGGACTTCACCGGCGCCGCGATCGTCCTCGTCACGCACGACCTCGGTGTGGTGGCCGGTCTGGCGGACCGCGTCGCGATCATGTACGCCGGCAAGATCGTCGAAGTCGGTGGCGTCCAAGACGTCTATGCACAACCAGCGATGCCGTACACGATCGGACTCCTTCGCTCCATTCCGCGCATCGATGCATCGTCTGGCTCGCGTCTTGCGTCGATTTCAGGTGCGCCACCATCTCCGGTCGCGTTGCCAGATGGTTGCGCATTCGCACCGCGTTGCCCGGCTGCAGTGGATTCCTGCGCCTCGTCAATTCCGGTTCTCGAGGATCGCGGAGGTGGACGACTGACCGCATGTCATCGCCATGGCGAGATTCAGGGTTTGCAGTCCGCCGGCAAATTGTTCACCGAGGGACCTGCCCACGTCGCACGCCGAGATTCGATTGAGCAGGAAGTTCTGCTCGTGAAGGGGT
>DAIRSS010000142.1:0-2178 GCA_036804285.1 Ilumatobacteraceae bacterium
AGTTCCGCCATCACACCGAGGATCGCAACCCGTCGCGCTGCCCGCATCTTGGCGAGCGTGTGCAGCGCAGCAGCAACCGATGCCGGGTTGGCGTTGTAACAGTCCGCGACGACCGTCGCGCCATGGACAGTCACATGGGTCTCCATTCGCATCGGCGACAGTTGCGCCGACTCGAGTCCGCGAGCAGCGTCGTCCATCGACACACCACAGACTCCCGCGATGGCGAGAGCGGCAAGCGCATTCGACGCCATGTGCGCACCAGGCGCGGGAACACGGACGTCGACGCTTCCCCACGGTGACGCAACCGACATCGTCACGTACCCAGCGTCGTCGACGGTGTGCGACGTCATCGCGACATCTGCCGTGGCGCTCGCTCCGTACGTCAGGACACTGGCCGAGGTTCGTGAGGCCATCTGCACCACGCGCGCGTCATCGGCATTCAAGATCGCGGTCCCCGATGAGGGAAGCGCCTCGACCAATTCGCCCTTGGCCTTGGCCACTCCTTCCAGTCCACCGACGCGCTCGGTGTGTGCGGCGGCAACTGCAGTGACGACGCCGATGTGTGGTTGAGCGATCGAGCACAGCCGCGCGATCTCACCGAAACCCCTCATCCCCATCTCGACGACGAGCGCCTCGGTGTCGTCGGGAGCATTGAGGATCGTCGTCGGCAGACCCTGATCGTTGTTGAACGACTTGTCGCTGGATGCGGTGCGCAACGATGCCGACAGTGCGGCGTGGGCGAAGTCCTTGGTCGACGTCTTGCCGACCGAACCCGTGATGCCAACCACGCGACCGTTCGTCGTCGCATCCAGGCGCGCACGGCCGAACTTACCGAGCTCCATCAGTGCGGCGAGCGTGTCGGCGACGACGATTGCGGTGCGACGACCCTGCGGTTCACGTGCCGTGAGATATGCACCTGCGCCGCGAGCGACGGCGTCGTCGATGAATTCATGACCATCGCGCTCCGCGACGATCGGCACGAACAACTGTCCCGGTCGCAGCGTGCGCGAATCGAAGGACACTCCGTCGAGATGTGCGTTCTGGCCGACGACCTTGCCACCCGTTGCGTTCGCCACGTCTGCGGCCATGAAGCGCATGCATAGAGACTACCGATTACCCTGTTTGCAATGACTCAAGCGCCCACGCGCACCCACGTCATCGTGTTGTTCGGTGGCGAATCCGCAGAGCACGACGTGAGTTGCGTGACTGCTGCACACGTGTTGCGTGCACTCGATGCCGACAAGTATCGAGTGACTGCCGTCGGCATCACGCGAAGCGGTGCATGGATGCTCGCCACCGACGCGATGGCGGCACTGGCGAAAGGTCCAACCCACGTCCCCGACCGTCTCGAAGCCATCGGCGAGCCCACGTCGATCACGCCGATCGTCGCGCAGGTGCGCAGCGAAGAACGCACCGTCGTGTTCCCCCTCCTCCACGGCCCACTCGGCGAGGACGGCACCATCCAGGGTGTGCTCGAACTCGCCAACATCCCGTACGTCGGCACCGGCGTGCTCGGCAGTGCGGTCTCGATGGACAAGGGAGTCGCCAAGCAAGTGCTCGCGGCGAATGGCATCCAGCAACCCGAGTTCCGCACGCTGCGCGAGTCCCACATCAGCGATGCTGCACTGCGTTCGATCGCCGACGATCTCGGCTTCCCACTCTTCGTGAAGCCGGCCAACATGGGTTCTTCCGTCGGCATCTCCAAGGCGAAGAACGCCGACGAACTCCGCCGCGCCGTCGATGCAGCGCTCACCTATGACGAGTGGGTCGTGTTCGAAGAGTCGGTGACCGGTCGCGAGATCGAAGTTGCGGTTCTCGGCAATCTCGAGGCCAAGGCGTCCGTTCCAGGAGAGATCGTTCCCAGCCGCGAGTTCTACGACTATGAAGACAAGTACCTCGGCGATGGTGCGCAGCTCATCGTGCCTGCACGACTGAGTCCAGACGAAGCAACTGCCGTACAGAAACTCGCGCTCGTCGTGTTCCACACCCTGCGCGCCGAAGGCATGGCGCGCGTGGACTTCTTCTACGAGGAAGGTGGACGCGGATTCCTGTGCAACGAGATCAACACGATCCCCGGCTTCACGCCGATCTCGATGTATCCCAAGTTGTGGCAGGCAAGCGGTCTGTCGTACTCACGCCTGTTGGATGAGTTGATCGAGCTCGCACTCGAGCGTCACG
>DAIRSS010000143.1:0-2157 GCA_036804285.1 Ilumatobacteraceae bacterium
CACTCTTGGACGTGAACCTCATCGGCGCGGCCCAGGTCGTCGTCGACATCCATTCGCGCTTCCTCTTCGAGACCGAGGTGTTCGCCCGCCGTCAGCGCCGCACGCTCGGCGTGAGCGAGCTCAACGAGATGATGCTGGACGCGCAGGCCAGCGCCTACGGCGACGGCATCGATCCATCGACTCGACACCCGCACATGTGGGTGCTCAAGCCCCACTACTACGGCAGCCACTTCTACAACTGGCCATATACCTACGGTCTGCTGTTCGGTCTCGGCCTGTATGCCAAGTATCAGGAGAACCCGGAACGCTTCCGCGATGGATACGACACCGTGCTCTCGCGCGCGGGCATGGACACCGCCGAGGAACTCGGTGCGGCATTCGGTCTCGACGTCACGAAGGAAGCCTTCTGGACGGCGAGCATCGACGTGTTGCGCACGCGCATCGACGACTACGAACGTCTTGCCCAGCCCCACCTGCGCTGAGGTCGTAGCCTTGAACCATGGCGAGTCTGTTCGACGTCACCCGTGACGAACTCGCCGGACTCCTCCACGATCAGCCTCCATTTCGCCTGAAGCAGGTCTGGGAAGGCCTGTACTCGAACCTGCAGGAGCCATCTCAGATCCTCACGCTCCCGGGCGCACTTCGCGAGCGACTCGACAGCGAACTCCCATCGGCGCTCGATCTCGCGACGACGAGCGTGAGCGACAAGGGCGACACGGTGAAGTTCCTGTGGACACTGCGCGACGGCGGGCACCCGATCGAAAGCGTCCTCATGCACTACCGCGACCGGGCAACCGTATGCGTGAGCACACAAGCGGGCTGCGCGATGGCGTGTGGGTTCTGTGCGACGGGACAGGCGGGATTCACTCGCCAACTCACGACCGGCGAGATCGTCGAACAAGTCGTCCGAGCCGCTCGTGCCAGCAAGGCCAAGGGTCAACGCCTCGCCAACGTCGTCTTCATGGGCATGGGCGAACCACTCGCCAACGAACCTGCGGTGTGGGGTGCAGTCGAACGTCTTCACGGCGACCTCGGCATGTCCGCCCGCCACCTCACCATCTCCACCGTGGGCATCATCCCCGGAATCCGCACACTCGCCGAGCGACCACTCCCCGTCAACCTCGCGGTGTCGATGCACGCGGCGCGCAACGAACTGCGCGACGAGCTCGTGCCGATCAACAAGCGTTACCCGATCGACGATCTCATCGAGGCCTGCAACGACTATCTCGCCGCGAAGAACCGCCGCATCAGCTTCGAGTGGGCGATGATCGACGGCGTCAACGACCAACCACGAGACGCGCGCGAACTCGCCGGCCTCGTCCATCGACTGAAGCCGAGCGCGCACGTGAACCTGATTCCGCTCAATCCGACGCCCGGCTGGCCGACGACGGGTACGCCACCATCGCGCATCACCGAATTCGCCTCGCGACTCGAAGACTTGCACGTGAACGTCACGGTGCGACGCAATCGCGGCACCGACATCGACGCGGCGTGTGGCCAGCTCGCCGCGGGCCAACCCGTGCGCATCCAGTCACGCCGAAACGCACCAGCGATCTAGTTCGCGACGAGTGCGGCCAGTCGACTCCGACCAGCCTCGATCTTCTCGCCGAGCACACGCTCGAGCACACCACCGGTGAAGAGCGCACCTCCGTAGTGAAGGTGCATGGTCAGCGTGCAATGCGTACCAACCGAATCGATGGTGGCCGTCAGCACCCACGGGGCGTGGCTCCGACCATCCACCTCGGCGCGTTCGAAGCGCACGAGCGAACTCGGCTCCGACGCGGTTCGCACCATCCGCAGACGCTTTGAGCGTGCGAAGGGTCCGACCTTGGCCCGCAACTCGACTTCCCAGACCCCTTGACCGACGGATTCGACGCGATGGACGAGGTCCATCCACTGCGGATAACTGGCGAGATCACTCACCAAGTCGAACAGACGCGACGCGTCACAGTTCGCATCAAGCGATGCGCGGACGTCCATGGCCTACGGAATGTCGTGTTCGGTGAACGGTTCGCGCTCGAGGCCATCTGTGGGCTCGGGGCGCGGCTGTGAGACCGTGTCGTCAAGACCAAATGCACGACTCAGCAACTTGCCTTTCGGACGCAACACCCCGCCAAGGTCATCGGTGCGATCGAATTGCGGCTTCCATGCCTTCGT
>DAIRSS010000144.1:0-2075 GCA_036804285.1 Ilumatobacteraceae bacterium
GAGCACTTGTCGAGCGGATCAGGAAGCGGACCGAGGAGCGTGCTTACGACCTCGCCGATGAACGTCTCGAACTTCGGCGGGTTCACTTCGACGGGCTCGTAGGCCGCGTTGAACGTGACGTGATACTCCTCGCCCTCGCCCGGTGCGACCGTGCGGATCTCCCACACGAGAAGCCCGAGGGTCTCGCATGCACGAGGGTCACCCGACTTCGGGTTCGACAGGATGTAGTCGTACGCAGCGAGCTGCGGCCAATAGAAGTCGGCCTTGTCGCCCTTGCTCACGACCTTGGTGTCGATGATGCCGTAGGTTCCCTTTTCGTACTGCAACAAGAAGTCGTACTTCCCGCCCAACGTGAACGGCGTTGCTTCACCATTGACGACGATCGGGGTGCTCTCGAGCATCTTTCCCGTCGAGTGCACGGTGCCCGATGGCAGCGTTGGTGAGAAATCGTGTGAGTGCTTGTCCTTGTAATAGCCCTCTTGCTTCGCCGACAACGAGGTGACGATGCCGGGGAACGGCCCCTGATGCGACACGCCATTGGCGTAGCGAATCCAGAAGCATCGCTTGCAACCACTCCACCCGAACGTCAGGTCGGACGGGCTGATGCGCGTCTTGGCAAACGTGCGAGCCATCAGACCTCGCGCGTCGGGGACGGTGCCACGAATGCAATCTTGGGCATGTCCGAATACAGCCGTTCGATTTCGTAGAACCGTCGAGCCTCGTCGGCGAAGATGTGGATCACGACGTCACCGTAGTCGAGCAGGACCCACTGCTGTTCCCCCGCACCTTCGCTGTGCAGCGGCGAGCGACCGAGCGTCTCGCGCACCTTGTCGGTGACTTCGCTCGCAATCGTCTTGACCTGGCGCGAGTTCGACGCGCTCGTGATCACGAAGACTTCGGTGATCGCAAGGACGCTCGAGACGTCGAGGATCGTGATGTCGAGACCCTGCTTGTCGTCTGCGGCTCGCGCCGCGACGAGCGCGAGTTCCTTCGCGCTCTCTGTTGCACTACTCACTTGGTGGCACCGTCGTTTCTGGAAGGTTCGGATTGCCCGCGACGAAGTCGAGATAGCTCTGGCCGAGCGTGATTTGTGCGTCGGTGCCGTCCACGGGTCGTTTCAGCGTACGTGACTTGAACGGACCAGCGACCGACTCGATGAGTGCGCGACCGTTGTCGATGACCGCCTTGTCCACGTGGCGGATGATCGTCGTGTCCTCGAGCGAGTCCGAATCAGACAATCGGATGAGCGCGACGGCAATGCCCACGTACTCGAGTCGCTTCACCGCCTCGTAGGCGAGCGTTGCGTCGTCGATCGAAAGCACCAACTCGGCTGCCATCATGTCGGCTCCGATGGTCAGACTGCTCGGCGCGACCGAGGCGAGGATCACGCGAATCTCGACGGGGTCCAGTCCGTACAGGTCGAGCCCCGGTGGGGTCCCTTCAGGTGCGATCGGGTTCGCCGTCAATTGACGGACTTGGATGGGCCCGGTCAGGAGTCGACGCAGGAAGACGCCGATGTCGGGTGGTGTCGAGCCATCTGGACTGGAGACGCCAGCTTGCTCGTACGACAACCCCGTTCCGACCGCTACAGCGAGTGATTCCCAAATCGCCTTCACCCGTGGCAAACGCGAGGACTCGGGATCGCCGATCCGACGCGCATTGAGTGCAGCGACCACTTGTTCCGGGGCGAGTGAGAGCGGGCCAGCGGGCAACAACTCGGTGTCGGTCTGCACGAGCGGTGGCGCAATCGTCGTGGTCGTCGAGCGCGACTTCACCGTGGTCGTCGTCGCAGGATCGGGCGGTGCAAGCGTCGAGTTGACGACCGGAGCATCGAAGGTGACGGTGAGCGACGGCACCACCGAGAGCAGGTTGGTGAAATCCGCCGGACCGGCGACACCGACGACGGAGATCGTCGCATCGAGGAGGCCCTCGGCCTCGAGACGCACTCCCTCAATTCCTGCAATGCCGAATGAGTCGGCGAGGCGTCGCGGAGTTTCGCTCGGCAACGTTTCGACTGCGGCCCCCACCGGCATCGACACGATCGTTCCACCCGCACCGCTCTGGTCGAGCACGAG
>DAIRSS010000145.1:0-2043 GCA_036804285.1 Ilumatobacteraceae bacterium
GTCGAGTCGGCGTGGAAGATCGCGGTGCAGTACTTCGCCAAGATCGGTCAACCCGAGCGTCGCAAGGTGATCAGTCGCAACTTCGCCTACCACGGCACGACACTTGGTGCCCTGAGCATCTCGGGAATCCCGGCGATGCGCGAGCCGTTCGAACCGCTCTTTCCGTGGGCGGTGAAAGTGATGAACACGAATCGCTATCGATGCGAATCGTGTGCGAACGCTCCCGCTTGCACGCTGGATTGCGCCGTGGACATCGAACGCAAGATCATTGCCGAGGGTCCAGAGACGGTGGCCGCCGTGGTACTCGAACCAATGCAGAACACCGGTGGTGCGCTCACTCCTCCAGAGGGATACTTCGCGCGCGTGCGCGAGATCTGCGACAAGTACGGGGTGCTCCTCGTGTCCGACGAGGTGATCTGTGCATTCGGTCGTCTCGGTGAGTGGTTCGGTTGCCAGCGCTACGGATATCAGCCCGACATGATCACCTTCGCCAAGGGTGTGACGAGTGGATACGCACCCCTCGGTGGCGTCATCGCGAGTGACAGACTTGCGGCCCCGTTCCTCGAGGGCGATGGATCCGTGTTGATGCACGGCCTCACCTTCGGTGGCCATCCAGTGTCGTGTGCAGTAGCGCTCGCGAACCTGGACGTCATGGAGCGCGAGGACATCCTCGGAAACGTGCGGCGCAATGAGACATATTTCGGTGAGGTGATGGAGGATCTACGCGACCTCCCGCTCGTCGGTGACGTGCGCGGGGACGGCTACTTCCGCGTCGTCGAATTGGTGAAGGACAAGGAGACGAAGGAGTCCTTCACGCCGGAGGAGTGCAACTGGTTGTTGCGCGACGCCCTCTCGCCACGGATCTTTTCGTCTGGGCTCATCTGTCGTGCGGACGATCGGGCAGACCCCGTTCTCGTCGTTGCACCGACGCTCGTGTGTGGACGCGAAGAACTCGCCTTCATCGGCGAGGTCCTCCGCGAGGCGATCACGTATGCCGCCGCGCAATTCGCGGCGCGCTGACTACGAGCGCAGGCGCTCGTTCTTCGGATCGAAGAGTGGTTCGCTGCCGACGGTGACCGGGACTCGAGTGCCGAAGATCTCGACTTCGAGCTTGGTGCCGACGGCCTCGTACTTCGGTTCCACGTAGCCAAGCGCGACGCTCTTGTCGAGCGTGAAGCTCCAGCCACCCGAGGTGACGATCCCGACGCGCTTGTTGCCATCGAAGATGCCGGCACAGAACGGTGCGTCTGCGTCGCCATCGACGTCCAGCGTCATGCCGACGAATCGGTACGCAGAACCCTTGGCCTTCTCGGCGACGAGTGCGTCCTTGCCGACGAAGCTCGACTTGGTGAGATCCACGAAGCGATCGAGTGATGCATCGAACGGTGAGAAGCCGATCTCCAAGTCACCCTTCCAGCCGCGGTAGTTCTTGTCGAGGCGCAGGCTGTCAACGGCGTAGATACCCATGTCGCGGATGCCGTGCGGTTCACCGGCGGCCCAAATCGACTTGTACAACTCGACCATCTGGTCGTTCGAAGCGTGGAGCTCCCAGCCGAGTTCACCGACGTAGTTGACGCGCAGTGCGAGCACCTTGCCGACTTTGGTGTCGATCAACTGATGGGTGAGCCACGGGAACGACGCATTGTCGAGGGACGTGGTCGTCACCTTCGAGAGCACTTCGCGCGACTTCGGACCGACGACGATGA
The DNA here is from genome assembly GCA_036804285.1 of Ilumatobacteraceae bacterium. GTDB lineage: Bacteria > Actinomycetota > Acidimicrobiia > Acidimicrobiales > Ilumatobacteraceae > UBA3006. The sequence goes on from DAIRSS010000145.1 coordinate 1,707, forward strand.
TCGAGCCGTAGTCCTTGGTGATGTTGCGGAGCGTGACCGAGCCATCGGATGGCAACGCCATCTCGAGCACGTCGAGGTCGTGCCATTCCGAACTCGCCGCACCGACGAGGTAGTACTCGTTGTCGGACATGTGGGCGACCGTGAACTCGCTCAGCACCTTGCCGTCGGGCAAGAGTGCATAGACGAGGCCGAGGCGACCGACCTTCGGAAGCTTGGTGCACAACAGGTTGTCGAGATACGCGGTCGCACCAGGACCAGAGACCTGGATCTTGGTGAAGCCAGGCAAGTCGAGGACGGCGACGCCGTTTCGTGCGGCGTGGCACTCTTCGGCGACGAC
>DAIRSS010000146.1:0-2040 GCA_036804285.1 Ilumatobacteraceae bacterium
CCTGGGAACGCGAGATCTCCTATGGCTGGACGCCGATGCGCATCGCTGCGTGGTTACGACGCCGCGACATGGATGCCTGTGACGCCTGGTATGGCGCGATCGGTCGCGCGCTGCACCTCGAGGCGCGACGCCCCTACGAACGCGACACGGCGATCGAGTTGCTTGCCTCAATCGGCCAAGACGCCTCGGTGTGGGACGCAGCACTCGGTGATCCGACCACCCACGACGACGTGCGCGCCGACCACGAGTACGCAGTGAATGCACTCGCCGGTTTCGGTGTTCCGATCCTCGTCGCACCGGGCACACGCGCAATCTTCGGGCCCGTCGTGTTGCCACCGCCGATGGGCCAAGAGGCGCTCGAGTTGTGGGACATCACGTTGCGTTCTGCGAAGTTCCCGGGGCTGTATGAGATGAAGCGACCGAAGACGCCAAGCGACATGCAGCACATCGCCGAGGTGTTCAATCCCTACCTGCGCGGACGCGAGTGGGAAACGATCCAAAAGCCCGCGCTCTGACCAAGGAGACCACGATGAGACCAACCGCACTGATCGAACTCATGAACACGGCGATGGATGCCGTGACCGTCGCCTTCGACGGTCTGACCGAAGAGCAGTGGTCGACGGCCACGGACTGCCCGGGATGGGACGTGAAGGACAACCTTTCACACATCCTCGGCACCGAGAACTTCCTCATCGGCAAACCACCCACCTCACATCGCGCGCCACAGTTCGACCACGTCAAGAATCCGATTGGCGAGATGAACGAAAACGAAATTGACGTGCGACGTCCACTCACGGGTGCACAGGTCTATGCCGAGTGGCTACAAGTCGCCCGCGATCGTGCGCATCATCTTGCGACCGCAGACGACGCCTACTTCGACACGCCGTGGGTCATGCCGACCGGTCCCGGCACGCTCGGCGAGTTCCTCGCCATCCGAGTGCTCGACCTGTGGGTCCACGAACAGGATGTTCGTCGCGCGCTTGGCAAGCCAGGTCACGACGGTGGTCCCGTCGCCGAACACACCATCGACCGACTGATCCGCACGTTGCCGATCGTCGTCGGCAAGCGCGCGGCGACACCCGAGGGCGACACCGTCGTCATCACGCTGACAGGTGGCGTGTTGCGCACCATCCCGATCACCGTCGTCAACGGCCGAGCCGCGATCGTCGAGAGCGTTCCTGCGAATCCACGCTGCGTCATCACGATCGACTCGACGACGTTCCTCGCACTCGCCACCGGTCGCGGAAATCCTGCGGACCATCTCGGTGGCGTCAACATGAGTGGCGACACCGAACTCGCGACTCGTGTCGTCATGCAGATGAACATGATGATCTAGCCCCGACGGGGCACTCATTAGGCTGAACCCCATGTCGGGAACGGTCAACTCCCCTGACGCCCTCGCCGCAGCTCTGCGCCAACTCGAGGCGCGCGACGCCGAACTCGGTGCACAGGCCGAAGCGCGTGTGCGCTCCCGTTACGGATCCTCCACCGATTCGTCGATGAGCGGGTACGACTTCGAACACTCCTATAGCCGCGATGCGCAGGCCACCTCGCGCATCGACTGGGTGCATCAGCCGTGGCTGCGTCCGATTCGTTTCGCCTACCGCCACCTCCCCAAGTCGGTGCGCTATCTCGTGAAGAAGGCCGCGAACTAGTGCGTCGCTTCGTCGTCGCGACCTCCGGAGCAGGGGTCACCACTCGAGAACTTCGCCGCACCGCGAACTCCCTCGTCGCCTCGAGCGCTCGCCCACGCAACTGGATCGTCGTCGACTCGAGCGTCGCACAGGAAAAGGTCACGCGGATGCGCTCGTTGCGCACGGCGGCCATCGTCGTCTCGCGCGACGAACTCCCGATCCCCGAGGACGCCTGGGTGGTGTTTCTACGCGCTGGAGATGCACTGGCAAGCGATGCACTCGAGACGATCAACGCCTTCCTCGATGCACATCCCGAATGCGAGTTCCTCTACGGCGACTCGCACCACGGCAAGGCCAGCCAATTCGACGAGCCATCCGAGGTGATGCGTCCGGGTTGGTCGCCCGA
>DAIRSS010000147.1:0-2037 GCA_036804285.1 Ilumatobacteraceae bacterium
CAACTCCAATCGCATCGTCGTCGGCACCGATGGCTCCGACAACTCACTGTCCGCCGTTCGCTGGGCGTTGCGTGAAGCGACGCTGCGCAACGCAACCGTGGATCTCATTCACACGTGGAACTACACCCCGATCATCGATCCGATGGGCATGGGCACGCCGGTGATGGTCGACCCGACGGGCGAGGAAAAGGCTGCGCGCCAGGTGATGACCAACGTGATGCGACGCGTGGATGCGGACCGTGGCAAGACCCTCGTCAACGAGATCGTCACGCAGGGTTCACCCGCGCAAGCACTCCTCTCGGCATCCAAGGGTGCCGATTTGCTCGTCGTCGGTCGTCGCGGTCACGGCGGATTCCTCGGACTCTTGCTCGGATCGGTCGCCACCCAGGTGGTCAACCACGCCACCTGCCCGGTGGTCGTCGTCGGTATCAGCTAGTTCAGCGCGCTCGCGAGAGCGCCGTCACGACCTCGACGTGCGGGGTGTGCGGGAACAAATCGAGCACGGTCACCGACTCACAGGTGTATCCCGCGTCCATCAACAACCGAATGTCGCGTGCGCCAGCGACGGCATCACAACTCACGAGCACGATGCGCGGGGCTTCGGTGGCGACGATGGCCTCCGCGCCGACACGACCGAGTCCGTTGCGCGCAGGATCGGCGATCACGAGTCCTGCCTCGATCGGATTCCACTGCTCGACGGCGATCTGCTCGATGCGCACGGTGTGGTCGGCGAGATTCACGTGCGCGTCGTTGCAGGCCGACTTGTTCGACTCCACGAGCACGATCTCGACGTCGGTGTCGACGAGCGTGGCGCTGAACAGTCCTCCGCCGCCGTAGGCATCCACGATCGGGCCGAAGTCCCCCGACAGCGCATCGTCACCCGCGGCGGTGTTCACCGCGTTCACCAACAGCTCGGCTGCGATCGCAGACGTCTGGAAGAACGCCGGCATCGAGATCTGCAGGTTCACCCCGTGCACGGTCTCGTGCACGACCGCGCGGCGACCGATCTTCACGTCGCGCGGAATACCCGTGATCGTCGCGCCCTTGGCATCGCGGCCCTTGTCGTCGTGCAACCACACGCCACGCTCGCCGCTTGCGACTCCGCAGCGCATCGTCACTTCGCTCGCACCCTCGACGCGGGCATCGGCGAGCAGATCGACGAGGAGCGGATGGGCAACGAGGCAGTCCTCGATCCCGACGATGTCGTGCGAGTGCGACTTGCGAAACCCGAGGCGACCGTTTGCATCAACGGCCATGCGCAACGTGGTGCGCGAGGCACTCGGCGGGAGCGACCCACCGAAGCCGACCTCGATGCCCTCGAGATGTGCGGTGCGGCGCAGGGCCTCGGTGACGAGGTCGATCTTGGTGCGCGCATGTCGGTCGTGGTCGAGGTGCTGCCACGAGCATCCCCCGCATCCGCGCGCCACGTTCGGACACGGTGGCTCGACGCGATGCGCAGACGGCGTCACGATCGAGGTCAGCGAGGCGCGAGCGAAGTCCTTCTTGGACTGGGTGATCTCGACGTCGACCACTTCCCCCGGAAGGGCACCCTCGACGAACACGACACGGCCGTCTTCGAGATGCGCGAGTGCATCGCCGCCGGCGACCAGGCGCTCGATGGTCACTCGTTGTGCGGTCACGACGGATCCACCGTAGGCGAAAGCCAACCGAGTGATCGGGCATCGACAACTAGGCTTGGCGCGTGGCCAGACCGATCCAGATCGCACCATCGGTGTTGCCCGCGGATTTCTCCAAGCTGGGCGATGCAATCGTCGCACTCGACAAAGCCGGCGTCGATCTCATCCAGTGGGACGTGATGGATGGCCAGTTCGTGCCCAACCTCACCTTCGGTCCCGACGTCATCGCCTCCACGCGACACCTCACCAAGGTTCCCTTCGAAGCACACCTCATGGTGCTCACGCCCGACGTGATGGCGCGCAACTACGTCGAAGCCGGTTGCCAGCGACTGATCGTGCACGTCGAGGCCTGCACCCACCTGCACCGCACGCTCGGCAACATTCGCGACCTCGGCGCAAC
>DAIRSS010000148.1:0-1951 GCA_036804285.1 Ilumatobacteraceae bacterium
GTGCCTGAGCCATAGATCCCGTCCGCGCGCACCTTCACCTTGAGCACGCGAGACAATGCGGTCTGTGCCGTCGCGACGGTGGCGTGCCGAGTTCCACTCGAGAGCCTGATCGTCGTCGGGTCGATGCCGAGCAGCGCGAGCACCGTGTCGTCAGCAACGCCGTCGACGGGGAGTGCATTCATGGTCTCCACGGTGGAGATGGCTGCGGCCGTGCCCTTACCGAAGACACCGTCGACGACGATGCGCTTCTTCTTCGGTAGTGCAAGGTAGGTGTTGAGTGCGGTCTGCAACTGCTTCACGTTGTCGCCGCGGTCACCGCGGGCGAGCGGCACGCCGAGAGGAACCACGGTGGCATTTCCGACCGTGATCACGCCATTGGCTCGCAGCGCATCCAACTCACGGCGCAGGAACAACGCGAACTCCGCGCGACCGGTGGTGGTGAGGTGTACGTCGTCGCGGAACCAGCGGGATTGGGTTGGCGCACTCGAGGCAGCATTCCAGTCGAGGACGGTGACGTTCGGGTACGAGTTCGCGGCGTTTGCGAGCACCGCGTTCGACAACGGATAGTTGCGCGAGGTGCGGCGCGTGGAGAGGTTGACGAAGATGATCCGCTGCACGCCGCGCGCGGTGAGGGAGTTGACCACCTGGTCGACGTCGCTCTGGAAGGTGTTCGGGTCGTCGTTGTAGCCGAGCTGGACCATCACGATGTTCGGATACTGCTCGGGGGTGAGCGCATCGATGATGGAAAGCGCATCAGGCTTGCCCGATGCCGCAGCCACGCACGATGGACCGACCATGCATCGGTTGGAGAGCGCCTGATAGTTGACGTTCTGATACGCGGGGCGCACGATGCCGTTGAACTCGGCGGCGATGCTCTCTCCGACGGAGTCCCCGACGAAGAGCATCGAGCCGACCGGTGCCGCGTCGATCGTCGCGCCCGCGATCGGGCTCGTGTCGAACCACGGAGCGGGGAGGTCGAAGGTCGACTTGAACGTCCAGCCCGAGACGTTCACGGTGGCCGCGGTACCGACGATGTCGACCGAGGTGGCGTAGCCGTTGAACTCCGCGCCGAGACCGTCATGGTTCGTCACCACCTGGGTGAGCGTGCCGATCTGCGGATACTTGGTCTGCAACTGTGCGGCCGAGATGACACGAGTCCACACGAGGAGTGAGTTCACGGGATCACTCGCGCGATCGCCCGGGTCGTCCTTGGCGGGGAAGGTTCCGCCCGCGGTGCGACCGCCGTTGGAGGAGGTGAACTCCGTGCGCGACGGCTGACCCTGCGGCGTGATGATCGCCACGCTCGCGGTCTCCGCGATCGCTTGGTCGGTGAGTGGATGTTCGAGCGAGGAGAATCCGTCGTTCAGCGCTTCGCGCACACCCGCGCCGCCGTACACCTGGCAATCCTGTGAGTCACACGTGCGGGCGAGGTTCGCGTATCGATTCTCCGTCGCGGCATACGAACGAGCGGCGACCGCTTGAGCGCGCAACGCATTCATTCCCGCGCCGCCGGCAGCGTTTCCCCACTCGGCGGGGGACTCACGCGGCACGACGCCGCGCAGGTAGCTCTCCATCGGCACGACGTTGATGGTGCGGTTCTCACCGCGCGCGTTGTTCACCGCGCGCACCTCGCCACGGTAGTAACGAATCTTGAAGCGACCGTTCGTGCGCGGCTCGCACAGACCGATCTGGGTCTCCGCAGGTGCCGCGGGATCGGCACCCGTCGTCGTGGTGAAGCTCGCGACGTCAGCAACGTCGGCGATCTGCGTGAAGCCCTCGGCTGCGGGGTTGTCGGTGGCGGCACACTTGCGCTCCATCGATCCCCACACGCGATAGACGCGGTTGGAGATCTCGCGCGCCACGAGCGAGACCCACGTGCGACCGGGTGTGGGATCTTGCACGAAGATCGCGTTCCCCGCATCGGCGACGACCGCGGTGGCCTTGGCGTAGA
>DAIRSS010000149.1:0-1875 GCA_036804285.1 Ilumatobacteraceae bacterium
GACAGTACGTGCTCAGGTCTCCTGGAAGCCTTCCGACGGGCTGCTGTCGGAACCTTCCACAAAATCCGATGCTGGCGACTTCTCTGATGTAGTCGTTCGCCTCGCGTTCGAATTGTTCGATCGACATGCCGTAATTGACGGCAAAGGCATCGGAGAACGTGCGGTACACCGTCACTGCCTTGTACAGCTCGAGGAGTTTTCCAAGACCCCCGTGATCGGCGATCAGGAGTTCCATTGCGAGAAACCCGAGGACGTACTCACAACCCGCCAACTGCGGAGACGGAACCCGATAGGTCGCAAGATCCAAGCGACACCGGGTTGGCCAATTGGAGAACAGTCGAACCGTCATCGCGTGCATCTCCGGAAACGTCAAGCCCGGGGAGAACACTCTTGCCTGGGCGAGGCCGTCAACCATCTCTGCGAACCCTTCGCTCATCCACTTGGGCTCGCCATCCGGGACTGCTCCACCCGCGATTCGCGTCCTGACCGAGTGCGCCCACTCGTGGGCAAGGACCGCGGCGTTTCGCTCCACCACGAGATAGGAAGTTTGATTCAACGGCGGTTCAGGTCGAGTTTCGTCGGCGGAATTGATCGGGCGAAGCGATTCGAGGAAGAGATAGCCGCTCAAATTCATGGTGATGATCCGGTCATTACACAGAGCAGAGCCCATCAGGTGCTGATCAAACGTCATTGACAGGTTTGGGAAGCAGCCGAGCTTGCTGACCGTCTCATTCAGGAAGCGCTGTGTCCTCCCGATCACGATTGACGTTGCTTGACCATCGAAGACGTTGAAGGTCTCAAAGATCTGCTGAGACGCAACCAGCACGTCACGGGCGAGTGCGACCGTCGCGGACGATTCCGAACCCGGTTCCACGTACCACGTGATGAGGCGCAGGGTCTGCGGGATGAACGACTGCAGGTCTTGAATCTCGCGGGTGATCCTCGCCGTCACGCGTCTCTCTGACGGAGAAAGAGCTACCGCAAGGTTGCGCGGAGCGGACCCGAATGGCGGCGTGACTCGAAGTATCGACGTGCGAACCTCCGCACGATTCGCCCCAGAGGCGAGGCCCGCGGATGAGAGGGCACAGATGGAAATGAGTATCGAGACAACTGTTCGAGTCGCCAGCTTCATCACGGCAACCTAACTTGAGCGACTCTTCACGGCGACAACTTTTGAGATTCGGTACTCACATTCATTCAAAGAAACGACTTCCTGCAATATCGTTCGTCACTGTCGTCACAAGACGATGCACATAGAACACAAGCGCGATCCCAGACCTTGATTGCACTTCCGGAAGAGGGAGTCATCAATGTCGAAGAAGAAGACATCACCAGTTCTCAGCAACGAAGATCTGCGCACGTCAAAGAAGTCCGTGAAAGACAACAGATCACGGGTCGCACTCGCACTTGTCGCATCGGTGCTCGCCTTCCTCGTCGTCACTGTCTCCCAATCGGCAAGTGCCGCAGTGACGTGCGACATCGGATTCGAAGAGATCGGATTCGACTACGCCACGGCAACGAACATCGTTGGCACCGGATTCAATGTCGGCGACAAGGTTCTCTACTCTGGCGTGGCAACCCGAACCTGCGGTGGAGTGCCGACGACAATTGACGCTCTCGTCACGACGTCAGCTCTCGTCGACGCGACCGTCGTGCACTATGAGGTCGATACAGCTTCTGCTGGTCCCGATACCAGTGCGAACACGACGACGAACTTCTTCGAAGTCGACATCACCGCGCTTCGCACCGGCGGCCACGCAGACTTCACGTTCGCCTTCTACAAGCAGGGCACCTACCCGAGCGCCCCCGTACCAATCACATTGGAAAACGTCAAAGCCACGGCGATCGACATCGACAACAAGACCTACGGCATCA
>DAIRSS010000150.1:0-1849 GCA_036804285.1 Ilumatobacteraceae bacterium
CTTCTACCGCAAACTGATCGAAGCGGGTGTGAGCGCCCGTTGTCGAAACGTGCTCGGGACCATGCATGCGACCGAGTTGGTTCCGATCATCTGCCCGGAGATCACCGCTGACGCGGCATCTCATCTGGCGGCCTTTGCCACCGCCTGATCTCGTGAGCAAGGAATCACTCACCACCGCGCTGACTTTTTGTCAAAGAGGCCACGTGCATGGTGTCGGGTCTGTCAGACTCGAGCGCAAGCGGAGCGGCTGAGCGGTCGTCGCGTCGGGCTTCGTGCGGAGGCTCGGCACCATGTCGCACAACGAGGAGTTCTTCAGTCGGTTCGAGGGGCTCACGTTTGATGACGTGGTGTTGGTTCCGGGGTTCAGCGAGGTGCTTCCGGACCAGGTCGACACATCCACTCCGTTCGCTCGCGATATTTCACTTGCGGTGCCCGTGCTGTCTGCCGCGATGGACCGAGTGACGGAGGCGCGATTGGCAATCGCCATGGCTCGTTGCGGAGGTCTCGGCGTGATCCATCGGAACATGCCGATCGACGACCAAGCTGCTGAAGTCCAGAGAGTCAAACGATCGCAGTCGGGCATGATTGGCGATCCAGTGACGTTGCCCGCCACGGCGACGCTTGATGATGCTGAGCAGATCATGAATCGCTTCAAGATCTCTGGTGTACCCATCACGAGTGCCGACGGAGTGCTCGTCGGCATCTTGACGAATCGCGACGTGCGCTTCTGTTCGCCGGAAGACTATCGACGTCCAGTGAGTGAGTTCATGACGAGTGAGGGACTCGTGACTGCCCCCGAGGGGACGACGCTCGAAGAGGCCAAGGTGATCCTTCAGCGACATCGAATCGAGAAGCTTCCGTTGGTGGACGCGTCTGGACGTCTTCGCGGCCTCATCACGGTGAAGGACATCATGAAACGCCAAGAGTTCCCCAATGCCACCCGAGATAGTGCGGGTCGGTTGCGGACCGCGGCAGCGGTCGGCGTGGGCGATGACCTTGAAGACCGGGTGGATGCTCTCGTACGTGCGGGAGTTGATGCCGTCGTGATCGATACGGCGCATGGCAACTCGATGGGCGTCGTCAAGGCGATCGAGCGGGTGAAGGCGAGTTGGCCCGAACTCGCAACCATTGCAGGCAACGTCGTCGATGAGAGTGGAGTCGAGACGTTGCATGGGGCGGGCGTGGACGCGGTGAAGATCGGAGTGGGCGCGGGCTCGATTTGTACGACGCGTGTCGTCGCGGGTGCAGGAATGCCACAGCTCTCTGCGGTCTGGTTCGCCTCTCGACGGGCACAACAGCTCGGGATTCCGACGATCGCCGATGGCGGCATTTCGTATTCGGGCGACCTCGTAAAAGCGCTTGCCGCTGGAGCAACGTCGGTGATGCTCGGTGGTCTGCTCGCCGGCACCGACGAGGCACCGGGCGACGTCGAGTTGTTCGAAGGACGTCGATACAAGAGTTATCGCGGCATGGGATCACTCGGGGCGATGCAGGGATTCGGTGCGGATCGGTATGGCTCCGGTCAGGGTGGGAGTCGCAACAAACTCGTTCCCGAAGGAATTGAAGGTCGTGTGGCGTATGCCGGCACCCTCGCCGACGTGGTGTATCAGCTCGTCGGAGGGTTGCGCTCAGGCATGGGTTATGTGGGTGCGGCGACGCTTGAAGAGCTGCACCGCCGCGCAAGGTTCATGCGAGTGACGACCGCCGGACGTGAAGAGAGCCATCCGCACGACGTGACGATCACGCACGAGTCGCCGAACTATCACCGCTCCTAGGTTCGCCATCAGGCGGGTTTCATCTTCTCCAGCATCTCGCCCATCTGGCGATGGACGAGGTTGATGGCCTGGAG
>DAIRSS010000151.1:0-1796 GCA_036804285.1 Ilumatobacteraceae bacterium
GTGAACGGCAAGGCGGTGCTCGTGTCGCATCACGTGTTCCCTGCGATGCGCACGAACTTCGTGGTGGATCTGCCATCGGTGCCGCCGTCGATTGCGCCGACCGGCCTGCGTCTCGTCGACTGACGCACACTCGTCATCGCACATTCCGTGGTCGCACCATCACGACGGCCTTGGTGCCGTGTGACGAGCGATTCGAGCACACCGGGGCGGCGGTGAGCCGGACGTGAACGATGATGCGTTGGGCACAGTGCGGGCATTCCCACAGCTGTGAACGCACCGGGCGGTGCGAGTGTGACATGCAGTCCTCCTTGACTGGGTCGGTGGAGGCAGCACTGTAAGCAGGGGTGATGCGACGTTTGCAACGACCCTGAAGAGTTGGTCCCTCCTACGGAGGGACCAAAAATATTTTGGCGAGGGTCGTTTAGCGACGCTCGGCGTGGTGTTCGACTACCAGGAGTTCCAGTGCATCACCTGCGACAGTGGCAGGCGGTTGGCGGGCTTGAACTCGGTGCCCTTCGTGTAGGCGATCGGGAACAAACCACCCTGCGTCACCTTTTCGTACGGGATGCCGAGGAGTTCTGCGGCCTTCTTCTCGCCGTCGTTCATCAGGTGGATCGTTGTCCACGCCGAGCCGATGCCGCGGTTGCGCAGCGCGAGCATGAAGCTCCACACGGCGGGCAAGAGCGAGCCCCACGCGCCTGCACCCATCGCCACGTCGATGTTCTCGAGGCGGCCTTCGATGCACGGGATCATGAGGTACGGCGCGCGCTCGAAGTTCTCCGAGAGGAACGTCGCCGAGTCGCGCACGCGGCCCATCTGGCTGTCGCGTTGATCGCCGGTCGGTCGTCCCGGCAAGCTCGAGTAGATCTTCCAGTTGTCGCGATAGATGTCGGCGAGTGCCTTCTTCTTGGCGGCGTCCTCGATCACGATGAAGTGCCAACCCTGACGGTTGCCACCGGTTGGTGCCTGGAGTGCGATCTCGAGGCACTCCTCGACGATCGAGCGCTCGACGGGCTTGTCGAAATCGAGGCGCTTGCGCACGCTGCGGGTGGTCTTCAGGACATCGTCTGCGGAGAGGTTCAGTTGCATACCCCTCAGTGTGTCATGCCACGATGGGGGAGACGAGATCGAACGGAGCCATGCGATGAACATCCCCGGAGTGACGAGCGAGCGAGTGGTGATGACCGTCGTGGACGGGATCGCCGACATCCGCATGAACCGCCCCGACAAGCGCAATGCCCTCGACAACGAGATGTTCACCTCGCTCGCCGCAGCCGGTGACTATGTCAAGCAGTTGCCCGACGTGCGAGTCGTCGTGCTCTCGGGCGAGGGTGCATCGTTCTGCGCGGGTCTCGACTTCGGGTCGTTTCAGGCGATGGCGGGCGGCTCGTCGAACTCGGGTTCGGTGAACGCAGGCTCGATGGCGAATGGTCGCATCACGCACCTCGCCCAGCAGGTGTGTTGGGTGTGGCAGGAAGTTCCCGTGCCGGTGATCGCCGCGGTGCACGGACACGCCCTCGGTGGCGGCATGCAGATCGCACTCGGCGCCGATATTCGCATCGTGCATCCCGACACACAATTGTCGGTGCGCGAGGTGCATTGGGGTTTGATTCCCGACATGACGGGCACGCTCATGTTGTCGCGACTCGTGCGACCAGACGTCGCCAAGGAACTCGTCTTCACCGCCAAGGTGATCAGTGGCAAGGAAGGTCACGACATCGGTCTCGCCAGTCACCTGTCGAGCGATCCACATGCCGATGCGATGACGCTTGCGCGCGAGATCGCTTCCAAGAGCC
>DAIRSS010000152.1:0-1789 GCA_036804285.1 Ilumatobacteraceae bacterium
CCCCCGACCCTCTCCTTGTAAGGGAGATGCTCTAGCCAACTGAGCTAAACGCCCGACGTGAGCGACTTCCGTCGCGTCGGGCAATCATTCTATGGGGAATCGGAGCGTGGGATAGGCGTCACTCATGACGCTTCATCTCGTTGGAACAACGATTCACTGTGCGAGAATTGACGCATGGCAACGCATGACGAAACCCACTCCGGACACCGCACGAACGTCCTTCGGGCAATGGTCCTTGGGGCAAACGACGGAATCATCTCGACGGCTTGCCTCGTACTCGGCGTTGCGGCATCCGACGCGAGCAAGACCGCGATCATGACCGCTGGAGTTGCTGCACTCGTCGCTGGAGCGGCCTCGATGGCGCTCGGTGAATACGTCTCGGTGAGTTCACAGCGTGACACCGAACGCGCAGACATCTCCAAGGAGAAGTGGGAACTCGAGAACCTCCCCGAGCGCGAGCTCGCCGAACTCACCGGAATCTTCGAATCCAAGGGCCTGCGCCACGATCTCGCCCGCCAGGTCGCAGTGGAACTCACCGAGCGCGATGCACTCGCCATCCACCTCGCCGAAGAGCTTGGCATCACCGAGCACTCCAACGCGCGGCCGGTCGAGGCTGCCGTCAGTTCGGCTGCAGCTTTCAGCGTCGGATCGGCAATCCCCCTCATCGCCATGTGGCTCGCATCCGAGTCGATGCGCTACGTCTCGACGATCGCCATCGTCGTCGTCGGTCTCGCCCTCCTCGGCTTCAGCGGAGCGCGTTTCGGCGGAGCGAAGCCTCAGCGACCGATCGCGCGCGTGATCATCGGCGGCATGATCGCCATGGGAATCACGATGGCGATCGGAAGCCTGTTCGGCGCAGCCGTCGCTTAGCGCGACTGGTGCTGCTCGCGCACCGCACGCAGTTCGTCCAGCAACTCTCGTGAACTCGCGACGAGTGGTGTGCGCTTCTCGGCGTACTGGGTGACGACGAGATCGCGTGACTGGAACTCACTGACGACGACTCCGGCCTCTTGGCAGACGAGCACGCTCGCGAGGTAGTCCCACACGCCGTGGCTGTTGAAGTCGATCCAGCCGTCGAGAGCACCGGTGGCGACGAGACAAATGTCGAGGGCGGCCGCGCCGAGTGCACGAAACTGACCCCATGCGGGCCGAAAACTCGGCAAACCAGAAATGCCAACCACCGAGTCACGCAGCGTGTTTCGTTGGGTGACCTGCAGTCGAATGCCGTTGTGGAACGCACCACCGCCACGCGATGCCCAGTAACGGTCACGACCTGATGCCTGATTGACGACGAGTGACGCACGCATCCCCTCGCCATCGATCGCGCACAGTGCGGTGGCGTACCACGGCACTCGCTTGCTCGCGTTCGTGGATCCATCGAGTGGGTCCATCACGACCATCAATCCGCCAGGCTTCCACTCGCCCGTGATCTGACTCTCCTCGCTCAACACCGCACAGCCTGCGCCATGCAACACCGCGAGTGCAGCCGCATCGGCGGCGAGGTCGACCGAGTACTGCGTGGCACGCTGCCCCGACAAGGACCAGTCGGTGTTGGCCTGCAGCACACCGGCTACGGCATCAGCAGTGCGGTGCAGGACGTCGAGGATCTCTTCGTCGGAACTCGATGCGTCGATCGTCACGGATGCTCAGCGCTCGTCGCGCACGAACGGCGTGCCGAGCGCCTTCGGTGCACCGAGGAGGTTGCGGCTGCCGGGACGGCTGAGCGCGATGAGGGCGATCAGTGTCGCGAGATACGGGAGCATCTGCATGAACGCCGACGGGATGATCG
>DAIRSS010000153.1:0-1781 GCA_036804285.1 Ilumatobacteraceae bacterium
CACGACGTTCGATCCCACGCAATCTGCGACGATCTTGGCGACCTCAAGAGAGTTCGATGCGGTGCGCATTGCGCAACAAATGAGCGCCGTCACTACGCCGTGTTGCGCACCAGCAGCGGACAACTCGTCCGCGATCACGTCTACGACCCGCTGCATCGACAGTCCATCGCTCGTCAACAACTCGGGTGCGATACGTACTTCGCCATAGTCGACGCCCTCAGCTGCAACATCTTCCACCCATTCGCGCGTCACCCGACGGATCGCCTCCTCGTTCTGCATCAGCGCAACGGTGTGGGTGAACGTCGTGAGATACGTCTCGAGTGAATTGCCGGGCATACCCTGGTCGAACCAGTCAGCGAGTGCTTCGACGTCCGTCGTCGGGAGATCGCCATACCCCTGCTCGCGCGCAAGATCGATGATCGTCGCTGGCCGAAGCGCACCATCCAAGTGATCGTGCAACGTCACCTTGCGCAACGACGAAAGAAAGTCGCTCACCACGTGTCCACCATTGGGCGCTTCTTCGTCGTTCGGGGACCAACCACCGGACACACATCGAGTGCGGCAATGAGTCGCGCACGGGTCTCGGTTGGCTCGATGACGTCATCGATCTCGACGTGGCTCGCCATCGACAGCGCCCCGCCACGCTCGTATGCGGCTGCGATCAACTTCGCTTCCAATTCCTCTCGCTCGGCAGGCGTCGCGGCTGCTTCAAGCTCCTTACGGAATCCAAGTCGAACCGCACCCTCGAGACCCATCCCACCGAACTCGCCCGTCGGCCACGACACGATGAGGTCCTTGGCGTGGAAGCTTCCACCCGCCATCGCTTGCGCACCGAGTCCGTATCCCTTGCGCAACACCACGGTCAGCCACGGCACGGTGACACTCGAAGCCGTCACGAACAGTCGCGCGAAGTGTCGCACCTGGGCCGAGTGCTCCGCGTCCGGTCCGACCATGAATCCAGGTGTGTCACACAACGAGACGATCGGAAGATCGAACGCATCGCACAGCTGCACGAATCGCGCCATCTTGTCGGCCGCGTCCGAGTCGATCGCTCCACCCAGGTGCACCGGATTGTTGGCAACGATTCCCACCGGACGACCGGCGATGCGTGCAAGCACCGTCAGGACCCCCACTCCGAAGTCGCGACGCAACTCGAGCACCGAATCGCGGTCCGCGAAGCCGTCGATCGCCCGACGCACGTCATAGACGCGCACGCGCTCGACGGGCACGACGTCAGCAAGTGCGGCGACATCGGGCTCCTGCCACGATGACCGGCGACCCTGGAAATACGACAGGTAGCGCTTGGCCACGTCGACGGCCTCAACGTCGTCTGCGACGCGCACGTCGACGACGCCGTTCTTCGTCTGTACCTCGATCGGACCGATCGCAGTCGGTGCAACGACGCCGAGTCCTCCGCCTTCGATCATCGCGGGGCCCGCCATCCCGATGTTGGAGTCCTCGGTGGCGATGACGACGTCGCAACACCCCAGCAGGGCCGCGTTGCCGGCGAAGCAATAACCAGAGGCGATGCCAACAAGCGGCACGAGTCCCGAGAGAGAGGCGAACGACGCAAACGACATCACGTCGAGTCCGGCGACGACGGGTGCATCGGTATCACCCGGTCGACCTCCGCCGCCCTCGGCGAACAACACGACGGGCAACATGTTGCGTCGAGCCACCTCGAGCACCCGATCAGTCTTCTTGTGATTCACGTAACCCTGTGTGCCGGCGAGCACCGTGTAGTCGTAACTCATCGCAAGCACGCTCGCGCGACCTTCTTC
>DAIRSS010000154.1:0-1776 GCA_036804285.1 Ilumatobacteraceae bacterium
CATTCGTTTTTCTGTCAACTGCGATTTCCCACCTCTTCGGCGCCTCCACTGGTCGAGAGGGTGCGGGCATTCAGATCACCGCGAGCGTGACAGACGGAATCTCTCGCCTCTTCAAACCATCTCCCGAAACCCGCAAGGTGCTCCTGATCACGTCAATTGCATCTGCGTTTGGCGGGCTCTTCGGCGTCCCCGTCGGCGGAGTCGTGTTTGCCCTTGAGGTTCAGGAGAACGGGCGAATTCGTTACGAAGCGGTTCTTCCCGCGCTCATTGCCGGGTTCTCGAGCTTCCACCTCGTCGAGTGGCTCGGTCACCGACACATCGTGGAGCCAGCGGTGATCGCACCTGCTCTGTCGTGGACGCTTGTCGCTCAACTCCTCATCGTGGCAATCGCCGCGGCTGCCATTGGACGGGCGTTCATCTCACTCACGCATTTTGTCCAACACACATCACAGAAGTTCATTACCTATCCACCGCTGCGACCCGCAGTTGGTGGCGTCATCGTGCTCATCCTCACCGCACTCGCAGGCACGCGCGACTATTTGGGATTGTCGCAGCCCTTGATTCAAACGGCGTTCGTCGGTGGTGCGGGACTTGTCGCTGGCGCATTCCTCTGGAAGCTCGTCTTCACGAGCGTGAGTCTCGGCACCGGATTCATCGGTGGTGAGATGATCCCGCTCTTCATCATGGGTGCGCTCGCGGGTTCACAACTCGCGTCAATGTTCGGAGCGTCGACACCACTGTTCGCCGCAGTGGGGATGATGGCCACGTTTGGTGCCGCCGCGAATACACCCCTCGCGTGCATCGTCATCGGAGTCGAGCTGTATGGCGCGTCGCCGATCGTCGCGCTCACGATTACCTGCATCGTCGCCTACGTGGTCAGCGGGCGTACGGGGATCTATCACTCACAGCGGCACGCGCTGACGCCTGAGCGCTAGGCGGAGATTTCTCGACGGCCCGCGAGGGCACGGCCGAGCGTCAATTCATCCGCATACTCGAGGTCGCCACCGACTGGCAGACCTGAGGCAATGCGAGTGACGGTGAGCCCGAGCGGCTTCAAGAGGCGAGCGAGATACAGCGCGGTGACGTCACCCTCGGTATTCGGATTGGTGCACAAGATGATCTCGGTGATCCCCTCGTCCTCGAGGCGTGCGAGGAGTTCACGCACCTTCAATTGCTCGGGCCCGACGCCTTCGAGCGGATTGATTGCACCGAGAAGCACGTGGTAGCGGCCGCGGAACTCGCCCGTCTTTTCGACGGCAATGATGTCGCGTGACTCCTCGACGACACAGATCACCGAGTTGTCACGACGTTCGTCGACACAGATGTGACACAGACGGCCCTCGGAGAAGTTGAAGCAACGCTCGCAGAATCGCACGAGCGCCTTGGCTTCAGTGATCGCCTTGGCGAGGCGATGGACGTCGACCTCATCGGTCTTCAACAGATGGAACGCGATGCGCTGGGCCGACTTCGGTCCGATGCCGGGCAGCCGACCAAGTGCGTCGATCAGCGCCTGCATCGGTGGGGTGTATGCGTTCGCCATCGTCGAGATCTACCTCTTTACTTGCGCTTCTTGTCGATGATCTGCGAACCAGGGAATGCTTCAGCCAACTTGTCGACCATCGACGGCATGGCATCCTTCGGGGCATCGACTACTTCTGCCACGTCGACCATGTCGTCGAGATCCGACTCGACCTTGCGTGGACGCGGAACGCCGCGTGACGGTGTGCGCTCGGCGACTTCGGACACGGTGATCTCGAGTGAAATCGGTCGACCGGC
>DAIRSS010000155.1:0-1693 GCA_036804285.1 Ilumatobacteraceae bacterium
CCTACGACGCACAGATGGCCGAGTACCTGCGCGCAACGTCGCGCGCCGACATCGCAACAGCTGCCGACGCGGTCAAGGAACACCTGCGACCCGACGACGGCGCGTCGTACGACTCGGTGATCGAAATCGATCTGTCGACGCTCAAGCCCCTCATCAACGGACCGCACTCGCCAGACCGCGCGCACAAGGTCGGCGATGCGATCGGCTCAGCTGCTCAACTGAACAACTGGCCACTCGACATCTCCTCTGCCCTCATCGGCAGCTGCACGAACTCGAGCTACGAAGACATCACCCGCGCAGCCTCGGTCGCCCGCCAGGCCCGCGCCAAGGGACTGAAGGCCAAGGTCGAATTGCTGATCACGCCGGGATCGGAACAGATCCGCGCCACGATCGAACGCGACGGTCTCCTCGCCGACCTCGAGGCGATCGGCGCCACCGTGCTCGCAAACGCGTGTGGTCCGTGCATCGGTCAGTGGGAACGTTCCAAGGACGTGACGTCGAAGCCGAACACGATCGTCAACTCGTTCAATCGCAACTTCCCGAAGCGCAACGACGGTTCCGCCAACACCCTCTCGTTCGTCACGAGCCCCGACACCGTGATCGCACTCGCACTCGCCGGTCGACTCGACTTCGACCCGACGACCGACACGCTCACCGCGCCCGACGGCTCGACCGTGAAGCTCGAGGCACCGACCGGCGAAGTGTTGCCGAAGAAGGGCTACGACGCAGGCAACGACACGTTCATCGCCCCGCCGGCGGATGGTTCGAAGATCTCGGTCGCCGTCGATCCGAAGAGCTCGCGTCTGCAACTGCTGCAACCATTCACCCCGTGGGACGGCAAGGACTATCTCGAACTGCCGATCCTGATGAAGGCCAAGGGCAAGTGCACCACCGACCACATCTCTGCTGCAGGCAAGTGGCTCGTGTACCGCGGACACCTCGAGAACATCTCGGGCAACCTCTTCGAAGGAGCGGTGAACGCCTTCACCGACGGCGTCGGCGAAGGTTATGACGCAACCGACGGCCAGACCCGCAAGTACCCGGAGATCGCCAAGCGCTACTCAGAAGCGAACATTCGCTGGTGCGCGATCGGTGACCAGAACTACGGCGAGGGCTCGTCGCGCGAACACGCCGCGATGGAACCGCGCTATCGCGGTGGAGTGGTCATCTTCGCCCGCAGCTTTGCCCGCATTCACGAGACCAACTTGAAGAAGCAGGGTCTCGTGCCGCTCACCTTCGCCGACCCGAAGACCTACGAGGCCATCGGCGAGCGCGACACGATCAGCGTGCTCAACCTGCCACCCGTGCCCGACAAGCCAGTGCAGTGCGTGATCAACAAGGCCGATGGATCCAAGGTCGCCTTCGAGGCGCTACACACGTTCAGCGACGAACAGGTCGAGTGGTTCAAGGCCGGCAGCGCACTGAACATCGTGCGCGCGAAGGTCAGCGCGAAGTAATCAGTCCGTGCCGGGGCGACGCGTCGCCTCGGCTTCGGGATTGCCCGAGTAACTCGAGGGATACGTACGACGCAGTTCCTCTGCCGTCGGCGTGTACGGGCGTCGCGCCTCTTCCGGCAACAACTCCACGATCGCCGACATGATGCGCGTCGTCGCTGCGTCCAGTTCTTCTGGCGACGGCGCAGTGTTCGTCCCGAGCGAGAACGGCTCGCCCGTCGTCACAGAAACCCGAGGAG
>DAIRSS010000156.1:0-1569 GCA_036804285.1 Ilumatobacteraceae bacterium
CTGCCATCGCCACGAGTGTGCCGACGGAGATCCCGCCGTCGACGACCATGAATGCACCGACGCCATAGATCGCCACCGCACCCAGCGCACCAACGAGACCGAGTGCAACGAAGAACACTCGTCCATACATCGCAGACTTGACCCCGATGTCACGCACCCGTGACGCGCGGGAGGAAAATGAGCCGACCTCTTCGGGTCCACGCCCGAACAACTTCACGAGCAGTGCACCTGCGACGTTGAATCGCTCCGTCATCTGCGTGTTCATCTCTGCGTTGAGACCCATCTGTTCGCGCGAGATGTCCTGCAGTCGCACACCGACTCGACGCGCGGGGATGATGAAGGCCGGCAACACGATGAGCGAGAGCACTGTCAGTCGCCACTCGAGGGCCACCATCGCAATCAGCGTCGTGGCGAGCACGACGACGTTCGAGACGACGCTCCCGAGTGTTCCCGTCACGGCGGTCTGAGCGCCGACCACGTCGTTGTTCAGACGGCTGATGAGCGAACCGGTCTGGGTGCGCGTGAAGAACGCGATCGGCATGCTCTGCACCTTGGCGAAGAGTGCGACTCGCAGGTCGTAGATCAGCCCCTCACCGATCAGTGACGACAACCAGCGCTGGATGATCTGGAAGCCGGCATCGAGGAGAGCCAGCACCACGAGGACGACCGTGAGGACAATGATCCCGTTTCGGTCCCCGTTCGGAATGGACACATCGACGATGCGACGGAAGAGCAACGGCGGGGCCAGTGCCACAACTGCCGCTACCAGAATCGAGGTGAGAAACCCGCCGATCTGCACCCGATACGGGCGCGCAAACGTTGCGACCCTTCGAAGGGACGAGCCTCGAATCGATGCTCCTTTGACCGCCGACTCGTCACCTGGAATGAGGTGATGGGGTCCCATTCGCATGACGTCAGGCTACGACCACGGGTTCGGCGCCATGCCAACTCGTAGGCTGAAGACATGCGTCACCTCGCTCGCCGCGCACTTGCACTCTGCGTCGGCGCGGTCCTCATGGCCTCGTGTTCTTCCGGATCGTCGGTGACGTCAACGTCCGACTCATCTCCGCAAGCGACGGAGTCAACTGCTCCTGCATTCCTCCCCTCGAGTTTCACGTGGTCGGAATGCGAAAACGCCGAGCCCGACTCGATCGTGACGTGCTCGATTCTCGAGGTTCCCTATGACTACGAGGACCCGGCGATTGGGTCGTTTTCTCTGTTCGTCAAGAAGCGCTCCGTCGAGGACCCCGCCAAGCGGATCGGATCGCTCCTCGTGAACCCCGGTGGTCCTGGTTTCGGTGGCAGTTCGCTCGCCGACGATGCCTACTACTACTTCTCCTCCGATCTCCTCGAGCGCTTCGACATCATCGCGTGGGACCCACGCGGGACGGGTGAGTCGACGCCAGCCGTCGACTGCGTGGACACCTACGACGAATACTTCGGACTCGACTCACCACCCGACAACGACGAAGAAATCCAGGCGCTGATCGACGCATCGCAGCAGTTCAACGACGAATGTCTTGCACGATCTGGTGAGATCCTGCCGTACATCTCGACCGAAGCGAGTGC
>DAIRSS010000157.1:0-1557 GCA_036804285.1 Ilumatobacteraceae bacterium
GCGAGTCCTGCAGGCCCGGATCCGACGACGGCAATGCGCTTGCCCGTCTTCACGGACGACACGTGCGGGGTAACCCAACCCTCGTCCCACGCTCGATCGATGATCTCCACTTCCACCTGCTTGATCGTCACGGGATCAGCATTGATGCCGAGCACGCACGCGCTCTCGCACGGCGCAGGACACAACCTGCCGGTGAACTCGGGAAAGTTGTTCGTCGCGTGCAGTCGGTCGATCGCATCGCGCCAGTGTCCGCGGTAGACGAGATCGTTCCAGTCGGGAATCAGGTTGCCGAGCGGGCAACCGTTGTTGCAGAACGGAATGCCACAGTCCATGCACCGTCCCGCCTGATGCGCGAGTTCACCCGAGTCGAACGGTTCGTAGACCTCTCGCCAGTCGGCGACGCGCACGGGAATCGGTCGACGCTTCGGCGTCGTGCGACTCCAGCGGAGGAATCCGGTTGGCTCACCCACGGACCGACTCCATCACCCTGTTCGCCGTGGCCTCTTCATCGAGACCCTCCGCCTTGGCCTTGTCCAACACCGCGAGCACGCGTGCATAGTCACGCGGCATCACCTTGCGGAACGTTGCACTCGACTCCGACCACGAGGCGAGCAGTCGCGTCGCGAGGGGCGACGACGTCTCCAGGGCGTGGCGCTCCACGATGCCTCGCAGCAACTCTGCATCGACCTTGGTGAGCTCCACGAGATCCACCATCTCGCCGTTCACCCGTGACGCGAAGGTTCCGTCGACGTCGCGCACGAAGGCGACACCACCGGACATACCGGCTGCGAAGTTGCGACCGGTCGCGCCGAGCACGACTGCCACTCCTCCCGTCATGTACTCACACCCGTGGTCGCCCACGCCTTCGACGACGACCGTCGCGCCAGAGTTGCGCACGCAGAATCGCTCACCCACGATGCCGTTCACGAAGATCTCTCCGCTCGTCGCGCCATATCCGACGACGTTCCCGGCGATCACGTTGTCTTCCGGCGCGAACGTGGCGCGTTCGTCCGGTCGCACGATCAGTCGACCACCCGAGAGACCCTTGCCGAGATAGTCGTTCGTGTCACCGATCAGTCGCATCGTCACGCCTCGTGGCACGAACGCACCGAAGCTCTGACCTGCAGAACCGGTGAAGGTGAGTGCGATCGTGTCGTCGGCAAGTCCCGCGCCACCCCAGCGTCGAGTCACGCGGCTGCCGAGCATCGTGCCGACGGTGCGGTTCACGTTGCCGATCGGATAACTCCGTTCGATGCGCGAACCGGACTCGATCGCCTGCTCGCAGTCAGCGATCATCTGCGTGTCGAGTGCATCACCAAGACCGTGGTCCTGAGCGACCGAGTGGTGCATCGTCTGGTGATAGGGGTTCTCTGGTCGCGCGAGGATCGGCGAGATGTCGAGGCCTTGCGCCTTCCAGTGGTTCACCGCGTGCCGAACGTCGAGTGCCTCGACGTGGCCGACCGCCTCTTCGATACTGCGGAAGCCGAGTTGTGCGAGATACTCGCGAACTTCCTCGGCGATGTACTCCATGAAGTTGATGACGAACTCTGGTTTGCC
>DAIRSS010000158.1:0-1545 GCA_036804285.1 Ilumatobacteraceae bacterium
ATGGGGCAGCTCTCGGGGAAGGCCCGCCCGCGCATCTGCTACCTGCCGACCGCCTCGGCGGACGACGCGTCGGGCATCATCCGCTTCTACGAACACTGTGCCCCACTCGGCGTGGAGCCCTTCGTGCAGCGCTCGTTCATCGAGAGCCTGTCGCAGACCCAGGGGTGGGACGAGGTCCTGCTGTCGATGGACGGCATCGTCGTCTCCGGCGGCAACACGCTGAACCAGCAGGCCATCTGGAAGGCGCAGGGGATCGACGTGGTGCTTCGCCAGGCGTGGGAGCGCGGCATCGTACTCGGCGGGGCCAGCGCGGGGTCGCTCTGCTGGTTCGAGGAGGGCACCACGGACTCGCGGCCGAAGGCGTTGTCGATCGTGAAGTGCCTCGGCTTCCTCCCCGGGAGCCACTCGCCGCACTATGACTCGGAGTCGGGGCGGCGGCCGCTCTATCAGCGACTCATCGGCGCCGGCGAGATGAAGCCTGGCTACGCGGTGGACGACAACGCCGGACTCTACTTCGAGGGCACGACGCTGACGCGCGTTGTGACCGCGCGGCGCGGGGCGCAAGCGTACCAGGTGCGCGTGGAGGGGGGTCGCGTGGTGGAGACGGCACTCGCCCCGGAGTGGATCGGGGGGTGATCCGAGGGCACCGAGCCCGCGGTGACCGAAACGGCGGAGGCGCCCGACCGGCAGTGACCGGCGGGCGCCTCGATGCTTCACAGCCAGAGCCACAGGTGGGAATTGAACCCACGACCGCTCGATTACGAATCGAGTGCTCTACCCCTGAGCTACTGTGGCAGGTGGGTGGAACACCGTCCCCGAGACCAGCATCCCACCCCTGCTCCGCATGCCCTGGCGCGGACTCGAACCGCGACGCCTTGCGGCACCACCCCCTCAAGATGGCGTGTCTACCAATTTCACCACCAGGGCCCAACACCTACGGGAGCGACGGGGCTCGAACCCGCGACCTCTCGAGTGACAGTCGAGTGCTCTAACCAAACTGAGCTACGCCCCCTGACCTACGGACCACATCGCCAGGTGACGGAACGCCGCACCCAACCTGCCAGTCCTTCCTACCAGCAACAGCTCCGTGGAGCCATAGCCCCAACGGGAATCGAACCCGTCTCTGCACCTTGAAAGGGTGCCGTCCTAGCCGATAGACGATGGGGCCCGATCGACCTGCGGTCCTGCACATCTCCCTGCTGACCTACCCATAGCGGTAACGGGATTCGAACCCGTGTTCCAGCCTTGAGAGGGCTGTGTCCTAGTCCCCTAGACGATACCGCCGCAGTGTCCTGCTCCTACCTCCCTGCCACCTGCCGTTCTCACAGGCCCGGAGGGAATCGAACCCCCAACCGCCGGTTTTGGAGACCGGTGCTCTACCAATTGAGCTACGGACCTAGTCAGGGTGGATGACGGGATTCGAACCCGCGACCCTCGGAACCACAATCCGATGCTCTAACCGACTGAGCTACATCCACCAGACTCTCTGGGACCGTTCACCCAGAGCATTCAAAAGTAGGTCCGACCTGCCGCCGAATCAACCGG
>DAIRSS010000159.1:0-1541 GCA_036804285.1 Ilumatobacteraceae bacterium
ATCGCGATGTTGCGACGACCGCGCAGGAGCACGTCCCAGTGGGCGGTGTCGGGTGCTGGGCCGCGCACGGCCTGCGTGCGCTCGACGCGGATGACTTCTGCGCCCATGTCGGAGAGCATCATGGCGGCGAACGGCCCTGGGCCGATGCCGGCGATTTCGATGATGCGTCGGCCGTGAAGTGGTCCGCTCATCGTGGGTGACGTTTCGCTCAGACCTTGGTCGATGCGCTCAGGGTGAGTGCGGTGACGGCCTCGACGAACGACGGCCACAGGGGCTTGGGGAGATCGTGTCCCATGTCCTCGACCAGCATGTACTTCGCGCCGGGGATCAACTCGGCGGTGCGCTCCCCGCCCGAAGGTGTGATGAGGGTGTCGTCCACGCCGTGCACGACGAGTGTCGGGATGTTCAGCTTGGCGAGGTGCTCGCTGCGGTTGCCGCTGGCGTAGATCGCAGCCAGCTGTCGCGGGGCGCCCTCGGGATAGAACATGCGGTCGTAGTCACGGGCAGCGTTGCGCTTGGAGAGTTCATCCGAGCGGTGCTTCTTGGACTGCCAGGTCTGCCACTTGGGCGATGCCGCGATGTATTCCTCGCGGGATGCCGGTGGTGGTGCGAGGAGTGCGGCGAGTGCCTCGGGGGTGGACTGACCGACTGCGGGGTCACCCGGTGTGGACATCACCGAGATGAGCGAGGCGGTGCGGTGCGGGTGCTCGATCGCAAACGTCTGGGCGATCATTCCGCCCATCGATGCCCCGAGGATGTGTGCGCGCTCGATGTTGAGATGGTCGAGCAGCTTGGCGGCGTCTGCGGCCATGTCCGAGAGCGTGTACGGGACCGCTGGGATCGGCTCTTCCATCAGGGCCGCCTTGATGACCTCATCGGTGTTGACGCTGACGCCGTCCAACTTGGTGGACAGCCCACAGTCGCGGTTGTCGAAGCGGATGACGAAATGTCCCTTGTCGACGAAGTGCTGGCAGAACTCTGGTTCCCACGCCACCATCTGGGCGGTGTAGCCCATGATGAGGAGCAGTGCCGGATCGCTCGGGTTGCCGAAGGTGTCGTACTCGAGGGTGATCGAGCGATTGTCGGTGGAGGTGAACTGCGCTTGGGGCATGGGGTTCAGTCTCACCGACTGCTCCCCACCCCGACAACTTGGAGGCCGTAATCTCGCTTGAGTGACGCAACCGACCGTGTTTCGTGCCCCTGGTCGGGTGAACCTGATTGGTGACCACACCGACTACACGGGCGGGCTCGTGCTCCCCATGGCCATCGACCGTTACACGACGATCGAGGCCGTGGCCCAAACCTCGGCCATCGACCTCGCGAGCACCTCGGACGTCAACCCCGTGCACCTCGCACTCCCCGTGACCTCCCCCGAGAACGTCTCCCCACCCTGGGGTCGATATGTCGCGGGCGTGGCCGCAGAGCTCGGCAACGACTGCCGTGGCTTTCGCGGAACCGTCTCGACCACACTCCCGATTGGCTCAGGACTGTCGTCATCTGCCGCACTCGAAGTCGCCGTCGCACTCGCCTGCGGCGCACCC
>DAIRSS010000160.1:0-1491 GCA_036804285.1 Ilumatobacteraceae bacterium
CGCGATAGACACGGTTGGAGATCTCGCGCGCCACGAGCGAGACCCACGTGCGACCAGGTGCCGGGTCCTGCACGAAGATCGCGTTCCCCGCATCGGCGACGACCGCGGTGGCCTTGGCGTAGATGGTCGAGACGCGGGTCATGTCGCTCCCGGTGAGCACGACCGACATCTCTTGGTTCGGATTCGCGAGTGGTGCCACGACGTTGCCGGTCGGGCCGCCGTAATAGAAGTCCAAGATTTGTTGCCACTGCCAGCCATAGGTGGTGGCCCAGCCGTACGAGCCGTACTGGCTCATGCCACGGCCGTGCCCAAAACCTCGACCAGTGACGACGACTGCGTTCGGGAGGAGTCCGTCTTCGGCCTGCACCGGTGCGGCGACCGACACGAGGCTCGTGGCGACAACGCCAACGACGAGTGCTCTCAGTGGGGGTATGCGCATGGTGAAGGAATCTCCTCGCCCGCTTCCGATCATTCTACCTGTCGTGATCGGCAGGATCTGGGCGGGGCTTTAGGCCGATTCGCTCGCTTGTGTGAGCACGTCGCGTTGTTGGATCACGACTCCGGCGAGCACGAGTGCGATGCCGAGATATTCGACGGCGGTCGGCATCTGGTCGAGGAAGATCATGCCGAACACGACCGCGGTGACGGGGAGGAGTGCGAGGAGCACCGAGAAGCGTCGCACGGGAATGCGACGCAACACGGACTGCTCGATGCCGTAACCGATCGCGTTCGACAACAATCCGACGAGCACACACCAACCGATGAGCGAGGGCTGCGACCACGCGGGTCCGCTTTGTGGCGCACCGAACGGCGCGATGACGACCGCACCGACGAGGAGCCCGACGCCGAGACCAGCGATCCCGCGGTCGAGTGCGGCGACCTTGGCGCCGATCACGATGTAGGCAGCCCAGCACGCCGAGGCGAGGAAGATGAAGAGCAACCCGAGCGGTTCGCCACTCAACTCGAGACCGGACAGCACGACGACGCCGAGCGTCGCACAGCCGAGCGCGATCGCGTTGCGCACCGAGCGCGTGGTGAGGGCGGCCACGCAGATCGGGCCGATGAACTCGATCGCCACACCCTTGCCCATGTCGAGGCGATCGATGGCGAGATAGAAGGTGAGGTTCATGAGTGCCACGGCGATGCCGAAGATGGATGCGGAGAGGAACTCGCTGCGCGACCACCTGCCGCCACGCATCAACTGGGGGATCGACACGAGGATGCAGATTGCGGCCGCACCGATCACGCGGAACCAGGCGACGCTCGCCGGGGCGAGGTCGTCGAACAACTTGACGGCAATCACCGCACCCGCGTACTGCGCGCTCGCGGACGCGACGAAGAACGCCTCGGGTGGAACTCCACTGCGAGTGCGCCGGGTCACGGCGGACTCACTCACTCAAACAGTTCGGGATCGGTCGCGCAGATCTCTTGGAAGAGCGGCTGGAACTGGAACCATCCGGACTCGGGGAAGCCGGTCAACTGTTGGGTGTA
>DAIRSS010000161.1:0-1480 GCA_036804285.1 Ilumatobacteraceae bacterium
ACGACGTCAGTCGTCTTGGCGAGTCGTGCACCGAGCTCACTCAGTCGCACGTCGATCGTGTCGCGCAACGTGATCTCGACCGGCACACCAGTCGTGTAGCCGGTGAGATCGAAGGCTTCGGTCGAGGCGAGCGCGGGTTTCATCGACACGATCTGGTGTGTGCGCAGCAAGAGGTTCTCCGCGAGGATCACGTCGTCGTGCACGACCCATCCCGCGGGAACCTTGACGAGCCACCGTCGTGACAGGCGATGGAGCTTCGGCCCCACTTGCACGACTGCGAGGGTGAGGGCAATGAGGGCAAGTCCTGCGACGACGAGGTTGTCGCGCACGACAGCGACGAGTGAGACGACGAGTAGCCCGACACAGATCACCCAGCCGAGGACGGCGGGGAGGATGACCGGGGCGGGAACCCGCAGCACGTAACGCACCTCGTCCCCGTAGGCGCCGGCCTGCACCTGTCGGGATCCGTAGTCGCGGGTTGCAATGATCATGAGGGCAATGACCGCACAGGTCGCGCCAGCGATCTGGACTGGTTTCCAGTCGTTGCCGGGGAGGGCGATGAGCAGCCTCCCGACGACGACGGGTGCGATGGTGCGGGTGACGGTGAGGGAGATCGGGTGTTCGATCCAGGTGGCGATGGCCACGAGTGACCACAGTGTCCAGCCGACGACCGTGAGCGTGATTCGAGCGAAATCGGTATGCGACGACGTCGAGTCGGTGAGTGCGCTCGGCAGGAGTGCGGCGGCGATCCACAGGATGCGCACGATCCACGACAGTCGTGCACGAAACGCGCCAATCACACGCGCCAGCCTACGACCCGTGACACAGCCGCCAGTACTGTTGAGTGCGTGGCGACGCGAAAGGTGAGCGCAAAGGCGACCAAGAAGGACCGCGACCGCGCAGCCGAATTACGCGAAGCGATCACCCGGCACGACGCGCTCTATTACACCCAGGACTCACCCGAGGTGAGCGACGCCGACTACGACGAGATGCGCCGCGAACTCGTGGCCCTCGAGGAGCGTTTCCCCGAACTCGTCACCCTCGATTCCCCGTCCCTCCAAGTGGGGGCAGCACCGCTCACGACCTTTGCCCCCGTCACCCATCGGGTGCCGATGACGAGCCTCGACAACGCCATGGGCGGCGAGGAACTGCGCGCCTGGGGGGAGCGGGTGGAGAAGGGTCTGGCGGGCAAGACGCACTCATATATATGTGAGCTCAAGATCGACGGCCTGGCGATGAGCCTGCGCTACGAAGACGGCGTCCTCGTGCAGGCCGCCACCCGCGGAGACGGCAAGGTCGGCGAGGACGTGACCGAGAACGTGAAGACGATTTCGGTGGTGCCAAAGACGCTCACCCCACCGAAGGGTGTGGCGATGCCAGAGGTGCTCGAAGTTCGTGGCGAGGTGTACATGCCGATCGCCGCATTCCAGGAACTACGCGCAGAGAAGGAACGCGAAAACGCTCGCCGCGTGACGGAGGG
>DAIRSS010000162.1:0-1478 GCA_036804285.1 Ilumatobacteraceae bacterium
GCGGTCGTGCTCGCCTGTGGTGCGACTGCGTGGCGTGACCTGCCCATCGAGGGTCGTCAATTGCGTGGGATCTACCAGGCGATGGAGTACCTGCCGCAGGCCAACCGCGTGCAGGAGGGCGACGCCGTCGCCGAGCAGATCAGCGCGAAGGACAAGCACGTCGTCATCATCGGTGGTGGAGACACGGGAGCGGATTGTCTCGGCACCGCACATCGTCAAGGCGCGGCGTCGGTGACGCAACTCGAGATCATGCCGCGACCGCCAGAGGTGCGTGGTGACAACAATCCGTGGCCGCAGTGGAGCCTCGTGTACCGAACGTCGTCGGCGCACGAAGAGGGCGGCGAGCGCATCTTCAGCGTGAACACCGAGCGCTTCGTCGATGATGGCAATGGAAACGTTTCGGCACTCGTGCTCAACGAAGTCCGCTTCGTCAACGGCGCATTCGAAGTCATCCCGGGAACTGCGCAGGAGTTGCGCGCAGACCTCGTGTTCCTTGCGCTTGGTTTCGTCGGACCGGAGAAGGGTTCGTGGCTGGACACGCTCGGCGTCGAGTTCGATGCGCGAGGCAACGTGGCGCGCACCGACGACTACGCCACGAACGTTCCTGGAGTGTTCGTCGCCGGTGACATGGGTCGCGGTCAGAGCCTCATCGTGTGGGCGATCGCCGAAGGTCGTTCGTGTGCATCCGCGGTCGATGAATACCTCATGGGCACGACGACGTTGCCGACCCCGATCGCCGCATCCGCGCGACCCTTGGCCTGACGGTTTTGGTCGCATCGCCTACGCTGGAGGCTCGATGAAGGCCCCCACCAAAGCAATCGTGCACGCGGTTTCCGTGCTGGCTGCCGTCAGCGTGATCGCCGCCTGCAGCGCTGACGTGTCGGGAAGCGCAACCACGGTCGTGCAGCTCGGACCGACGAACTTCGTGACGATCCCTCCGGTGCAGACCACGCTGGTGCCGACCACGACGACGCTGCCGATCGGCGCGGTCGGGGTCGAGCAGAACTACACCGTTCGTCAGGGTGACTCACCGAGCCTCGTCGCCCAGCTGTTCGGCATCACGATGAGCGAGCTCTTGGCCTACAACGGTCTCGTCGCCTCGGCCCAATTCCCGTACCCAGGTTCGGTGTTGCGAATCCCTCCGACGGCGATGGTGCTCAACCCGGAGATCGTGGTCGCTCCGAACGTATCGGCGGCACCGAGCACGCCGGGATGCGAGCCGCGACCCGCGGGTACGTATCAGATCGCGGCAGGGGACTCGATCTTTGCGATTCGCCGCAAGTTCTGCATCTCGCTCGCATCATTGCTGTCTGCCAACGGGTGGAACTCGTCGAATGCGTCGATCTCACCTGGGCAGATCATCAACATCCCGGCCTCGGGATCCTGAGCCGCGTTCAGCGCGACGTATTGCGTCGTCGACGAGCGTGACGCTCGAGTGCGAGCTCGATCAACTCATCCAACAGGCGTGAGTACGACAG
>DAIRSS010000163.1:0-1468 GCA_036804285.1 Ilumatobacteraceae bacterium
GTGAACACGATGATCGCGACGAACACTCCGAGCAGGAGGCCCTCTCGGCCGGTGAGCTCCTTGAACGAGGAGTTCGCCTCGTCGGGCTCACCGTGGAAGACCCGCTGGTACGCCCAGAGGAGATACAGCGCCGCAAGGATGACGCCAACGGTCGCGACGACCACCCACCAACGAGCAGTTTCGAACGAGCCGATCAGGACGAGGAATTCACCCACGAAGCCGTTCAGGCCTGGAAGCCCGATCGAGGACAGCATCACGACGGTGAAAAAGCCGGCAAAGATCGGCGCGACGGCTTGGATGCCCTTCAGTTCTGCAATTGCACGGGTGTGTCGACGCTCGTAAATCATCCCGACCATCAAGAACAACGCACCGGTCGAGACGCCATGGTTGATGTTCTGCATGACACCACCGGTGATCGCCTGATTGGTGAGGGCGAACGTGCCGAGCACGATGAAGCCAAGGTGGGCGACGGATGAATACGCGACCAGACGCTTGAGATCCTTCTGCATCGTCGCGGCGATTGCGCCGTAGATGATGCCGATCACCGCGAGCGTGTACATCACCGGACGAGCCCACACCGAGGCCTCCGGGAAGAGGTAGATCCCGAAGCGCAACATGCCATAGGTGCCCATCTTCAGGAGCACGCCGGCGAGAATGACCGAACCGCCAGTCGGCGCCTGGGTGTGTGCATCGGGCAGCCACGTATGCAGCGGGAACAACGGCACCTTCACCGCGAAGGCGATGATGAAGGCGACGAACAGCCATCGGCCGGTGGTGACCCCGAAGTTCGACTTCTCGGCAATTTCGACGAGATCGAAGGTGAGTACTCCGATGTCACGGCGTGCGATGAATGCGGTGGCGACGATGCCGACGAGCATGAAGGCGGATCCCGCCATCGTGTACAGGAAGAACTTCGTTGCGGCATACACGCGCTGGTCGTAACCCCAGTTACCGATCAGGAAGTACATCGGGACGAGGACGATCTCGAAGAAGAGGAAGAACAAGAAGAGGTCAAGGCTCAAGAAGCTGCCCATCACGCCGGCCTCGAGGAGCAACAACCAGGCGAGGTATGGCTTCTCGTCATGATGCGGGTCGACGCCGACGATCACGAGCGGGAACAAGATTCCCGTGAGGACGACGAGGAAGAGCGAAATCCCATCAACCCCGAGATGCCAAGAAATACCCCAGTCGCTGATCCAGGCGTGCTTCGAGACGAACTGGAACCCCGCCTCGCCGGAGGAGAACTTGATCAGCATCCACACGCTCATCGCACCGGTCGCGATGCTCGACACGAGCGCGGTCAGTTTGATCCATTCCGGACGTCGCGAGGACAGCAACGCGACTCCGAGCGACCCGAGCAGTGGGACGAGGATGAGCATCGTCAAGATGGGGAATCCGACCGTCGACGTTGCAGCAGACGAGGCGATCATGCGAGACCTCGATACACGAACCACGCGAGTAAGGCGAC
>DAIRSS010000164.1:0-1452 GCA_036804285.1 Ilumatobacteraceae bacterium
GAACTCCCACCCGGCCGCACCCCGATCGTGACGAAGTGGGCCGCGGGTCCGCTGATCGAAGAGACGATGTGGGCACACGTCCGCGAGGTGGTGGCCGCAGGCCAGCAGGCCTACGTCGTGTGTCCACTCATCGAGGAGAGCGACAAGGTCGAGGCGGCGTCAGCCGAGAAGATCCACGCGGAACTCTCCGGTGACGTGTTGAAGGGACTGAAGGTCGGTCTCCTGCATGGGCGGATGTCGTCGGCGGAGAAAGACGAGGTGATGGGCAAGTTCCGTGCCAAGAAACTCGACGTGCTGGTTGCCACCACCGTGATCGAAGTCGGCGTGGACGTCCCGAACGCGACCGTGATGGTCGTGCTCGATGCCGATCGCTTCGGCATCGCCCAGCTGCATCAGTTGCGTGGTCGTGTCGGTCGTGGCTCGATCGCCTCCACGTGCTGGCTGCAGACCAAGGACGCCGATGAACACTCACCCCGCGTGGATGCACTCGTCGGCACCACGGACGGCTTCGAGCTCGCCGAGATCGACCTCGAGCTGCGTGGCGAGGGCACGCTCATGAACACCGCGCAGAAGGGTCGCAGCGACTTGAAACTGGCTTCTCTGCGTCGCGACCGTGACCTGATCGACATGGCCCGGGAGGCCGCGTTTGCGATCATCGACGAGGACCCGACGCTCAAGAAGCACAAGGTGCTGCGGGATGAGATCGAGTTGTTGCTGACGCCAGAGGAAGAGGAGTTCCTCTTCAAGAGCTAGTGCGGAGCGCTAGACGGCGATGACGTCCACGTGGCCTTCGAGGCCGATGAAGTCTTTCGGATTCTTGGTGTAGAGCGGCGCATTGATCGCATGGGCCGTGGCGGCAATCAGGATGTCCATCGTCCGGGAACGGACCGTGCGTCCAGCGCGTTCAATAAGTGCGCAAAGATCTCCGTAACTCGTGGCGACTCGTTGATCGACGGGAATCGCACGAAAGGCCGCCTTCACGTTGATGAGTGATTCGGCCCTCGCAGCGAGGTGAGCTGGGTGAGTCACCTTTCGGAGGCCATAATGCAGTTCAGCGAGGCTGACGGTGCTGATGGCGAATTCGACGTCAAGCTCTGGCACGGTGTCAATGAGGACGCACGTATCAAGAATCGCGATCGTCACGGCGCTCCCACGGGTCACGAGGAGAATGGTCGAACGCCTCCATTCTGATGTCACGTGCAAAATCGGGATCGGGAGGACCTTGGAAGAGATGGGCGATTTCTCGTCCATTGACCCACGTCTTCGGTTCGCGTGGGGCAATGCGCACGGTTGGTGCCCCGGGGATCGTGAACTCCACCTCCTCTCCGTTTCGCAGACGGCACAGGAGGTCCTCAATCAACTTCTCCGTTGCTTCGATGTCCTCAGGGGTCACGTTGGGGAACGTAGCAGGAGTGGTGCTTTGGCTGTCAAGGCTTTTAGGTGCAGCCGACT
>DAIRSS010000165.1:0-1441 GCA_036804285.1 Ilumatobacteraceae bacterium
TGCATCGGGTCCCCTCGAGCGATCCTCCTGGACGAGCCATTCGGCGTGCTGGATGCTGCGAACAAGGATCGCATGCTCGCGGCCTTGCAGGAGTGGTTGCGTGCGAAGGGAACGTTGGCGATCATCGTCTCGCACGACCCGAATGATCTCGCTCGGCTGTGCGACCGGGTGGTGAACTTCGACTAGAGGACCTCGGGGGTCTTGGTGCTGCGCGACTCGAGCAGTCCGAAGACGATGAGCGCCCCGATGACGAAGGCTGCGCCGATGCCGCGGGCGAGGGTGAAGGACTCCCCGAGGAAGATGACACCCGCGACGATGGTGAGCACCGGTTCGAACGTGGTGATGATCGAGGTGGTGCTCGGGCCGAGGTTGCGGATGCCGACGAAGAAGACGCCGGTGGCGATCGCCGTTGCGATGATGGCGAGGAGGATGACGTTCACCCAGCCGACCGTCGTCTCGGGGAAGTTCACGTCGATGAAGGGCGAGCCAACCGTGGCAAGGACGGCGAAGCAGGCAAAGGCGCCGATCATCACGACGGTCACACCGGTGAAGAGGTCCGTCTTCGGGAGCACGCGTGCGCTGCCGAGCGTGTAGGCGGTGTAGGTGATGGTGGAGGCGAAGCAGAAGATGACTCCTGCACCCGTGGCGTTCCCCACCTGACCGACGGTGATGATCACGCCGGTCACCGACATCACGAGGGCGATCGCGATGTTGCGCGACGGTCGGTGGTGATTGATGATCCAGTTCCCGAACACCACGAGGATCGGATAGGTGTAGAAGATCACGATCGACAGGCCTGAGTCCATGCGGGCGAGTGCGTTGAAGTAGAGCAGTGCACCGAGGAAGTACGAGGTGCCACCGAGGGTCATCAGCTCGAGGGTCACGCGACGTGACGGCCACGGGGCATTCGGGCGAACGATGCGGCGGGCGGCCACCATGAACACCGAGGCGATCGCAAAGCGGACGGTGAGGACGCCGACCGGGTTGGCTCCGGAGTCGTAGGCATTGACGACGAATGTTGCCGTCAGGCTGAAGAACGCCGTGGAAGCGAGCACGCACAGGACGCCGAAGCGGGTGGAGGTTGCGGGCACCGTGCGACCTTACTGGGTGACCATGCGTCGCAACATCCTCAGGAATGCACGCAGTCGGCTGGTCGACTCGTTCGGATGTGGACGCGCACCTCGATTGCGACGCACGTTCGACCACTCGGGGAGGGACGAGATGTCACTGACTGCGTGTGCCATGACGGCGGGGATGATGCTTGCGTACCGTGTCATCGCGTCGTCGTAATCCACGCGATGGACGCGGTCGGCGCCGAACACGCGCGAATTGGCGGAGACGATCTCGTCATAGTTGACGAGCCAGGAGTCGTGTTCGAGATAGGCGAACGACGTCGGGTCGCTGGACAGTGCGAACCCATCGCGCGTGAGTTGTTCGCGCC
>DAIRSS010000166.1:0-1409 GCA_036804285.1 Ilumatobacteraceae bacterium
AAGCCGCGGAGTCGTGACGTCACCGACGGCAATCAGAAGGCTGCTGCGCGCGCAATGTTGCGCGCCGTTGGTCTCACCGATGAAGACTGGGACAAGCCGCAGATCGGGTTGGCGAACGCTTGGAACGAAGTCACTCCGTGCAACGCGACGTTGCGTCGTTTGGCCGACAGCGCTCGCCAAGGTGTGCGCGCATCAGGTGGTGTAGCTCTCGAGTTCGGCACCATCACCGTCAGTGACGGCATCAGCATGGGTCATGAAGGAATGCGTGCCTCCCTCGTCAGCCGCGAAGTCATCACCGACAGCGTCGAGACCGTCATTCACGCCGAGCGTATGGATGGATTCATTGGTTTGGCTGGATGCGACAAGAGCATCCCGGCGATGTTGATGGCGGCCGCACGACTCAATCTGCCGAGCGTCTTCGTCTACAACGGCTCGACGCTCCCGGGCGTGCACGATGGCAAGAACATCGACATCACCACCGTGTTCGAGGCAATCGGCGCGTGCGCTGCGGGAACGATGTCCCAAGAGGAACTCGGCCAGATCGAGCGCGCCGCGTGCCCTGGCGAAGGTGCGTGTGGCGGCATGTTCACCGCCAACACGATGTCGTCAATCGCTGAAGCGATCGGGATGAGCCTTCCCGGAACCGCATCGCCGCCTGCTGTCGACAAGCGCCGCGAAGAGGACGCGCGTCGCGCTGGCGAGGCCGTCGTCAACCTGGCTCGTCTCGGTATCTATCCGCGCGACATCATGACGAAGAAGGCGTTCGAGAACGCGATCGCCGTGCTCAATGCCCTTGGTGGAAGTACGAACGCAGTGTTGCACCTCCTGGCTATCGCCAACGAGGCAGGTGTCGCACTCGACCTCGACGACTTCAATCGCATCGCTGCGAAGGTGCCGCACATCGCCGACACCAAGCCGGGCGGGAAGTATCACATGACCGACATTGATCGCATCGGCGGCGTGCCGGTCGTGTTGAAGCATCTGTTGGACGCTGGTCTCCTGCACGGCGATGTCATGACGTGCACCGGCAAGACGATGGCAGAGAACTTGGCCGAGATGAATCCACCGGCGCCTGACGGCGACGTCGTGCATCCGCTCAGCGATCCCATTCACGCCGAAGGCGGCATCAACATCCTCACTGGATCACTCGCGCCGAACGGCTCGGTCGTCAAGGTTGCGGGACTTACGAAGGATCAGATGACCTTCGAGGGAGTCGCTCGAGTGTTCGATGGTGAGGACGGTGCGATGGCCGCAGTCCTGGCGGGTGACATCAAGCCAGGAACCGTCATCGTCATCCGTTACGAAGGGCCAAAGGGTGGGCCCGGAATGCGCGAGATGCTCGCCATCACGGGTGCACTCAAGGGTGCGGGTCGCGGAAGTGACTGCGCCCTGATCACCGACGGTCGTTT
>DAIRSS010000167.1:0-1320 GCA_036804285.1 Ilumatobacteraceae bacterium
ATGACGACGAAGAAGTTCCACGCCGCGACAGTTCGAGACTTGAGACCTGAATCGGTCAAGTACAGGTCGGTCGATGACCACGGCACGTTGTCGCCATTCTGGACGAGCCAGATGGAGACGAGGTCGGTACCGCTGTCGGTCTTTCCGAGCTGCATGGAAAAGGAAATGTTGTAGATGCCCGCGGTCGTGAATGTGATCTTGGTTGGTTTTCCATCGATGTCATTGACGATCGAGATGCCACTGGCCCGATCGGTGGTGTTCAGTGGAACTGCGGTTGCGGTGTTGGCCGCAAGAAGCGTCGACGTTGTGTCGTAGAACGAGCCAAAGTTTCCGAATCCGCCTGGGTCCCCCTTGGACCCAGTCGCGCCAGGAGAACCTTGCGGGCCAGTTGCTCCA
Source organism: Ilumatobacteraceae bacterium (assembly GCA_036804285.1). GTDB lineage: Bacteria > Actinomycetota > Acidimicrobiia > Acidimicrobiales > Ilumatobacteraceae > UBA3006. The sequence continues at coordinate 397 of DAIRSS010000167.1, forward strand.
GTTGGTCCCGTGAGACCTGTCGACCCTTGGGGCCCTGGTGGACCAGTTGCTCCTACTGCACCTTGCGGGCCAGTTGCACCAGTTGCTCCTGTTGGTCCGATGGGGCCCGTTGCGCCGGGGTCGCCTTTGGCACCAGGAAGGCCAGGTGGACCAATTGGGCCAATTGGTCCCGTTCGACCGATCGGTCCGCGGGGTCCTCGTTGCCCAAGTGGACCGCGGAGTCCTGTTTCTCCGATCGGTCCTTGGGGTCCGATGGGTCCAGGCTCTCCTGTTGCACCTTGTGGTCCTCGCGGCCCGATAGCCCCTGATGACGTCGGCAGACTCGACGTCGGAATTGGTTCAGCAGGTCGTTGAGTTGGGGACGAACCGACGATCTCGAGTATCGCGACGCCGATCGTGATGCCAAGCGGCACTGCAAGCGAGCGCAACCAGCGCGTCGCAATCATGTGCAGAGGTTATGGGTGCTGGGCTACCTCAACCAATGGCAGAACATACTGCACCTGTGCCGCGGATGCCGCAGTACCCGTCGGGGTTCTTCGACAGATACTGCTGGTGGTACTCCTCGGCGAAGGTGAAGTCTCCGAGTGGCGCGATCTCGGTCGTGATTTGCCCGTAGCCAAGTACGTCTAGTTCTTTTTGGAACTGGTCGCGTGTCGCACGTGCGCGGTCGAGTTGTGCTGGGGAAGCGCAGTAGATCGCACTGCGATACTGGGTGCCGACGTCGTTGCCCTGGCGGTTTCCCTGAGTGGGGTCGTGGTTTTCCCAGAAGACCTTGAGGATCTGGTCGTAGGTGATCGCTTGCGGGTCGAAGACGACGAGCACGACTTCGGCGTGGTTCGTCGTGCCACTGCACACCTCGCGGTAGGACGGGCGCTCGCTGTGTCCACCTGAGTAGCCAACTGCGGTGGTGTGAACTCCATCGAG
>DAIRSS010000168.1:0-1317 GCA_036804285.1 Ilumatobacteraceae bacterium
GAACTGCGCTGCGTTCTCGCGGAGTCCGAGACGTGGTTCGTGAGACGTGGTCATGGGTTGAAGGGCGGAATCGACCGCGGATTATGTCTAGCGCAGGGAGATGGGGTGGTCCGTCGATGTGCCACGTTGGCTGTCTCGTTCACGTGCGCGGACTGCGAAGAGTCGTGGATGGATGTAGTGACGGGGACGGGACGAGGTGGGTTTGTAGCGTCCTATCCGTGGCTGTGTCGAGGGGTTTCGGTGAGGTGTCCAGGCGTGCTCAGGTCGCCCGTATGCGCTCGCTGGCACAGACGGTTCTCACTCGTTACGACCTCGATGTTTCGCGGCTCACTCTTCTCGAGCACGGCTTCAACACGACGTTTCGACTCGATCTTGTCGACGGCAGGAAGTTTGCCGTGCGGCTGAACGTGAACTCCCGTCGCACGTCTGAGAACGTCGCGGCCGAGGTCGCCTGGATCGCCGCATTGGCTCGTGACACCGAGCTTTCGGTTGCTGCGCCGCTCGCGAACAGGAGCGGAGCGTTCATCACGACCGTTCCCTCGGTTGAGTTGGAACGAGATGTGCACGCCGTCGTCTTTTCTTGGTTGCCCGGACGTGATGTGGGTCGGGCACCAACTGCGGAGAAGGCCCGTGCGATGGGTGAGGCGATGGCGATCATGCACGAACACGCAGCGAAGTGGAACCTTCCAGCACGCACCGATCTACCCGAGCTTGCCGACGTGTTCTGGAGCCTTCCCGACAACCTCGACGCTGGACATCTCGACGTGAACTCCGACGATTTGTTGCTCATCCGTCGGGCGGTGGATGCCGTCTCAGCGGTGATGACTCGCGTCGTCACCGGTCCACTGCGCCCGATCCACGCTGATCTCCACGAGTGGAACACCAAGTGGGATCGCGGCCGACTCTCGGTGTTTGATTTTGACGATTCTGGATTCGGCGTGCCAGCGCAAGATCTTGCAGTGTCGACGTATTACTTGCGACCACAGGACGACCTCGTCGAAGCATTCCGCGAGGGATACGCATCAGTTGCTGAACTTCCACGAATTGCTGACGTGGACTTCGAGGCGCTCGTCGCACAGCGAAATCTCCTCTTGCTGAACGACTTGTTGTTCACCACGAACGCCGAACATCGGTCTTTGGTGCCGAACTACACCAAGAACACCGTCACCAAGATCCGACAGTGGCTGGACTCGGGGATATTCCGACACGACGTCGAGGGATTGTTGCCACTCGGCTGACGACGCAGACGAGCGTGAATGATGGTGGAGCTGGGGGGAATCGAACCCCCGTCCATCAGCCGTTGAGCGACCGTGATAC
>DAIRSS010000169.1:0-1304 GCA_036804285.1 Ilumatobacteraceae bacterium
TCGTACGACGCGCCGTCGTCGGGTCGCAGGTGGTCCTTGACCGCGTCGGCGGCAGTTGCGATGTCGGCGCGCGACGTGGCGCGCAGGTACTCGGCCATCTGTGCGTCGTAGGGGAACACCGAGCACGTTGCACCGATCTCGGCACCCATGTTGCAGATCGTCGCCTTGCCCGTCGCGGAAATCGTGTCGGCACCGGGGCCGAAGTATTCGACGATCGCACCCGTGCCGCCTTCGACGGTGAGGACGCGTGCGACTTCCAAGATGACGTCCTTCGGACTCGACCAGCCCGAGAGCGAACCGGTGAGCTTCACGCCGATCACCTTCGGCCAGCGCACGTTGAACGGGAACCCCGTCATCACGTCGACTGCGTCTGCTCCGCCGACTCCGATCGCGACCATGCCGAGACCGCCCGCATTCGGCGTGTGGCTGTCGGTGCCGATCATCATTCCGCCGGGGAATGCGTAGTGCTCGAGGACGACCTGGTGGATGATGCCGCTGCCGGGGCCCCAGAAGCCGATGCCGTATTTCGCCGACACGCTCTGCAGGAAGTCGTAGACCTCTTTGTTCGTGTCGACGGCGACCGTCATGTCGGCACGTGCGCCGACCTTGGCCAAGATGAGGTGGTCGCAGTGCACGGTGGACGGCACGGCCGTCGTCGGCAGTCCTGCGGTCATGAACTGCAGCAGCGCCATCTGTGCAGTCGCGTCTTGCATCGCCACGCGGTCGGGAGCGAAGTCTGCGTAGCTGCGACCGCGCTCCATCTCTTGGGACTCGGGAGCACTGAGGTGATTGATGAGGATCTTTTCGGTCAGCGTGAGTGGACGACCGAGGCGCTTGCGCCCGAGTGCGACACGCTCGGCGAGTCGCCCATAGACACCGTTGACGAGTTCGATCGGGGTTCCGGCGCTGACGGTCATGGGGGCTCCTCTATATATGGGCTTGCGTTCGACGAGATTGTATACAAGTATAGTACAAGTGCGCAGCATCCGATATCACGACATCGCCCAGACGATTCGCGCCCGCATCGTCGAGGGCGATTTCGCCAGTGGCCGACTGTTGCCGAGCGAGTCGGAGTTGTCGAGTGAGTTCGAGGTCAGTCGCGTCACCATCCGTCGCGCGCTCGAGGTCTTGCGTGACGAGGGCCTGATCGCGGCACGTCAGGGATTCGGCTGGTTCGTGACGGGGGACCCCGTCAGTCAGCCGCTCGGCCGGCTCGGCACGATCGAGGAACAGTTGACGCAGCGTGGCGTGAAGAGTGAGCGACGCATCATCGACTTCGGGTTCGAGAAGGCGACCGCGCGCAT
>DAIRSS010000170.1:0-1292 GCA_036804285.1 Ilumatobacteraceae bacterium
TCGAAGTAGCTCGCGCTACATCCCCGCGAGGGTGCGCTGGCGATCCAGCCAGCCGAGCAACATCGCCATCGCGCGTGGATCGTGACGCAACCGGTGCCCTGCACCCTGGATGATTTGCAACTCGGCACCGTCCCCGTAGGCCTTGGCGAGCACGCGCGAGTCCGCGGTCGGCACGACGTCGTCGTCCGCCCCGTGCATCAGCAGCAGTGGTCGAGGCGCGTAGCGCTTGGCAGCATCGGCCGGTCTGAAGCGACGCAGTTCGCGCGACCACTCGTCGAACGATGGCGGGAAGCCCGCACGACGAATCGTGCCGATCTCGCGCGAGTGTTCGAGGAAGCGTCGTGGTTGTGCGGCCCAGTCGTCGAAGTCTGCGCGAGCACCGAGCAACGCGCAGCCGTTCACGCGCGGATCGTCTGCCGCGACGCACAGCGCGAGCGAACCGCCCGTGTTGTTTCCTACGAGCCAGATGCCGCTCGGTTGCGTCTCACTCACGATGTGTGAGATGGCGGCGCGCAGGTCGTCCACCCATCCCTGCATCGAGAAGTCACCTTCGCTCGTCGCGCAACCGCGAAACGTGAACGTCATCGCGCTCCAACCAAGTTCGTTGGCGACGCGGTCACACAACTCGGGGAAGCTTCCCGCCGACTGACGCGCGTCGATGCCACCGCTCGGATATCCGTGACAGAGCACCATCGCGGGCATCGCTCCGGTCTTGCCGACGGGCTCGGCGAGATAGCGCGCGAGTGTGAGGCCCCCCGAGACGAACGAGCCGTTCACGCTGACCCTGCGTCGTTATCTATGCGCGCGGCTTGCGGTGACGACGCGAAGATCCGGGCTTGGCGAGTGTGTACCCACGGTTGCGGGCCTCGGCGAGCGTGTCGGGCCCGAAACCAAGGCCGACGCCTTCTTCCACGATCTCGTTGATCACGTTCTCGTCGGTCCACTCGTCGAGGTCGTAGACCAACTGGGTGCGCTTGTCGCCCAGGAAACGGAAGTGTTCGAATCGGCTCGGTCGCTGCATGAGCCTCAAGGCTAGTCCGATACAGTCGGGCACTAGTGAGCCAAGAAGCGACCGCGCAGACGCACGACTCCGTCGATTTCTACTTCGATCCCATCTGTCCGTACGCGTACCAGACGTCGCTGTGGATTCGCGATGTGCGCCGACAGACCGGGTTGCGAATCACCTGGAAGTTCTTCAGCCTCGAAGAGATCAATCGCCCCGAGGGTAAGAAGCACCCCTGGGAACGCGAGATCTCCTATGGCTGGACGCCGATGCGCATCGCTGCGTGGTT
>DAIRSS010000171.1:0-1268 GCA_036804285.1 Ilumatobacteraceae bacterium
GGTCGTCGTAGAAGATGCAGGCGTCCTGGGTGATGGGGTCGAGCTTGCGACCGAGCGAGGAGAAGGCCTTGCCGTACACCGAGTGTGCATGAGCAGCACCGATGACGTCGGGGCGTGCCTTGTGGATCGCCGCATGCAGCACGAAGGCCGCACGATTCACCGGCTGGTCGCCGTAGACGACGTCGCCCGAGTGGTTGACGAGGATCAAGTCGCTGACCTTCATCTGACGGAAGCTCTTGCCGAACGGGTTCACCCAGAAGTGGTCGGTGAACTCGGGGTCGCGCGCGGTGATGTGGCCCGCGACGCCCTCGCCGAAGCCGAGGCGACCGAACACGCGCAGCGCGGCGGCGAGACCGATCTTGCGCGCCTGGCGCTCCTCTTCGAGGGTCGCATAGGTCGGCCGGCCGATCGAGGCGACCGTCTTTGGCGTGAGTTCCACGCCGTCAATCATCCGGGACTTCTCCGTCATGGTCATGGGGCAAGACTAGCCACGCACTTTCGCCCTCGGACTCTGTCCCAGACGGCGAACCTCGTAACCTAGAGACGATGTCCGACAGCCAGCCGCGCCTCACCGACTCTGGCATCGTCGTCGAACCGCTGTACACGCACGAGTCCATCTCGTCGCTCGATCCGAAGACCCACATCGGCCTTCCCGGAGGAGCGCCCTACACCCGTGGCATCTATCCGACCATGCACCGCGATCGTCTCTGGACGATGCGCCAGTACGCGGGCTTCGGCAGCGCAGCCGACACCAACCAGCGCTTCAAGTTCCTCCTCGAAGCGGGGCAGACCGGATTGTCGTGCGCCTTCGACCTGCCGACCCAGATGGGATACGACAGCGATCATCCGCGCGCCCAGGGCGAGGTCGGCAAGGTGGGCGTGGCCATCGACTCACTCGATGACATGCGCACGCTGCTCGCGGATCTGCCCCTCGACAAGGTGACGACGTCGATGACGATCAACTCGACCGCGGCGATCCTGCTTCTGATGTACGAACTCGTCGCCGAAGAGCGGGGAGTGCCCTCGACCGCGATCGCCGGCACCATCCAGAACGACCTGTTGAAGGAGTACATCGCCCGCGGCACCTACGTCTATCCGCCGCAGCCCTCGATGCGCATCATCACCAACATCTTCGAGTACTGCGCGCGCAACGTGCCGAAGTGGAACACGATCTCGATCTCCGGATATCACATCCGCGAAGCCGGCAGCACCGCGGTGCAGGAACTCGCGTTCACGCTCGCCAATGCGATCGCCTACGTGCAGGCCGC
>DAIRSS010000172.1:0-1262 GCA_036804285.1 Ilumatobacteraceae bacterium
TCCGCTTCCACGTTCGCCAGTCAGGGCGACACGCGCCTCGAGTTCCACGAGTTCGCGTTCATGTTGCGAGGCGAGTGGTTCCGTTGCGGTGTCGAGATGTGCGAAGAGGTCGTCGACGAGTCGTGCAACAGTCGCGCCGGTGCCGTCCAGTCGGTACGGGACTTCGGCGAATGCCTCGAGTCGTTCTGCGAGTCGGCTGTCGGAGGCGAGTAATCGGGCGCGAGCGATGTTGCCGGCGGCTGCCGATGCTGCAGACCGTGCAGAAGCTTCGTTGATTCCATCTGCAATAAGGCTCTTGGCGATGTCGGACTCGGAGATCGGTGAGAACGTGACCGTCACGCAACGTGAGGCGATCGTGGTGAGCGACGGCACGAGTTGATCAGCAAGGAGGATGAAGACCATTCGCTCGGGCGGCTCCTCGACTGTTTTCAAGAGGCGAACTGCGGCGGAGTCACGCATGAGATGCACTTCGTGGATGATGACGATCTTCAGTGCACTCTCCGTTGGCGTCGTCGAGGCGGCGCGGACGATGGCCTCGGCCTCCTCCTTGTCCACCGCGGCTCCTTCACGAAACACCTCGTGGACGTCGGGGAACGACCCTCTGCTAACGAGGTCAGCAACTCGTGATCCAGAGTCATCAGATCCGGTGAGGAGAACGGAAGCGAATGCTCGTGCAGCTTCTTCCTTGCCGCAGCCCTCCGGGCCGACGAAGAGGAACGCGTGAAGCTGACGGTCAGCAAGTTGCTTGAGCTGTGTGACCGCGTGCTCTTGACCGACGACCCAGTTCCAAACGGACGATGACATCAGTGAGCAGGGATGTTGAGTCGGGACGTCACTTCGCGCAGGATTGTCGCAGCCAACTCGTCTTTCGGGGGAGTGCCGTCGACGATGAGCCAGCGGTCAGGTTCAGCCTTGGCCATTTCGTTGAATCCGCGAGCGATTCGCTCGAAGAACGATCGGTCCTCGCGTTCGAAGCGATCGAGCTCGCGCTTCTTCAGTCGCTCGAGGAGGATGTCGAGGGGGACGTCGATGTAGACGACGAGGTCAGGCCAACGATTGTTGATCGCCCAAGAGTTGAACTGCTTCAGCATGGCAAGGTCGAGTTGACGCCCATAGCCCTGGTAGGCGAGGGAGGAATAGGCGCTGCGGTCGCTGATGACATGCTGACCACGTTGCAGTGCGGGTGTAACGAGCTCGTCCAGATGCTGGGCCCGGTCAGCGGCCATGAGAAGCGCTTCGGCCCGTGGGGACAGCATCGTGTT
>DAIRSS010000173.1:0-1246 GCA_036804285.1 Ilumatobacteraceae bacterium
GACGGCAAGATCCAAAGCGCGGGTCACGTCCTCAATCCGATTCCGTACGACCTCTACCGCCACCGCTCGCCTGATCACGTCGGCGCGCAGAACCTGTTGCGCGTTCAGCGAGAGGTGTCCGGAGTGATCGCCGCATGTGCACTCATCCGCCGGAGCGTGTTCATGGACGTCGGCGGGATGTGCACGAAGTTCCCGTCGAACTACAACGACGTCGACTTTGCCCTCAAGGTGCAGTCGCTCGGCCACCGCGTGGTGTGGACGCCACACGCGCGGTTCTACCACTTCGAGTCACAGACGCGCTCCCCGCTCCTGCGATCCTTCGAGGTGGAGACGATCGGTGCGCGATGGCGCGACAAGCTCGACGACGACCCGTACTTCAACCCGCGGCTCGAGCGTTACGTGTCGGTGTGGAAGCGCAACTCGATCGGTCAGAGATCGTTGCTGGACGCGCTCGGACCGACGGCACCGATCATCTCGAAGTAGGCCAGGTGCGCACGCACGACGTGCACCACGTCCACGTCGTCGAGGACTTCGATGCGTGACTCCTCCGCCTTGCCGAGCAAGTACGCGGTCAGGGTCTCCTCACCGAGAACGATGACGTCCGTGATGTCCTGCGGGCGGTCGATCACGTCTGCGGGCTGCAACCCCTTGTCGTGGATCCAGCGCATGTGCAACTTGAGCAGCACGCGAAGTTCGTCGAAGGTCAGTCGTGCCTGGGTTTCGGCCGGCAACCGGTCAGCGACGAATTCGATCGCCTGGTCGAGGTCGTAGACCGCACGCGGAGCGACGGAGTCCAGCCGTCGGGCCTCGCGACCGATGACGACGGCGGCGATCACGAAGCTCGCCAATGCGGCGAGCACCGAGAACGCAATCGTCACGCCATCCATGGCGAAGGTGACGCTGATCTAGATGCCGATGCGCTGTGCGAGGAGCTCGCGGTGATACGTCGGATCACCGAAGAGCAACTCGCTCGACTTGGCACGCTTGAAGTACAGGTGCGCCGGGTGTTCCCACGTGAAGCCGATACCACCATGGATCTGGATGTTCTCGGCTGCGGCGTGGAAGTACGCCTCGGAGCAGTAGGCCTTGGCGAGCGACGCGGTCGAGGCGAGCTCGGCGTTCATCTCGCTTGCACACCACATGCCGTAGTACGCAGCCGACTTGGCCGACTCGACTTCGAGCAACATGTCGGCGCACTTGTGCTTGATCGCCTGGAACGAACCGATCGGACGACCGAACTGCACGC
>DAIRSS010000174.1:0-1213 GCA_036804285.1 Ilumatobacteraceae bacterium
GACACCCTCGACTATCTCTCGTCGCTCGGATTCCCCGTGAATCCCGAAGTGAAGCGCACCAAGACGCTCGCCGAGGTGCAGAAGTTCTGTGATCACTGGGAAGCTCATCGTCACGACCTCGCCTACGAGATCGATGGTGCGGTCGTCAAGCTCGACGAACTCGACCTGCGCGAGGAGCTCGGCTTCACCTCGCGCGCACCGCGCTGGGCGATCGCCTACAAGTTCGCTCCCGAGGAGCGCCACACGATCTTGAAAGACATCCAGGTTTCGATCGGTCGCACGGGTCGCGCGACGCCGTTCGCGGTGCTCGAGCCCGTCGTCGTGAGCGGCTCGACCGTGTCGATGGCGACGCTGCACAATCGCGAGCAGGTGGCGGTCAAAGACGTCCGACCCGGCGACACCGTCATCGTGCGCAAGGCGGGCGACGTGATTCCCGAAGTCGTCGGTCCAGTGCTCGAGAAGCGACCGAAGAGTGCCAAGCCATGGAAGTTCCCGAGCACGTGTCCGTGTGATTTGAAATCCACGCTCGTGCAGGCCGAAGGGGAGTCCGACACACGATGCGTGGAACCAGCGTGTCCGTTCCAGCGCGACCAGCGCATCATCTACTTCGCCTCGCGCGGGTGCATGGACATCGAAGGACTCGGGGAAAAGACCGTGTTCGCACTCTCGGATCTCGGTCTCGTCTCCGATGCTGGAGACCTCTATTCACTCACCATGGACGATCTCCTGCGCATCGAGGGATTCGGCGAACTCAGTGCCTCCAACCTGCTTGCCGGGATCGAGAAGTCCAAGGATGTCGTGTTGCCCAAGCTCCTCACTGCACTCGGGATCAAACATCTCGGACCGGCGGCATCCGAATCGCTCGCACAGACCTTCGGCTCACTCGAGCGCATCATCGAGGCGACGAGTGAGGAACTCGCCGCAATCGACGGAGTCGGCGGGGTGATCGCTGCCTCGATCACGAACTGGTTCGCCGACAAGTCCAATCGCAAGATCGTGGACAAACTCCGAAAGGGCGGTGTCCGCTTCGACAACGTGGTGGTGAGCTCACTGCCACAGACGCTCCTCGGCAAGGCGGTCGTCGTCACCGGCACGATCGAGGGCTATTCACGCGAGGAAGCCGAGGCCGCGATCAAGGCACGTGGCGGCAAGTCACCAGGATCGGTGAGCGCAAAGACGTTCTGTGTGGTCGTCGGAGAAGCACCAGGTGCAT
>DAIRSS010000175.1:0-1196 GCA_036804285.1 Ilumatobacteraceae bacterium
ATGGCGAAAGGCAAGTTTGAGCGGACCAAGCCGCATGTGAATGTGGGGACGATTGGTCACGTGGATCATGGCAAGACGACGTTGACGGCGGCGATCACGACGGTGCTGTCGACGAAGTTTGGAGGGGAGGCGAAGGCCTACGACCAGATTGATGCGGCGCCGGAGGAGAAGGCGAGGGGCATCACGATCAACACGGCGCACGTGGAGTATGAGACCAAGGCGAGGCACTATGCGCATGTGGACTGTCCTGGGCATGCTGACTATGTGAAGAACATGATCACGGGCGCGGCGCAGATGGACGGAGCGATCTTGGTGGTGTCGGCGGCCGATGGGCCGATGCCGCAAACGCGCGAGCATATTTTGTTGGCACGTCAGGTGGGTGTGCCGTACATCATTGTGTTTATGAACAAGTGCGACATGGTTGATGATGCGGAGTTGCTGGAGTTGGTGGAGATGGAGGTGAGGGAGTTGTTGTCGAAGTATGACTTCCCGGGCGATGACACGCCGATCGTGAAGGGGTCGGCGAAGCTGGCCTTGGAGGGCGATAAGGGGGAGTTGGGAGAGACGGCGATTTTGGCATTGGCCGATGCGCTCGATAGCTACATACCTGAGCCCCAGCGTGCGATTGATGGTGCGTTTTTGATGCCGATTGAGGATGTGTTTTCGATCTCGGGGCGTGGGACGGTGGTGACGGGCCGGGTGGAGCGTGGGATTGTGAAGGTGGGCGAGGAGGTGGAGATTGTGGGCTTGAAGGCCACGGTCAAGACGATCGTCACTGGGGTGGAGATGTTCCGCAAGTTGCTCGATCAGGGTCAGGCTGGGGATAACGTTGGTGTGTTGTTGAGGGGCACCAAGCGGGAGGATGTGGAGCGGGGTCAGGTGTTGGCCAAGCCCGGGTCGATCAAGCCGCACACGAAGTTTGAGTGTGAGGTGTATGTGTTGAGCAAGGAAGAGGGTGGAAGGCATACGCCGTTTTTCAACAATTACAGGCCGCAGTTTTATTTTCGGACGACGGATGTGACGGGTGCGGTGACCTTACCCGAGGGCACGGAGATGGTGATGCCTGGGGACAATGTGAAGATGACGGTGGCCTTGATTGCGCCGATTGCGATGGAGCAGGGATTGCGCTTTGCGATTCGTGAGGGTGGTCGCACCGTCGGTGCAGGCGTCGTCGCTAAAATCCTCGATTGATCGGT
>DAIRSS010000176.1:0-1192 GCA_036804285.1 Ilumatobacteraceae bacterium
ACAATGGCAAAAGGCAAGTTTGAACGGACCAAGCCGCACGTGAACGTGGGCACGATTGGTCACGTGGACCATGGCAAGACGACGCTGACGGCGGCGATCACGACGATTTTGTCGAGCAAGTTTGGTGGTGAGGCGAAGGCCTACGACCAGATTGATGCGGCGCCGGAAGAGAAGGCACGCGGCATCACGATCAACACGGCGCACGTGGAGTACGAGACGGCGAACCGTCACTATGCGCACGTGGACTGCCCTGGTCACGCGGACTATGTGAAGAACATGATCACGGGTGCGGCGCAGATGGACGGTGCGATTTTGGTGTGCTCGGCCGCTGACGGCCCGATGCCGCAGACGCGCGAGCACATTCTGCTGGCCCGTCAGGTGGGTGTGCCCTACATCATCGTGTTCCTGAACAAGTGCGACATGGTGGATGACGCCGAGCTGCTGGAGCTGGTGGAGATGGAGGTGCGCGAGCTGCTGTCCAAGTACGACTTCCCGGGTGACGACACCCCGATCGTGAAGGGTTCGGCCAAGCTGGCGCTGGAAGGCGACAAGGGCGAGCTGGGCGAGGGCGCGATCATGAAGCTGGCCGAGGCGCTGGACAGCTACATTCCCACGCCTGAGCGTGCGGTGGACGGTGCGTTCCTGATGCCGGTGGAAGACGTGTTCTCGATTTCGGGCCGTGGCACGGTGGTGACGGGTCGCGTGGAGCGCGGCATTGTCAAGGTGGGCGAGGAGATTGAGATTGTGGGTATCAAGGCCACGGCCAAGACGACCTGCACGGGCGTGGAGATGTTCCGCAAGCTCTTGGACCAGGGCCAGGCGGGGGACAACGTGGGTATTTTGCTGCGCGGCACCAAGCGTGAAGAGGTGGAGCGCGGCCAGGTGCTGTGCAAGCCCGGCTCGATCAAGCCGCACACGCACTTCACGGCTGAGGTGTATGTGCTGAGCAAGGACGAGGGCGGCCGTCACACGCCGTTCTTCAACAACTACCGTCCCCAGTTTTACTTCCGCACGACGGACGTGACGGGGGCGATCGAGTTGCCCGAGGGCAAGGAGATGGTGATGCCTGGCGACAACGTGTCGATCACGGTCAAGCTGATCCACCCGATTGCGATGGAAGAGGGTCTGCGCTTTGCCATTCGCGAAGGCGGCAAGACCGTCGGCGCCGGCGTCGTCGCCAAGATCATGGAGT
>DAIRSS010000177.1:0-1153 GCA_036804285.1 Ilumatobacteraceae bacterium
CGGCGTCGCTGAGTTCGTGGGTTGCCATCACGACGGTGACCCCGCGACGGCGCTCTTGTTCGATGATGTCATTCACCAGTCGACGGCCCGAGATGTCGAGACCAGCGGTGGGCTCGTCCAAGAGGAGCACGTCGGCCTCGCGGGCAAGCACTTGTGCGAGTTGGGCACGTTGCTGCTGACCGCCAGACAGGTCGCGCAGTGGGAGGTTCGCCTGGGAGTCGATTCCCGTTCGCTTCATCGACTCGAGCACGACACGACGGTCGTCGTCGCTCGAGCGACCGAAGAGTCCGAGCCGAGCGAAACGTCCCATGCCGACGACGTCGTGCACGCACAGCGGAAGTGTGTGCGACGACACGGGGTGTTGTGGGAGATAGGCGACGGTTCGTGGTTGACTTCCTGCGCGACCGCCGTTCACGAGGAGTTCGCCGGTTACGGGTTGGATGAGACCAGCGAGCGTCTTGAGCAGTGTCGACTTTCCCGAGCCGTTCGTGCCGATCAACACCAGTAGGTCACCGGGTGTGAGTGCGAAGTCGATGTGGTCGACGACTGCTCGGTGACCATAACCGACACTGAGGTGTGAAGCGGAAATCACCGATGTGCTCATAGGTGGACGTGTCCGTGGGCGTGGGGGAGCTCGTCATGGCGCCGGCGAGCAGAGCGCAGTTCGTGGAATGTCGCTGCGATGGCGAATACGGCGACGGCAACGAGCACGATCGACGCGCCTGCCGCAAGGTCGAAGTGGTAGCTGAGGAGGAGCCCGACATACGTCGACACGATGCCGACGGCTGCCGCGATCAGCATCATCGACTCGATTCGTCGAGCGAAGAGCGCTCCAGTAGCAGCCGGAGCAACCAACATGCCGAGGACGAGGAGTGTGCCGACGGTCTGGAAACTCGCCACGACCGTGATGCCGACAATCATCAGGAGCACGTTGTGGAAGAGTCGAACGGAAAACCCCGACGTACGCGCGAGCCCGTCGTCGATCGTGAGGAGGAGGAAGGGTCGCCTACAGACGAACGCGGTTGAAGCAACGATGACGAGTGCGACGACCTGCCATGCGATATCAGTTGAATCGATACCGAGGAGTTGCCCGAACAAGATTCGAGTCAAGTCGCCGACGAAGGCATCCGATCGGGAGGTGATGATGACGCCG
>DAIRSS010000178.1:0-1133 GCA_036804285.1 Ilumatobacteraceae bacterium
AGAACTAGCCTTCGCTAGGTGGCCATCGCCGAAGACGACATCGAACGCCTGCGGGACACCGTCTCGCTCGTTGACGTCGTCCAGGGATACCTCCAGCTGCGCCGAGTAGGGCGCAACTGGGTGGGTCTGTGTCCGTTCCATGCGGAGAAGTCCGGCTCGTTCAACGTGCGCGAGGAGACCAAGCGTTACCGGTGCTTCGGCTGCGGTGCGTCGGGCGACGTGTTCAAGTTCGTCCAAGAGATCGAGCACCTCGACTTCGTCGGTGCCATCGAGCACCTCGCCAACAAGGTGGGCATGCAGCTCACCTACACATCCGCCGGCCAGGGCAAGGATCGTCAGCACCGCAAGCGCCTGATCGAGGTGATGAACTCGGCCGTGGAGTGGTATCACGAGCGGCTCCTCACGGCGCCGGATGCGCGGGCCGCCCGCGACTACCTGCGTGAGCGAGGTCTCGCTGGTGACGTCGCGCGACAGTTCAAACTCGGCTGGGCTCCCGATGATTGGGACCAGCTCGCCAAGGGTCTCGGCACGCCGATCGAGGTGTTGCAAGAAGTCGGTCTTGCCTTCGTCAACAAGCGCGGTCGACCACAGGATTCGTTCCGCGCGCGAGTGATGTTCCCGATCTTCACCGACTCCGGTGATGCGGTCGCCTTCGGTGGTCGCATCCTGCCCGGCTCGACCGATCCCGCGAAGTACAAGAACTCCTCCGAGACGACGATCTATGCCAAGTCCAAGACGCTGTACGGGTTGAATTGGGCGAAGGCGAGCGTGGTGGCTGCCGACGAAGTCATCGTGTGTGAGGGCTACACGGATGTGATCGGCTTCCATCGCGCAGGTGTGACACGCGCAGTGGCGACGTGCGGTACCGCACTGACCGAAGAACACGTGCGCCTGCTCAAGCGTTTCGCCAACAAGGTCGTGCTCGCGTTCGACGCGGATGCTGCGGGTCAAGGTGCCGCCGAGCGCTTCTATGAATGGGAGAAGCGCTACGAGGTGCAGGTGAGCGTCGCCAAGTTCCCACCGGGCAAGGACCCGGGCGAACTCGCCTCGAGCGATCCCGCCGCGCTCGTCGAGGCCGTCACCCACGCCAAGCCGTTCCTCGGATTCCGTTTGGATCGAGTGCTCGCCTCCGA
>DAIRSS010000179.1:0-1112 GCA_036804285.1 Ilumatobacteraceae bacterium
CCCAGCCAGATGCCTGGGCGAAATACTGCGCCGGTGAAGAGAAGGCCCTCGGCGCCATCGTCGGTGCGGTGATGAAGGCCTCCAAGGGCAAGGCTGACGGCAAGGTCGTCACCGCCATCCTCTTGTCCCGCAAGGGATAGCGCACAAGTTGCGAGCAGATGTTAGGCATGCCTAACATCTAGGAATGGTCACCAGTTTCCTCATCACCCTGCGCGAAGGGCTCGAAGCGTCCCTCATCATTGCGATCCTTCTCACGTATCTGACGAAGACGAATCGCCGACATGAAGCGAAGTACGTCTGGATGGGCACCGCAGCTGCGATCGTCGCGTGCCTCATTGCCGGAACGCTGATCTACGTCCTCGTTGACGGTCTGCATGGAAACGCCGAATACGCCGTCGAAGGTGTCATCGCACTCGCTGCGGCATCTGTGCTCACGCACATGATTTTCTGGATGCGCAAGAACTCTCAGAACCTGAGCGCAGAGCTTCGTGAGAAGATCGATCGCTCAGCCAAGACCGCAGTGCTCGTCATTGCATTCGTCGCAGTCGTGCGCGAAGGACTCGAGACGGCACTCTTCTTGCTGAGCGCAGAAACCGAGAGCGCAAGTGGTTCAAGCGTGGTGATTGGCGGACTCATTGGTCTTGCGGTTTCCGTGGTTCTCGGTTATGCGGTGTTTGCGGGTGGACGGAAGGTCAACTTGAAGGCCTTCTTCACCATCACCGCGGTGCTGTTGCTTCTGTTCGCCGCTGGTCTCGCGGGCAAGTTCGTACACGAATTCCGTGAGCTGATCGTCGGAGACGTTCAAGCAGGTGACAGCTGGTTCGTGCAGCCGGCGTGGAGCATCGACTCTGGAATCTGGGCAAAGGGCACGTTCTATGACTTCATGCGTGGACTGTTCGGCTGGCACAGAGAAGCAGAGAACATCCGTGTGATCACGTACTTCGCCTACTTGCTCCCCGTCATGTACCTGTACTTCCGAAAGCCAGCGAACGCCACGAAGTAGGAAGTAAGTAGCCTGAAGGCCATGAGTAAGCCTTCTGTTACACCAGTTGACGTCAAGCCGCGGAGTCGTGACGTCACCGACGGCAATCAGAAGGCTGCTGCGCGCGCAA
>DAIRSS010000180.1:0-1088 GCA_036804285.1 Ilumatobacteraceae bacterium
TGGCGAAGAGTGCAATAGCCTCCTGCACAGACCATTTGGTCCACGTCGGGCTGGCATGCCGTCCATACCAGTCGGTGGCGAACCGCCAGATCTGCTCGAGGGGACGAACGTCCCCCTTGGCGACCCCACGTGCCGCGCACCAGTCGTCGACCTGCGCCTCCGAGCGGAAGAGGAGCATCACCGAACAGGTGTAGATGACGTTGTCCCAAGCCTGATGCATCGGGATCGGGAAATGCACCACATACTCCGTGTCGCGAAGTGTGCCACTCTCGATGCGAATGGTCACCGGTGCCTCCAGCGCGCCAATCCGTGTCTCGATCGTCGCCGTACCCCCGGCGAGGGCCGCCACGCCGAGTGAGCACCAGGCGCAATTGCCCCACCAGGTCTTTCCGCCGGCCCGCACCACGAAGGTGGTGGGAGCCGCCGAAAACGGGTGGGCGACCCAGATCTCGTCGGTGGTTGGGTGGAGGACCACGCCGTGGTACTCGGCCAGCGCCCTGAGCCCGGCGCGGGCCGTCGGTTCGTCACATCCGAAGTGGGCGGCGAGCTCCTGCAGCGTCGGGGGGCGCTCCCGTTCGAGGAAGCTGCCGATGATTGCGGCGTGCAGGGTCGAGTGCTTCATCGGGTGGTGCATCGAGACACGCTCATCCCACCGCCACGAGGATGGCACCCATCAGGGTGAAGTTGAGCACGTCGTTGCCGACCTCGAGGATCCACGCCGTGACGCCATGGCCAGCGAAGAGGCGATGCGAGAGCGACGCCGCGGCGACGACGAGGCCAAGATGAAAGCCCCACGCGGCCCCCTGACCGATCGACAGGGTCGGCTGACCGGCGCGGATGCCGGTGAGGATCACATCGCAAACGAACGCCTGGGCGATGACGCCGGCGAGGGTCCCTCCGAACACCTTGCCCATGTTGAAGGTCTTCGGATCGAGCGGTGCCGAGTGTCCCATCGCCTTCCACCAGACCGGGAAGAACGTCTTCGGGCCGAACCAGATGAATCCACTGACGAAGGTGGCCAGGGCGGCGAGGGCGATGCCGGTGGGGTGCAGGGTCACGAGCTGATTCTCGAGGGTGATGGTGTGGTC
>DAIRSS010000181.1:0-1082 GCA_036804285.1 Ilumatobacteraceae bacterium
ACCCCTGACCTCTTGCATGCCATGCAAGCGCTCTACCAACTGAGCTATGGCCCCGTTCTCAACTCGGGAGAGCCTACCGTGACGCGCTCGGCTAATCCACAAGAGCGTCGCCACGGTGACCGGCGCGCTCCAAGTGGATGGGAAGCACACGGCCATAGAGCTGCCTCGTGCGCTCCGGACTTCCGACGACACCTTCGATCTCCGTGAAACTGAAGATCGCGACGTACCTCATGGTCGGTCCGGCAAGCGGCGTCACGCGGTGCAGCGAGTATCGACCCTTGAAGATCTGCAGGTCACCTGGTTCGAGATGCAACGTTCGAATGAGCGACTGATCACCATCGAGGACACGACCAACTCCGTCGTAGTTCTCATCCGTCGGGGTGCGCAGATTCGGGCTGTATTCGAACTCTCCACCGGACTCGGCGTTCTGGATCGCCAAGGTGACGGTGTAGTTGTTGGTGTCGAAGTGCCATGGAAATCCATTGCCCTCCTCCGCCAAGTTGATGATCACATCCGCCAGCGGATCCGCATATCGATAGAACGATGGCTCCTCCAGCACCTCCTGGATGAACGGTGCGAAGTCGGGCCATTCGTAGATGTTGCGAATGATGCTGTCCGGTCCGAAGTTGTCCGCGGGAACGAACGCGTTCGAACGATCGTAGAAGCGACGAAGCGGATGGGTGTCCGGAAGGTCCGGCGGGAGCGTGGTGAAGTACGGATTGGTTCGATTGAAGTTGCGGTGACCGAGGTGGGCCACACTGTCGCTTTCGGCGACGAGCGACGGAATCGCACTCTGCTTGACGAATTGCTTGATGACCGCGCAACCCACCGAGCGGATCTCGCTCTGGACGCTCGCCACAAGCGCCGCACGTTCTGGGACTTGACGATGGATGGGATATCGATCGAGGTCGATGACCTGCTCAATGTTCACGGCCATTTCCTCACTATGCCACAGGACACGAGCACCCCGAGCGGAACGCCCCGTCAGTGACCGAGTTGGGTGCGCTGAGTGAAGTAACTGCAGTTTGAGCACTTGTCGAGCGGATCAGGAAGCGGACCGAGGAGCGTGCTTACGACCTCGC
>DAIRSS010000182.1:0-1068 GCA_036804285.1 Ilumatobacteraceae bacterium
GAAGCTGCGCTCAAGAGCGCGCAACTCGGAGATGGCTCAGGTCTCCTCAGCCTGTACGACCAGTACTTCCAGCGACAAGACGACGGCACGTACGGCAACGAACTCGAAGCGTTCCTCTCAATCTCGTGCCTCGATGATCCAGGCGCGACGAGCGTCGAGGAAGTGAATTCGAAAGTCGATGAGTTCGTCGCTATTGCACCACGCCTCGGCGCGAACTTCGCCTACGGCTACTCGTGTGCACTGTGGCCGATCCCACCAGCACCGCGCGTAGAGATCACCGGCAAGGGTGCAGGACCGATCGTCGTCGTCGGCACCACCGGTGATGCGGCGACCCCGCTCGAGTCGACACGCAAGATGGCCAAGAAACTCGAGCAAGGAATCCTCATCGTGGTGAGCGCAAACCAGCACACGGGTTACGGCGCGAATGCCTGCGTCACGAAGGCCGTTGATGGCTACCTCATCGATCTCGTCGTGCCCCAGAACGAACTGACCTGCGGCAACTGACGCGCCAACCTCGGTAGAATTCAGGACAGTGACTTCTGCACAGAAGGTGACCCTTGTTGATTGCACGCTGCGCGACGGCGGCTACTACAACGACTGGGACTACTCGGCCGACCTGATCCGCCGTTACGTGGACGCCATGGAGCGAGCCCGCGTGGACGTCATCGAGATGGGCTTCCGCCGCTTCGGCGCAGATCGATACCTCGGACCGACCGCATTCACGACCGACGAGTTCCTCTCTGGTTTGAACATTGCCCCCGAACGCACCGTCGCGGTGATGATGAACGCCAAGGACATCGTCTCTGCAGCAGATCCCGTCGCAGCAATTCGTCAGGTCTTCGCCGCAAAGGCGAACAGCCGCGTCGACATGGTGCGCTTCGCCGCGCTGTACAAGGAAGTGGAACCGCTCGCTCCCGCGATCGAAGAACTCCACCGACTGGGTTACCGCGTCGCGCTCAACATGATGCAGGTGAGTGACCGCACTCCAGCAGAGATCGTCGCCTTCGGTCGCATGTGCAAGTCGATGGGCGTCGAAGTCGCCTACATCGCCGACTCATTCGGTGGTCT
>DAIRSS010000183.1:0-1066 GCA_036804285.1 Ilumatobacteraceae bacterium
GCGGAACGACGATCTCCTTTGCCGGCTATCGCCAGGCATACCAAGAGACCGACGACGACGCAGCCGAAGAAGAAAAAGAAGCATTACTGCCAGACCTGAAGGTCGGCGACGGCGTCACCATCGAGTCACTCAAGTCGAACGCACACCGCACGACACCACCGGCTCGGTACACGGAACCGACACTCGTCAAGAAGCTCGAAGAGGAAGGCATTGGTCGCCCGTCGACGTACGCGTCGATCCTCGGCACCATCATCAACCGCGGCTACGTGTGG
This sequence comes from Ilumatobacteraceae bacterium, assembly GCA_036804285.1. Taxonomy (GTDB): domain Bacteria; phylum Actinomycetota; class Acidimicrobiia; order Acidimicrobiales; family Ilumatobacteraceae; genus UBA3006. The sequence continues at coordinate 273 of DAIRSS010000183.1, forward strand.
AAGAAGGGCCAGGCGCTCGTGCCCTCGTGGACCGCCTTCGCGGTGGTCCGCCTGTTGAAGGACCACTTCACCACCCTCGTCGACTACAAGTTCACCGCGACCGTCGAAGAAGAACTCGACGAGATCGCCGAAGGGAAACGCGCCCGCGACACATGGCTTGGCGAGTTCTACTTCGGCAACGGCAAGGAGCTTCCGGGCCTCAAGCCGCTCGTCGACCACAACATCGACAACATCGATGCCGCCACGTTGAACGCATTCAAAGTTGGGAAGCATCCAGTCTCTGGTGACACCATCGAGGCACGCCCCGGCAAGTACGGACCGTACATCCGCTGTGGCGAACAGACCGCTGCGATCCCCGACAGCATGGCACCCGACGAACTCACGGTCGACGTCGCCGTGGAGATCCTCGCTCGCCCGAAGTTCGATGATCCGATCGGTGAGCTCGATGGACTCCCCGTGTTCAAGAAGACCGGCAAGTACGGACCGTACGTGCAGCTGGGGACTCCCGAGCAGTTGCCGCCGAATGCAGAAAAGCCAAAGATGGCATCGCTCTTCAAGACCATGACGATCGAAACCCTGACCTTCGAAGACGCGGTCAAGTTGCTCGACCTCCCACGCAATGTCGGTGCAGACCCGACAGATGGCGAGATCATCACGGCCCAGAACGGTCGCTTCGGCCCCTACATCAGCAAGGGCAAAGAGAGCCGCTCGATCGATTCAGAGGATCAGATCTTCACGATCACCCTCGAAGAAGCACTCGCCAAACTCGCCGAACCGCGTGTCTATGGACGTCG
>DAIRSS010000184.1:0-1064 GCA_036804285.1 Ilumatobacteraceae bacterium
GGGTGAGCGTGGTCGGCTCGTAGTGGCCGAAGTGATACACGCGCATGTTCTCGAAACCTTGTTGCTTGCGGCGGTTCGTGATGAACTCCACGAGCTCGATTAGTGCCGCACGTTCTTCCTGAGGCGAGTGGGCCCAGATCGCCTTGTAGTCGCTGCTGCCGTCAGGGTTCGTCCAGGCAAAGCCGTGGAGATACTCGAGACCCTCGTCTCCGCGGTACGGGTGACCTTCGATGTCGTAGAAGAGGTCGCCAGGATTCGGCTCGGGCAACAGGTTGAACCCGCGCCACTCGCGCGTGGGGAAGAGGTATTCGTATCCCGGCAGTGCACTCGGGTCGTTCTCCTTGCGCGTGCGCGCATCGAGCTGGAGTCGCGCCTGGGCTTGCAGCTTGCGCAGGGTGTCGACGTCGAGGTCATCGATGACGAGGTCGTCGGAAGAAGTGGCGAGCTCAGCGAGTGTGGTGACTCCTGCTTCGACGAGTGTCTCACGGTGCGCATTGGTGAGTCCGGCGACGAACGAGAGGTGGTCCATCTCGCGCCACGTGCGATTGCAGTCCTTGTTCCAGCGACAGATGGTGCAGAAGTCGACGGGGATCGGCTCGGAGGGACCGGTGAAGCCGTCGAGCACGGCTCGCTCGAGGTCGTCCTTGATGCGCCGGTAGTAGGCCGACACTTCGTCGAGGCGAACGGAGACCTTGCCCTCCTCGACGGAACCGGTGACGACGTGGATGTACTCGGGATCCTTGTCCTGGATCTTGCCAAGGTGTTCCGCGTAGGAGCAGAGCTGGAGGATCGCGTTCACTTTGGCGATGCGCGCGAGCTTCGTGTCCTCTGGTTCAAAGGTGAGTGAATCGACTGGGACGAGGAAGTCGGCGCGACCGACCCACGCGATGCCGTTGTCGTCTTCGCGGAAGAACGTCGGCTGATACAGCACGTTGCCACCTGCGGCGAGTGCTGCCTTCGTCTGCTGTGCACGATCGCGCAACGTCTCCACGGCGTAGGGATTCGCATCGTCGCGTTCGGCATCCAAGTCGATGACTCCCTGGCCGAGTTCGGCGACCTTGTCG
>DAIRSS010000185.1:0-1033 GCA_036804285.1 Ilumatobacteraceae bacterium
AGCACCTGCTTTGCAAGCAGGGGGTCGTGGGTTCGATTCCCATCGTCTCCACCAACACGAAAGGGGTAGTCGCCATGACCACCGCAGTAATCGTCGATGCAGTCCGCAGTCCATTGGGCAAGCGCAACGGACGCCTCAAGAACTGGCACCCAGTTGATCTTGCAGCCGAGGTGATGAACACCCTCGTCGAGCGCACGGGTGTCGACCCAGCTCGCATCGATGACGTCGTCATGGGATGCGTGATGCAGGTTGGCGAGCAGGCCTTGAACGTCGCTCGCAACGCGGTTCTCGCAGCGGGTTGGCCAGACACCGTTCCCGGCACGACCGTGGATCGTCAGTGTGGCTCCAGCCAGCAGGCTGCGCACTTTGCTGCTCAGGGCGTCATCGCGGGTGCATACGACATCGTCGTCGCAGGTGGTGTCGAAGTGATGTCGCGAGTGCCGATGGGCTCCTCGGTTGCCGATCGCAACTTCGGATTCCCATTCGGTCCCCGAGTACAGACCCGTTACGCACCACAAGGCGGTCTCGTTGGCCAGGGCATCTCGGCCGAATTGATTGCTGAAAAGTGGAACATCTCCCGCGAAGACCTCGATGCGTTCGGCGTGCGCTCCCAAGAGTTCGCTCAGCGTGCGACGCGCGAGGGTCGTTTCCAGAACGAGATCATTCCCGTGCTCGATGCAGAGGGAAACATGATGACCACCGACGAAGGTCTGCGTGAGACGTCGATGGAAAAGCTCGCCTCACTCAAGCCGTCGTTCAAGCCGGTTGAGGAAGGTGGCCGCGTTACCGCAGGCAACTCGTCGCAGATCACCGACGGTGCGACTGCAGTGTTGATCATGAGCGAAGAGATGGCCAAGAAGCTCGGCCTCAAGCCACGCGCACGGTTCGTCAACTTTGCGATGGCCGCAGAGGACCCACGCTTCATGTTGACTGCTCCAATCCCGGCCACCAAGAAAGTGCTGGAGCGCGCAGGCTTGACCATGGACGACATCGATCTCGTCGAGATCAACGAAGCGTTTGCTTCCGTCGTGCT
>DAIRSS010000186.1:0-1015 GCA_036804285.1 Ilumatobacteraceae bacterium
GAAGGAAAGAATGCCATGTCGAAGGCGAAGTTTGAGCGTACGAAGCCTCATGTGAATATCGGAACGATGGGTCATATTGACCATGGTAAGACGACGTTGACGGCGGCGATTTCGCGGACGTTGGCTGATAAGGGTTTGGCGGAGTACACGCCGTTCGATCAGATCGATAAGGCGCCTGAGGAGAAGGCTCGTGGTATCACGATCTCGATCGCGCACATCGAATATGAGACGGCGAATCGTCACTATGCGCATGTGGACATGCCGGGTCACGCTGACTACATCAAGAACATGATCACGGGTGCCGCGCAGGTCGATGGTGCGATTTTGGTGGTGGCGGCCACGGATGGTCCGATGCCGCAGACGCGTGAGCATGTGTTGTTGGCTCGTCAGGTGGGTGTTCCCTACATCATCGTGGCGTTGAACAAGAGTGACATGGTCGATGATGAGGAGTTGCTCGAGTTGGTGGAGCTCGAGGTTCGTGAGCTTCTGAACGAGTACGAGTTCCCGGGTGATGATGCTCCGGTGGTTCGGGTGTCGGCGTTGAAGGCGCTCGAGGGTGACGCGGCGTGGCAGGACAAGGTCATGGAGTTGATGGCTGCTGCTGACGCGTACATTCCTGAGCCGCAGCGTGAGCTCGATAAGCCGTTCTTGATGCCGATCGAGGATGTGTTCACGATCACGGGTCGTGGCACGGTGGTGACCGGCAAGGTGGAGCAGGGTCGTGTGCACACCGGTGACGAAGTGGAGATCGTTGGTTTGCGTGACACGCAGAAGACGACGTGCACGGGTGTGGAAATGTTCCGCAAGTTGCTCGATGAGGGTCAGGCGGGCGACAACATTGGTGCGTTGCTGCGCGGCACGAAGAAAGAAGATGTGGAGCGCGGTCAGGTGTTGTGCAAGCCGGGTTCGATCACGCCGCACACCAATTTCGAGGGTCAGGTGTACGTGTTGAACAAGGAAGAGGGTGGCCGTCACAAGCCGTTCTTCAACAATTATCGTCCGCAGTTCTTCTTCC